>NZ_CP030053.1:6300000-6545000 GCF_004114955.1 Bradyrhizobium guangzhouense
CTTGGTCTTCAGCGTCGCCGCGTTGAACGGCTTGACGATGTAGTTGTTCACGCCGGCCTTCTTGGCCGCGATCACGTTCTCGGTCTTCGATTCCGCCGTGATCATGATGAAGGGCGTGGTGGCGAGGTTCGGATCCGCGCGCACTTCGCGAAGCAGATCGTAACCCGTCATCGGCTCCATGTTCCAGTCGGAGATCACGAGCCCGTACTTCTTGCCGCGCATCTTGTTCAGCGCCGCCGAACCGTCGCTGGCATCATCGATATTATCGAAGCCAAGCTGCTTCAGCAGATTCCGAATGATACGGATCATGGTGCTATAGTCATCCACCACCAGAACCGGCATCGACAAATCAACCGCCATCTCGACTCCCCCAACGCATACCCAGGAATATTCAAAATCGGAGCTGACAGGCGCTGCCCCTCAGTTCCCTCTTCCCAAAGCACTAGCATCAAGGCGTTAAACAGCGCGTTAACTGGGGCGGCCCGTGACGAACCGAAATGAGGGCTGTTGCGGCGGCCCCCTTCCGCTTGACTTCATCGGCCGGGTCACGCCACGGTCCCGGCCGGTCCCGCCGCCTCGAGAATTCCCCTGATGGCCCCGCAATTTACCGTTATCCGCGATACCACGCCGGATTCTGCCATCGTGAAGGGCGCGGTGGTCGCCATGGGCAATTTCGACGGGGTCCATCTCGGCCATCGGGCCGTCATTGCGGCAGCCCTGGAAATGGGCCGGGCGCATGGCCGCCCTGCGCTGGCGCTGACCTTCGAGCCGCATCCGCGCCGGTTTTTCAGCCCCAACACCCCGCAATTCCGCCTGACGGACGAGCGGGCCAAGCTACGGCTGCTGGCCGGGACCGGGCTCGCCGGCGCCGTGGTCATGACCTTCGACAAGGCGAGAGCCGGGACGACCGCGCAAGATTTCATTCACCATGAGCTGATCGGGCGCCTTGGCGTCAGCGGCATCGCGGTCGGTTACGACTTTCATTTCGGCAAGGGCCGGGTCGGCTCGCCAGGCCTGCTGGTGAACGAGGCTCCCCGGCTCGGCATCGAGGTCGACGTGCAGCCGCATGTCGATATCGACGAGCGGCCGGTCTCCTCCAGCGCCATCCGGATCGCACTCGCGGAGGGGCTCATCGACGAGGCCTCGACCATGCTGAGCGCGCCCTGGTTCATCACCGGCGAGGTCATCCATGGCGAGAAGCGCGGGCGCGACCTCGGCTATCCCACCGCCAACATCCGGCTCGATGCAAATTGCGGCCTCAAGCACGGCATCTACGCGGTGCGGGTCGGCCGCGGCCAGGGAAAGGATCAGGTGCGGCTGAACGGGGTGGCGAGCTTCGGCCGCCGGCCGACCTTTGATAATGGCGCGCCGCTGCTGGAAATCTTCCTGTTCGACTTCAAGGGCGACCTTTATGGCCAGGCGCTGGACTGCGCCTTTGTCGGCTTCATTCGTGAGGAGCTGAAATTTGGCGATATCGACGCCCTGATCCGCCAGATGAACGACGATTCCGCCCGTGCCCGCGCCATGCTGGCGGCCGCCCCGGACGCGTTTCCGCGGCTTGGGACCGTCGATTGAGGGCTCAGAGCCGGCCCAGCCGGACCTTTGCGCTTCCTCCGCCCTCCTGCTATGGAGAGCCCATGTTTGCGCGGCGCATCATAGGGATTAGCGGCCCGGCTTCCGCCTGAGCCTCAAGGCTCGGCGCAAGACCGGGATTTCGTCGTTTCACCCCGCGATTCCGCATCGCCATCCGTTCCCGCGCCATTCCGAGCCAGTCAACCTCATGTCCGAAAAGCCGCAGAAGTCCCAAAAGTCTGAAGCCAAAGACTATTCGAAAACTCTGTTCCTGCCGCAGACCGAATTTCCGATGCGCGCCGGCCTGCCGCAGCGCGAGCCGGAGATTCTCAAGCGCTGGTACGAGATCGGCCTCTACGAGAAGCTGCGCGAGGCGGCCCGAGGCCGCGACAAGTTCGTGCTGCATGACGGCCCGCCCTATGCCAACGGCAACATCCATATCGGCACGGCGCTGAACAAGATCCTCAAGGATCTCGTCACCAAGAGCCAGCAGATGCTCGGCTTCGATTCCAACTATGTGCCCGGCTGGGACTGCCACGGCCTGCCGATCGAGTGGAAGGTCGAGGAGGAGAACTATCGCAAGAAGGGCAAGCAGAAGCCCGACTTCCGCGACAGCGCAGCGATGATCGATTTCCGGAAAGAGTGCCGCGCCTACGCCACGCACTGGCTCAACGTGCAGCGCGAGGAATTCAAGCGTCTCGGCGTGATCGGCGACTGGGCGCATCCCTACGCCACGATGAATTATTCGGCCGAAGCCCAGATCGCGCGCGAACTGATGAAGTTCGCGGCCAACGGCACGCTCTATCGCGGCTCCAAGCCGGTGATGTGGAGCGTGGTCGAGAAGACCGCGCTCGCCGAGGCCGAGGTCGAGTACGAGGACTACACGTCGGACATGGTCTGGGTGAAATTCCCGGTGACCTCGCCCGCGCATGGCGCGCTGGCGTCCGCAAGTGTCGTGATCTGGACCACCACGCCCTGGACCTTGCCAGGCAACCGCGCCATCTCGTTCTCGCCGAAGATCGCCTATGGCCTCTACAAGGTGACGGATGCGCCTGCCGACAATTGGGCCAAGACCGGCGATCTCCTGATCCTCGCCGACGCGCTTGCCGAAGAGGTGTTCAAGCAGGCGCGCGTCACCGCTTTCGAGAAGGTCCGCGACATCCCCGGCGATACCATGGACGCGATCGAATGCGCCCATCCGCTCAAGGGGCTTTCCGGCGGCTATGAATTCACCGTGCCCCTGTTGTCCGGCGACCACGTCACCGACGACACCGGCACCGGCTTCGTGCACACTGCGCCCAGCCACGGCCGCGAAGACTTCGACGTCTGGATGGCGAATACGCGCGAGCTCGATGCCCGCGGCATCAACAGCGCGATCCCGTACACCGTCGACGAGAACGGTGCCTATACCGATCAGGCGCCGGGCTTCACGGGCAAGCGCGTCATCAACGACAAGGGCGAGAAGGGCGACGCCAACGAGGCCGTGATCAAGGCGCTGATCGAGGGCGGCAAGCTGCTCGCGCGCGGCCGGCTCAAGCATCAATATCCGCACTCCTGGCGCTCGAAGAAGCCGGTGATCTTCCGCAACACGCCGCAATGGTTCATCGCGATGGACAAGGACATTGCGAGCGACGGCAAGACCAAATCGGGCGACACCTTGCGCGCCCGCGCGCTGCACGCGATCTCGGTGACGCAATGGGTGCCGCCGTCGGGCGAGAACCGCATCAACGGCATGATCGAGGCACGCCCCGACTGGGTGATCTCGCGTCAGCGCGCCTGGGGCGTGCCGATCGCCGTGTTCGTGCGCGAGAAGGGCGACGGCTCCGCCGAGATCCTTCAGGACGAGGCCGTCAACACCCGCATCGGCGATGCCTTCGAAAAGGAAGGCGCGGACGCCTGGTACGCGACGGGCGCGCGCGAGCGCTTCCTCGGGTCGCGCGCAAGCGAAGGCTGGCAGAAGGTCGACGACATTCTCGACGTCTGGTTCGATTCCGGCTCGACGCACGCCTTCGTGCTGGAAGACCCCGTGCAATTCCCGGGGCTATCAGGCATCAAGCGCAAGGTCGACGGCGGCACCGATACCGTGATGTATCTCGAAGGCTCGGACCAGCATCGCGGCTGGTTCCACTCCTCGCTGCTGGAGAGCTGCGGCACGCGCGGCCGCGCGCCCTACGACATCGTGCTGACGCACGGCTTCACCCAGGCCGAGGACGGCCGCAAGATGTCGAAGTCGCTCGGCAACACCATCGAGCCGCAGGCCGTCATCAAGGAATCCGGCGCCGACATCCTGCGGCTCTGGGTCGCGTCCTGCGACTATACCGACGATCAGCGCATCGGGCCCGAGATCCTGAAGAACACGGTCGAGACCTACCGCAAGCTGCGCAACACCGTGCGCTGGATGCTCGGCACCTTGCATCACTACAGGCACGCCGACGCCGTCGCGCCCGCCGAGATGCCCGAGCTCGAGCGGCTGATGCTGCACGAGCTCGCGCTCCGCGCGGAACTGGTCCGCAAGGCCTATGAGACGTTCGACTACAAGAGCGTGGTCGCGACCTTGTCCGCCTTCATGAACAGCGAGCTCTCGGCGTTCTATTTCGATATCCGCAAGGACACGCTCTATTGCGATCCGCCGTCCTCGCTGACGCGCAAGGCTGCGCTGACCACGATCGACCTGTTGTGCAATTCGATCCTGAAATGGCTGGCGCCGATCCTGAGCTTCACCGCGGAGGAGGGCTGGCGCATGTACAGGCCGGATGCCGAACCGTCGGTGCATCTGACGCTGTTCCCGGAAGGCCTCGAAAAGCTGCGCGACGACAAGCTCGCCGCGAGATGGGAGACGATCCGCAACGTCCGCCGTGTCGTCACCGGCGCGCTCGAGCTCGAACGCGCCGCCAAGAACATCGGCTCCTCACTCGAGGCCTCGCCGGTAATCTATGTCGCCGACCGCGACATGTTGGCGACGCTGTTCGACACCGATCTCGCCGAGATCTGCATCACCTCCAATTACGAGGTGCACGAGGGCGAGGCGCCGGCCTCTGCATTCCGTCTCGATGCAGTGCCTGGCGTCGCGGTGGTGGTCGAGAAGGCCGTCGGCACCAAATGCGCCCGCTCCTGGAAGATCTCGCCTACTGTCGGCGAGGATGCCGAATATCCCGACGTCACCCCGCGCGACGCCAAGGCGCTGCGCGAGTGGAAGGCGTTGGGGGTTAGCATCTAAATCTCAATCGTCGTCCCGGCGAAGGCCGGGACCCATAACCACCGCTGCTGATCGTCGCAAAGGCCGATGACTCCGAGTCTTTCAACCAACGACCGCCTCGGAGTATGGGTCCCGGCCTTCGCCGGGACGACAACTGTGCTTTTGGCAGGCACATGACCCCGCTCAGAGCCGGCATCATCGCCGCCATCGTGACACTCGTGGCCGACCAGGCCTCGAAGCTCTGGCTGCTGAACGGCTTCGACCTTGCCCGCCGGGGCGTGGTCAAGGTGACGCCGTTCTTCGATCTGGTGCTGGCCTGGAATATCGGGATCAGCTTTGGCTGGCTGCAGAACGACAGCCAGTCGGCGCAAATCGCGCTGATGGCGGTGAAGGCCGTCGCGGTGATTGCGCTTGCGATCTGGATGGCGCGGTCGCAGACCCGGCTCGCCACGGTCGCACTGGGCCTGATCATCGGCGGCGCCATCGGCAATGGCATCGATCGCTTCGCCTATGGCGCGGTGGTCGATTTCGCCCTGTTCCACGTCGAAATCGGCGGAAATACCTACAATTGGTACGTCTTCAACCTCGCGGACGTGGCCATCGTTGCTGGGGTGGCGGCCCTATTGTATGATTCCTTCCTTGGGGTACCCGCCGTAAAAGCGCCCTGATCCCGGCCGATACGGGCCGGAGGCGGAACCTTGCTTGGCGAGGCGTGGTCGCGCGAGACGCGGCAAGATGCCACTGCCACAAAATGGAACAGGTACAGGTATGCGCAGCTTCGGAACCAGCAGTTCGATGGGTCGAGACTCTCGGCGGGGACTTTGGCTGGCGCTGAAATTGTCGGCCGTCGCACTCGGTATCGGCCTTGTGATGTCGGCAGGCCCGGTCCGCGCCGGCGACGATGATGACGACGACGACATGACCTTCGAAGAGAAGCTCATCGACAATCTGATGTCCGGCCTCGGCGCCAAGGGCATGGAGAAGAAGGGCATCGAGTACCGCGAGCGGTCACCGCTGGTGGTGCCGCCGAGCCTTGACTTGCCGCCGCCCAGCTCTGAGGCGAAGAACGCACCGAACTGGCCGAAGGATCCCGACGAGAAGCGTCGTCAGGAGGCCATCGCCCTGCGGAAGAAGGCGGGCAACCGGTCACCTCAGCAGCAGTACTTGAAGGACATCCAGCCGCTGTCGCCCGCTGAGTTGAACGCCCACAAGACGGGCCCGCAGCAGGCCACCAATCAACCGCCCCCGCCGGGCAGCAACATCAACAACCCGACGATGAGCCCGGCCGAGCTGGGCTATACCGGCGGTCTGTTGGGCATGTTCAAGGGCAGCAAGCCCGAGTCAAAGCCATTCACGAGCGAGCCGCCGCGCGAATCGCTGGTCGAACCGCCGCCGGGATATCAGACGCCTTCGCCGAACTACGTCTATGGCTCCGGAGAGGACACGACGCGGAAGACCTATTTCGACGTCCAGTCGGGCAAGGAAAAGGTGCAATAGGCTCCTTGTCGGGCGCGCACACGCCGCAATTGTCCGGTGTAGGCCGGATGCGGCAGATGACCTATTTTTAAGTACAATTCGACCGCGTTCTCTGCTTCGTGACCCGAAGCTCAAAATCGCGCGGTGTAGCATGCCGTGCTTTCACGCCCGGATATCAGTGTCCGGGCTTTCACAAGGATCGTGATGTCCTCACACCGATCGATTGCCTGCCTCTTCGCCGCGCTGCTCTCGACATCTGCCCTCGACGTCGGCAGCGCATTCGCCCAGACCACGGTCACCTCCGCACCGCCCGCCAGCTTCACGCTTCCCAACGGCCTCCAGGTCGTGGTGATCCCGGATCACCGCACGCCCGTGGTCACGGAAATGATCTGGTACAAGGTCGGCTCGGCCGACGAGACGCCGGGCAAATCCGGTCTCGCCCACTTCCTCGAACATCTGATGTTCAAGGGCACCGAGAAACATCCGGTCGGCGAATTCTCCCAGACCGTGCTCCGCGTCGGCGGCAACGAGAACGCTTCGACCTCGGTCGACTACACCAACTATTACCAGCGCGTGCCGAAAGAGCAGCTGCCGACCATGATGGCGTTCGAGGCCGATCGCATGACCGGCCTGGTCCTCAAGGACGAGAACGTGCTGCCCGAGCGTGACGTCGTGCTCGAGGAGTACAATATGCGCGTTGCCAACAGCCCCGACGCGCGCCTCAACGAACAGATCATGGCCGCGCTCTATCTCAATCATCCCTACGGCCGGCCGGTGATCGGCTGGCACCAGGAGATCGAGAAGCTCAACCGCGAGGATGCGCTTGCCTTCTATCGCCGGTTCTACGCGCCGAACAATGCGATCCTGGTGATCGCCGGCGATGTCGAGGCCGCCGATGTGCGTCCGCTGGTCGAGCGCAATTTCGGCCCGATCCCGGCCCAGCCGGCGATCCCGGCGCGGCGCATCCGCCCGCAGGAGCCGGAGCCGGCGGCGCCGCGCACCGTCACACTGTCCGACCCGCGCGTCGAGCAGCCGAGCCTGCGCCGCTATTATCTGGTGCCCTCGGCGACGACGGCCGCGGCCGGCGAGAGCGCCGCTCTCGACGTGCTCGCGCAGTTGATCGGCAGCGGCAGCAACTCCTATCTCTACCGCGCACTGGTCGTCGACAAGCCGCTCGCAGTCTCCGCCAGCGCCAGCTATTCCAGCATCTCGCTCGATCCGACCCAGTTCGCGATCTCGGCCTCGCCGAAATCAGGCGTCAGCTTCGCCGAGGTCGAGCAGGCCATCGACGGCGTGATCGCCGATGTCGCGCAGAACCCGATCCGTGCCGAGGATCTCGAGCGGGTCAAGACCCAGCTCATTGCGGAAGCGATCTACGCCCAGGACAATCAGGCGGTGCTGGCACGCTGGTATGGCGGCGCACTGACCACGGGCCTGTCGATCGAGGATATCAGGAGCTGGCCCGACCGCATCCGCGCCGTCACCGCCGAGCAGGTCCGTGCAGCCGCGCAAAAATGGTTCGAAAAGAACCGCTCGGTGACCGGCTATCTGATCAAGGATACCAGCACCGCTGCCAAGCGCGAGGAGAAGCGTTCGTGACCTATCCTTTCCTTCGCGCACGCCACGTCGCGTTCGCCTTCGTTACCGGCGCGGCGCTCGCGCTCGCCTCCGCCTCGCCGTCGCAGGCCGCAGCAAAGATCCAGCACCTGGTGTCGCCGGGCGGCATCGAGGCATGGTTCGTCCAGGATGCGACCGTGCCGCTGATCGCCATGGAATATTCCTTTGCCGGCGGCTCGGCGCAGGATCCCAAGGACAAGCCCGGCGTTGCCAATCTCGTCGGCGACCTGCTCGACGAGGGCTCCGGCGATCTCGATTCCAAGACGTTCCACGAGCGGCTCGACCGCCGCGCCATCGAGCTCTCCTTCAGCGCCACCCGCGACACCTTCCGCGGCAGCCTTCGCATGCTGAGGGACAACAAGGACGAGGCCTTCGATCTGCTGCGGTCCGCGCTGACCTCGCCGCATTTCGACACGGTCGATGTCGAGCGCATCCGTTCGCAGGTCATCTCGGGCCTGCGCCGCGACACCACAAACCCGACCTCGCTCGCGAGCCGCAAATTCCTGGAGATGACCTTCGGCGATCATCCCTATGGACGGCAGACCAGCGGCACGCTGGAGAGCGTGCCGACGATCACGGTCGCGGACATGAAGGATTATGTCGGCCGCATCCTCGCCAAGGACACGCTGAAGATCGCTGTGGTGGGCGACGTCGATCCGGCGACCTTGGGCAAGCTGCTCGACCACACGTTTGGCAGCTTGCCCGCCAAAGCCACTCTGACACCGGTCCCCGACGTCGAGGCTGCAAAGCCGCCGCAGCGCGCCTTCGTGCCGCTCGACGTGCCGCAGACCGTGATCACCTTCGGCGGTCCCGGCGTGATGCGTAACGATCCGAATTTCATGGCGGCCTATGTCGTCAACCATATCCTGGGTGGCGGCGGCCTGTCCTCGCGGCTTTATCGCGAAGTCCGCGAGAAGCGCGGGCTGGCCTATTCGGTATTCGAATCGCTGCTCTGGATGGAACATTCGGGAATCTTCATCGGCAACACCGGCACCCGCGCCGACCGTGCCGGCGACACCATAGATGCCATCGAGAAAGAGGTCCGCCGCATGGCCGACGAGGGTCCGACCCAGAAGGAGCTCGACGAGGCCAAGTCCTATCTGAAGGGTTCGCAGATGCTGGTGCTCGACACCTCCTCCAAGCTCGCGCAGGCTTTGCTGCAGTATCAGCAGGACAAGTTGCCGATCGATTATATCGAAAAGCGCAACGCCATCGTCGATGCTGTGACCCTGGACGATGCCAAGGCCGCGGCCAAGCGACTGTGGAGCCAGGGGCTCCTGACGGTGATCGTTGGCCGCGCACCGCAGGCTGCCGCGCAACCGGCGGCCGCACCGGTGACGAAGTCGAACTGACGTCTCCTGACGTTGCCTGAAATGGCCGGGCTCGCCCGGCCATTTGCGTTTCCGCCGTCCCGCCATTGCCGAACATGGACATTCCGAGATATGTCCTGATGTCACGAATGGTGCCATCATGCTGCGGATATCACGCGATCTCGTCATCGACGAGGACGACATCGAGATCGGCTTTGTCCGCGCCTCCGGCCCGGGCGGGCAGAACGTCAACAAATTGTCGACCGCGGCCCAGTTGCGTTTCAACACGCGCAAGCTGACCATCCCGGAGGATGCGGCGATCCGGCTCGCGCGCATCGCGGGGCAGCGCATGACCAAGGACGGCGTGATCGTAATCCATGCCCAGCGCTTCCGCACCCAGGAACGCAACCGGCAGGACGCTATCGATCGACTCGTCGAGATGCTGACCGAAACGATGATCCGGCCGACGCCACGCCGTGCAACCAAGCCGACGTTTGGCTCCAAGCAGCGCCGGCTCGACGGCAAGAAGCGCCGCAGCGACGTGAAGGCCGGCCGCGGCGGCCGCTTCGACGACTAGGGAAGCCTGTTCCTCCGCGGCAACGGGCATGTGGGCATCCGGGACTTGCCCCATGCAATTGCGGGCGAGCGGGACTAAATTGGCCCACAGAACACCCCATTGAGTCTCGCATGCCCGTCCGCCAGCTTCCAGAACAGGTCGTCAACCGCATCGCCGCCGGCGAGGTGGTCGAGCGCCCGGCGAGCGTGGTCAAGGAACTCGTCGAGAATGCCATCGATGCCGGTGCGAGCCGCATCGACGTCTTCACCGATGGCGGCGGGCGGCGGCGGATCGGCATTACCGACGACGGCAGCGGCATGACCGCGAAGGACCTTGCGCTCGCCGTCGAGCGCCACGCGACATCCAAGCTCGACGACGAGGATTTGCTCCAGATCCGCACCCTCGGCTTCCGCGGCGAGGCCCTGCCGTCGATCGGCTCGGTGGCGCGGCTGTCGATCACCACGCGGCATGCGAGTGAGCCACACGCCTGGGCACTCACGGTCGAGGGCGGCGAGAAGTCCGAGATCATGCCGGCCGCGCTCGCGCACGGCACCCGCGTCGAGGTCAGCGACCTCTTCTATGCAACGCCGGCACGGCTGAAATTCCTGAAGACCGACCGCACCGAGGCCGAAGCGATCCGCGAGGTGGTGCGACGGCTGGCGATGGCAAGGCCCGACGTCGCCTTCACGCTCGCGGGCGAAGAGCGCGCGCCGGTGACTTGGGCTGCTGCGCTACCCGGCGCGGCCGGACGGCTGACGCGGCTTGGCGATATCCTGGGCGCGGAGTTCCGTAGCCATGCTTTCGAAGTCCATGCCGAGCGCGAGGGCGTCGTCGTCGCCGGCTACGCCGCCGCCCCCGCGCTGACCAAGGCCAACGCACTCGGGCAATATCTCTTCGTCAATGGCCGGCCGGTGCGCGACAAGCTGATCCTGGGCGCGGTGCGCGGCGCCTATGCCGATTATCTGCCGCGCGACCGGCATCCGGTGCTGGCCCTGTTCGTGACGCTCGACCCGCGCGAGGTCGACGCCAATGTGCATCCGGCCAAGACCGAGGTGCGCTTCCGCAATGCCGGCCTCGTGCGTGCGCTGATCGTGCATGGGCTGAAGGAAGGTCTCGCGCGCGAAGGCCGCCGCACCGCCGCCAATAGCGGCGGGAGTGCGCTATCCTCGTTCCGGCCTGCGTTCACGCCGCCGCGTCCTGCAAGCTGGGACTGGCGGGCCTCGCCTTCCGCACCGGTTGCCCCGATGCCGGCATTCGACGGCGCAGCCGCACCCGCTTTCGCCGAGCGCGCGCAGGCCGCCTTCGATGTCGGCGCGCCCAGTGCGGATGTGCGGTTCGACCCGCAGCCCGTGGCCGATCTCGTCGATCGCCCGCTCGGCGCGGCGCGCACGCAACTGCACGAGACCTACATCGTGTCGCAAACCCGCGATGGTCTCATCATCGTCGACCAGCACGCCGCGCATGAGCGCATCGTCTATGAGCGGCTCAAGGCGTCACTCGCCGAAAACGGCGTGCAGAGGCAAATCCTGCTGATCCCCGAAATCGTCGAGATGGACGAGGCAACGGTGGAGCGGTTGCTCGAGCGCAGCGAAGAGCTCGCGTCCTTCGGTCTCGCGATCGAATCCTTCGGCCCCGGCGCGGTCGCCGTGCGCGAGACGCCCTCGCTGCTGGGCAAGACCAATGCGGGCGGCCTCTTGCGCGATCTTTCCGAGCACATGGCCGAGTGGGACGAGGCTCTGCCGCTGGAACGTCGCCTGATGCATGTCGCCGCCACCATGGCCTGCCACGGCTCGGTGCGCGCCGGACGCAGACTGCGGCCGGAGGAGATGAACGCATTGCTCCGCGAGATGGAGGAGACGCCGAACTCGGGCCAGTGCAATCACGGCCGGCCGACCTATGTGGAGCTGAAGTTGTCGGACGTCGAGAAGCTGTTCGGGCGGCGATGATCTCGTAGTGCCGCAGGGTGGATTAGCCGAAGGCGTAATCCACCTCTTCTGTCTCCGCGGAACGAGACAGTGGCGGATTACGCTTCGCTAATCCGCCCTACGCAGAAACACGAACTCCGTGTCGTCATACGTCCGCCGCTCCAGCTCCTCATAGCCTTCCGGCGCCGTGAACTGCGCGGCCTTCGCCTCTTCCACCACCAGCAGCGCACCCGGCGTGAGCCAGCCGCCATCGCGCAAGGACGCCAGCGCCTTCTCCGCAAAGCCCTTGCCGTAGGGCGGATCGAGGAACACCAGTGAGAACGGCTCGACGGGATGCGCGGGGCCGAGATCGGTCGCATCGCGGCGATAGACTTTTGTCACCCCGCCGAGCCCGAGCGACTCGACGTTTTTGCGCAGCAGCGCGCGTGCTTCCGCTCCGTTGTCCACGAACAGAGTGAACTTCGCGCCGCGCGAGGACGCCTCGATGCCGAGCGCCCCGGTGCCGGCAAAGAGATCGAGCACGCGCGCGTCCGGAATCGGATCGTCATAGGCATGCACGAGGATGTTGAACACGGACTCGCGCAAGCGATCCGCCGTGGGACGGATGTCGCGCGAAGACGGTGAGGCGAGATTGCGCCCCTTCAAACGACCGCCGACGACACGCAAGCTAGTCCTCCCGCGGCGCCAGGTCGCGCTTGCCGTGATAGCCGCGCTTGGGGCGGCGCGGCGGGCCGTAGCCGTTGGCCTCCTCCTCATTGCGCTCGCGGGCTTCGTCACTGCCGGTACGCTGCACCAGCACGCGGCGACCCTTGCGGTCGGCGATCACGGCGCGCTTGGACGTCTTCTCGCCCTCGCTCGAAGATTTCTTCGGCACGTCGAACTGCGCGCCCGATTTTTCGATCACCTTGTCGCCGAGCTGATCGCGCAGCACGCGCGCACGGACCTCCTCGACCTGACCCTCGGGGACTTCGCCGAGCTGGAACGGACCGTAGGAGACGCGGATCAGCCGGTTCACCTCAAGCCCGAGATGGGCGCAGACGTTGCGCACCTCGCGGTTCTTGCCTTCGCGGATCGCGAACACCAGCCAGACATTGGCGCCCTGGTCGCGCTCCAGCGTCGCCTCGATCGGCCCGTATTTGACGCCCTCGACCTCGATGCCTTCCTTGAGCTGGTCGAGCTGCGCCTGGGTGACGTCGCCATGGGCGCGCACGCGATAGCGGCGCAGCCAGCCGGTGTCGGGCAGTTCGAGCGTACGCGCGAGGCCGCCGTCATTGGTGAGCAGCAACAGGCCCTCGGTGTTGAAGTCGAGCCGGCCGATCGAGATCAGCCGCGGCAGGCCTTCGGGCAGATTGTCGAACACGGTGGGACGGCCCTCGGGATCGTCATGCGTGGTCATCAACCCGCGCGGCTTGTGGTAGAGAAACAGCCGCGTACGCTCGCGCTCCGGCAACGGCTTGCCGTCGACCAGAACGACGTCGTTCTTGGTGATGTCGAGCGCCGGCGAATTGATGACGCGGCCGTTGACGGTGACGCGGCCCTGCGTGACCATCTCCTCGGCATCCCTGCGCGAGGCGAGGCCCGCACGTGCAAGAGCCTTGGCGATGCGCTCGCCTTCCTTCTTCGGCTTCGGCGCCTCGTCGCGGCGCGGACGTCCTTCGAAGTCACGATCGCGCTCACGATAGGCACCACGGCCGCCGAAGGCCGGACGCTTCTCGAAAATCCGGCTCTCGTCCTCGTTCTCGCGGCGCGGACGGTCGCGGAAGCGGCCTTCGTTGCGCGGATGCTCCTGCCAATCCGTGCGCCCTTCCGGCCGCTCGCGCGGACGATCGAATTTCGGGCGGTCCCGGAACGGACGATCGCCCGATGCGCGGTCATCGCGCGAACGGGAGAAGCGCGGACGGTCGTCGCCATGGCCGCCTTCGCGACGATCGTCGCGCTTCTGCCAGGGCTTGTCCTCGCCCCGATCGCGGCCGCCGAAATCCTTGCGCGGGCCGCGATCTGGCCCGCCTCGCGAAAACTTTCGCTCGCCGTCGAACTTGCGCTCCGGACGCTCGCCGCGCGGCGCGCGATCACCACGATCGAAATTCGGGCGGTCACCACGTGGTTTGAAGCTGCGCTCGCCACGATCCTCGCGCGGACCGCGATCCGGTCCGCCTCGCGAAAACTTCCGCTCGCCGTCGAACTTGCGCTCCGGACGCTCGCCGCGCGGCGCATAGGGCCGCTTGTCGCCGAACTTCTTGTCGCCGAAGCGACCGGCGGGACGTGCATCGTCGCGATCCCGGCTGCGTGGCGGACGGTCGTCGCGGCCATAGGACGGACGATCCCCACGCGGCTTGAACGGCCGCTTATCGCCATCGCGGGAGGGACGATCGGAGAAGGGGCGGTCGCCGCGCGGCTTGAAGCTGCGCTCGCCGCGGCCCTCGCTGCTGCGGTCGTCGCGCTTGAAGCGGGGTCGGTCGGAAAAATCGCGGCGGGGGGCATCGCCCTCCTCGCGGCGGCGGAACGGTTTACCCTCGCGAGGCGGGCGGCTGTCACGGTCGCCCCGTCCCTCGCCCCTGCCCTCGCTCTTGCCCTCGAAGCCGCGCTTGGCGAACTTCTTCTCGGGGCCGCGGGGCTTGCCGCTGCGGCCGCCTTTGGGGGGGCCTCGCCGGCCGCGGGAATCGTTGTCTTTGTCGCTGTCGCGAGGCATGGATAATCTCACTCAGGGGATGGCCGGAAAGCATTGCGCGCGCTTATTGCGAGCCGCATGCTCAGGCAAAATCGATAAGCACTTCTGCTGAAGGCGCAGCTACTAGCAGGTTTCTTCGGATGATACGAGGCTTGAAAGCCCCCTCTTTCATGGATTTGGCGCTCAAAACGGCCGAAAATGCCGGAAAGGCGGGCGAAGTTCCGATCGGCTGCGTGGTGGTCCGCAATTACGAGGTCATCGCCACCGCCGCCAACCGGACGCTGACCGATTACGACCCCACCGGCCACGCCGAGATCATTGCGCTGCGCGAGGCGGCGAAGAAGATCGGCAGCGAGCGGCTGGTCGACTGCGACCTCTACGTGACGCTGGAGCCCTGCACCATGTGTGCGGGCGCGATCTCCTTTGCAAGGGTCCGCCGGCTCTATTACGGCGCCGCCGACCCCAAGGGCGGCGCGGTGGAGTCGGGCGTGCGGTTCTTTGCCTCCCCGACCTGCCACCACGCGCCGGATGTCTATTCCGGCGTCGGTGAGAGCGAGGCGGCGCGGCTGCTCAAGGAGTTCTTTCGCGAGCGGCGCTGACTAGCCACACGCTCCGCTGTCATGCCCCGCGAAGGCGGGGCATGACAGATGAGTGTGTGGTGGACGGCGAGGATCAGGCCGAGAAGAAGTCCCGCAGCGCTTGCGCGGTGACGTCGGGGTTCTCCTCGGTGAGGAAGTGGCCGGAATCGACCGGCATGCCCTCGACATGGGTCGCCCATTGCTTCCAGGTGTCGAGCGGGGTCGCGGCGGCCTGGGCGATGCCGGCGTTGCCCCACAGCGCCAGCATGGGCACGGTGATCTTCTTGCCCGCTTCGACATCGGCCTTGTCGAGGTCGTAGTCGATCGTGGCGCCGGCGCGGTAATCCTCGCACATCGCGTGAATGCGGGCGGGATCGCGGAACGGGGCGATGTAGTGCTCGAGCGCACGCTTGTCGATCGCATCGAGCGTCTTCGCCTTGGTCTGGCTCGCCATCTTGAAGCGCAGGAAGAACTCGCCTTGCCCTGCGATCAGCGTCTCCGGCAGCGGCGCGGGCTGGGCGAGGAAGGTCCAGTGATAGATCTTCAGCGCATAGGCGCGGTTCATCCGCTCCCAGTAATTATAGGTCGGCAGGATATCGAGCACGGCGAGCTTCGACAGCCGGCCGGGATGGTCGAGCGCGAGGCGATACGACACGCGGCCGCCGCGGTCGTGGCCGGCGAGCGCGAAGTGGACGTGGCCGAGCTTCTCCATCATCTCGACCATGGCCTTGGCCATCGCGCGCTTGCTGTAGGGCATGTGCAGCGCATCGCTCTCGGGCATATCGGACCAGCCATAGCCCGGCAGGTCGGCGATGATCAGCGTGAACTGGGAGGCCAAGCCGGGCGCGACGCGGTGCCACATCACATGCGTCTCGGAGAAGCCGTGCAGCAACAGCAGCGGCGGCCCCTTGCCGCCGACGCGCGCGAAGATGCGACCGAACGAGGTGTCGGTCCATTCGGAGGCAAAACCGGGATAGAGGTCGGCGAGATCGGACATCTTCTGCATCCTTATCGGTCAGTCGCGAGGGGCCCCGACAAAGAGTCGAAAACAACCCCATGCACAGTAGCGGTATTATCATCGGGGTTGCTAACCCCGCCTGCTGATTGCGCATTTCTGGGATGCCGGAATGTGGCCCACAGCTCGGGATTCCGGATCGGCGCGTGGCGCCGTCCGGAATGACGTGAGCCTAGTTCCGCGCCTTCTCGGCTTCCACGGCCTGCCAGCCGATGTCGCGGCGGCAAAAACCTTCCGGCCAGCGGATCAGGTCGACGGCCTGATAGGCGCGCGCCTGCGCTTCGCTCACGGTTGCGCCCAGCGCGCAGACATTGAGCACGCGGCCGCCATTGGCGAGGATGGCGCCGTCCTTCGCCACGGTGCCGGCATGGAAGATCTCGACGGTGTCGACCTTGGCCGCGTCATCGAGCCCCTCGATCCGCGTGCCCTTCTGATAGTCGCCGGGATAACCCTTCGCCGCCATCACCACGGTGAGCGCGGATTCCGGATACCAGCGCAGGTCAAAATTCTTCAGCTGGCCGTCGCAGGCGGCGAGGAAGGCCGGCACGATGTCGCTCATCATGCGCAGCATCAGCACCTGGCATTCGGGGTCGCCGAAGCGGACGTTGAACTCGAACAGCTTTGGGCCCTGCGTGGTCAGCATAATCCCAGCGTAAAGAATGCCGCGGAACGGCGTGCCGCGGCTCTTCATGCCCGCCACCGTCGGCAGGATGATCTTGGCCATGATCGCGTCGTGGATCGCGGGCGTCACCAAAGGCGTCGGCGAATAGGCGCCCATGCCGCCGGTGTTCGGGCCGACGTCGTGATCGAACACGCGCTTGTGGTCCTGCGCGGAGGCGAGCGGGATCGCGGTCTCGCCGTCGCAGAGCGCGAAGAAGCTGATCTCGCGCCCCGGCAGAAATTCCTCGATCACGACTTCGGCGCCGGCCTCGCCAAACGCGCCCTCGAACATCATGGCGATGGCGTCCTCCGCCTCGCGCACGGTCTTGGCGACGACGACGCCCTTGCCGGCGGCAAGGCCGTCGGCCTTCACCACGATCGGCGCGCCCTGGCTCTGCACGTAAGCACGCGCATCGTTGGCGTTGGTGAAGCGCTTGTAGGCGCCGGTCGGAATGCCGAACTCGGTGCAGAGCGCTTTTGTAAAACCCTTGGAGCTTTCGAGCTGCGCCGGGATCTTGTTGGGCCCGAACGCCTTGATGCCCGCGGCGGTGAGATCATCGACGATGCCGGCCGCCAGCGGCGTCTCCGGCCCGACCACGACGAGCTCGACCGCGTTCGTCTTGCAGAAGTCGATCACGGCGGCATGGTCGGCGACATCGAGCGCCACGCATTCCGCCTCGCGCGCGATGCCGGCATTGCCGGGCGCGCACCAGAGTTTGGTCACCAGGGGACTGCCTGCGATCTTCCACGCCAGGGCATGTTCGCGGCCGCCGGAACCAAGCAGGAGAATGTGCATCGAAGGCTCAGAAAATGAGGGGTTTTGCTGGGCTGGGGGTCGCACGAATCGGGGTGGGGCTCAAGGGGGTGGGGGCGACTCCCCCGGCATTCCGGGGGGCAGACGCAGCGCGCGCCGGGAATTCGCCGGGGCCACCAATTGCAAACCGGGATTCCTTTCTCCATAGGGCGCCGTGAGCAAACAGCTCGTGATAACGGAGGCGAACACTCGCAATAGGTGCATAGTTATCCCCATTGCACGTCGAATCAAGCATACTGAAGCAAGGTTTGTGGAGGGGTCATGAGACTAATCGCGTTTCACGCGGAGAACATTCAACCCATCAAATTGGTTGAAGCAGATAGTCTTTCAGATGTCGTGGTCCTCGCAGGCCCGAACGGCGTCGGAAAAAGTCGTTTCCTCCAATGGCTATTGAATCAATTTCAGAACCCCGCATCCAACGACCAGAATTGGATTTTAGTTGAGGCCACTTCCGAAACCGAGCGCGCTGAATGGGGCAAAACACAGCTCAATACAAGAAACGCGCAAGATGCCGATCGACTTCGAATATCCCTTCAGCGCGGTGGACGGAAACGAGCTGACACCAAGAGCAGCTTGCTCAATTTTGAAAGCGACAGAAAGATAACAAACGTTCTGCCCTATCAATTTAGTTGGGACTACACTGATCCTTTTCTTGAGGATGTTGGCTGGAACTACGGCTTCAACACCCTGAGCAACCGGTTCAACGATACGGTGCATTCAATTTTCAGAAAGGTGCGTAGCCGACGAGAGAACATTTCTCTTTACGTTGAAGAGCAAATGCGTGCTCGACTCCCGGGTTCTGCGCCCGCTGAGCAGCATGGGGCAATAAATGGCATCCTGGTCAACCCGGAGGAGTTCCCTGATCCTTTAGTGCCGTTTAAGGACGCGTTCGCACGCCTCTTGTCACCGAAGCAATTAGAAGAGCCCGACCCGAAAAAGTCGCAGTTGTTTTACGAACACGAAGGGCAGAGTTTTCCGATAACAGCGCTTAGCTCCGGAGAACGGGAGGTCGTCAATATCGTCTTCGATTTTCTGCTGCGGAATCCATCCGATTGCATCGTCGTTTTTGACGAACCCGAGTTGCATTTGCATCCAGAGCTTAGCTATCGCTTGATCCAGACGCTGCGCACTGCGGGTGCTCGCAATCAATTCATTTTCTGCACCCACTCGGCTGAAATCATCTCCGCCTCTCTCGATAATTCAGTCATCTTCATCGCCCCACCAAAGCAGCCCTCCATCAATCAAGCCATCCGCGTCACCGAGAACGATGATACTCACCAAGCATTGCGATTGGTCGGGCAATCAATCGGCATTGTGGCGCTCGGTAAGAAAATCGTCCTTATCGAGGGGCAGCATGGCAGTTTGGACAAGCAGACGTATGGAGCAATGCTGAGGGGGAGTTTTCCAGACCTCGTGCTGGTCCCAAGTGGAGGAAAAGGGTTCATTCAGTCGTTTGGATCGCTGAATGACTTGGTTCTTAAGAAGACGATCTGGGGCGTGAGTTTTTTCATGCTCTGCGACGCAGATGCGGTGCCCCCTAGCCGCGATTTAGCAAGGCTCACCGAGTTGTCTGGTGGTCGTATGCAGGTGTTGAAACGTTATCACTTGGAGAATTATTTCTTGGATGCGGAGGTGATCGCCCGCATGTTTGAGCCTTTTGAAACAGAAGCGTCGGAGCGCTCTTGGCTCCGTGATCCAGCCGCTATCGATGAGCGTCTGAAGACGATAGCGCGAGAGATTTTGTCCTACGCGGCGGCGCTTGTGGTGAGTGCTCATTTCCGCGAGCGAGCAGGGAACGTCGATCTGATGCCCAAGGGCAGCCAAGGGAAGACGACGGACGAACTTATAGCTCTTTTCGAGGTAGAAGCTGCGTCTGAGAGGTTGAGGATCAACGAAGCTCTCTTTGCCGATGACATAGCCGTCTTCACTCGCCAGACCATGGCGGATTTGGAAAACAGTCTTGCGGACGGCACCTGGAAGAATAAGGTGCCGGGACGACCGATCTTGCAGATATTCTGTTCAACCAAGCACTGCGGCCTGGACTTCGGGCGCTTCAAAAATGCTTTCGTCAAGGCTGCCCAAGGGACGGCAAATTCACCGTTCGCTGAGATTGAAGAGATTTTCGCTCGGTTTTCTGAGTTTGATACGGCTGCTGTGGTGCAACTAGTCCAAGTGGGATAGCCAGCAACGTTCTGCGAAATTACGGTGACGGGGCACAAAATTCCAAAGCCTAAGCATTAGTCTCGGCCGTTTAGTGCCCAGTCACCGCAATTTTGATTGGATCCTCCAAATCGCATCTTGCGATGCGGTCTCTCCCATCAGTGAGCGCACCGCCACTACGGAGACCGCAAGGAAATGAAAAAATCGTTCTCATCAACGTGTTTCGCTTCCGAGTAGTTTTGGCCGCGATACAAAATGGCGACTGTATCAAAAAAAACATGAAAGTCCGCGTCAGATTCGCATTTGAAATTTAGGGGAACAAAGTCCTTGTAGTTTGACCGGTGTACGTAGGTCATAAAGTCCAGATCTTTGGCTGGATCAGGCGAATGTCCGATCTTCACACCGATTTTTTGAAACACATCAGGTTGTAAAGTGAATGTCTGGATTGTCGCTTCCTCTTGGGGCACTTCATCATTCGAAATCCAGAAACGGCCAGAACATTGCCGATCAGATTTCACCCATACAAACAGGTATCCGTCCTTCGCTCGGCCCTTATTGGGTATGTATGCACTCCAAGTTGATTGAATGGTGTTTGCACAATTAGGTTTCGAGGTGGTCTTGAAGCCGGCGAGTTTGCCGTCTGGGGGATAGGAAAAATAAGAAGAGTCCTGATCGTAAGCTTCGAGGCCGCAGATGTTAAACGTCTCGCTCAACTGAGCCTGCGTCATATACCAATTAGGGGCAGTACCAAACCCAAAGTCGGACGATGTCGGCGTCCAGTTGGAAGTGGCCGTGCTTGTTTGACCTCCACAATTCGTCGCGTTAGCCTGAAAAACTTTGGAAGTTACACGCACCTGCCAACTGTAAACACGGTCCGGCTTTGTCGGAATTGCTGCCGAGCCGACATACGATCCAGCGCACTGATTGCTAGTCCCACCGAAGCATATCTTTTGAGGGGAAGAAAAGTAATTAGGGACATTCTGAAATTGGGCCTTATCTTCGACTATCTCATATTCGAATGTTGCCTCCGAACATGGTACCGGTGCGCCCAACATTGCTTGTAGCTTGACTTCCTCTTGTCCTGTTGGGACGGCTATCCTTGAATTAAACGGCAACGGCCGGTTGTCTGGCCCGATTTGCGATAGAGCAAATGGATAATTACTTTGTTGGGCAAAAAGCTCGCTTGGCACGCAAAGCAACGATACCACGATCAGAAATCGCATTCTGAGCTCCTTAAATTCAGACTCTCCGGTTCAAAGACCTGAGGTTGCGCCGAATTCATATTGCACACAAGCCTTAGTTCTAGCCGGTTACTCCAATCTCCGAAGATCAACCGTCATTGCGCTGCCGGCCGTTGGGGATTACGGTGACAGTGCACTCAGTTCATCGATAGCAGTCGATCATTGAGTGCACTGTCACCGTAATTCCAAAACTCCAAAGCCAAAGCATTAGCTGCTCCCGTTTAGTGCACTGGACTGCACTGTCACTGTAATTCGGACGATTCAGCATCCAGGGCGCAATGCGATTCCCGCCCCTCTCGCTGATCACTATCCCAAGCAGGCGCGGAGAAGCCCACTTCCATAGTGTGTCACGTAGAACTCAGTAACCGAAGTTGTGGCAGACGCCGCACACCGAAGTATCTTCAAGTTCTCGACGGAAATCTGAACCTCCGGACCCTGTTCGCCGATGACGTTGGCGATGAATGCAACAGGATTGGGCTTTAGTTCGCCCGACGCCTCGTGGCGCGTCTTCAGGACGAGAGCGTCTAAGGGATCGAAGTGTTTCAAGGTCTCGACAAACGACAGTCTCACACGGCCTGACCGGCTCGGGTCCATCGCGGCAGCGATCAGCCCCGCCCACATTTCTTGCAACTCAGGACGGCTCTCATCGTAAGCAGCGCGAAGCAATGGGATAGCTAAAGACGGGCTTACAGCCACTGTCTGCGTCACACCTCTTCGCTTCAGTATCTTAGTGAGCAGAACGTCATATTGGCTCGCGATGGCCGTCCGGACGAAATGAAGAGGGTCGCCAAGAACTAACCCGACCGCATCCTCAGGAACCGTCCCGAGCACTCGGCCTACATATCGAACCAACGCGCTACTTTCCGAAATTACGGTCGTCCCAAAAGTCGCGGTAGCTTGCGGTGCCTTGGCTTCGTCAGCCGATAAGCCGACGCCCGGGCTCCAGACACTTGGTGGTCCACTCCTTGCGCTGCCTTCCTCGTCGCTCATGACCTCATCTCCAGGGCCGTAGACGACCAGAGAGCTGCAACCCGATTTTCGCACCTGCTGCTCTAGGCCTACGCGTTTCAGTCGCTAATCAGATAAAAATAACGGCGACAGTGCACTAAACGCAAAGCCAAACCAACAGTTGGCCGCGCTTAGTGCACCGTCACCTTAGTCCGGTGTGCACTAAATTCCCAAAGCATCAGTTGAGATATTTTGGTGCACCGTAATCTCGCGACGATCCATTGAAGGGTCAGCGCTGCACGCACGCAAGGTTTGCAACCTGATGTTCAGGCGCTGAGACCTTCATCAAGCCATGACGCGTTCGTCGCCCGCAGTAGTAGGCGACGTCCAGCGTCTTGATCGTGCCAAAATCCGGGTCGCCTCCCTGGAGGCCGTTCTCCGCAACGAGATAACAGGCCGGCTTGTTCTCGCATTCGTCGCGAGCGATCTTGGTTGTGACTGGAATAGGATTGGCCTTATTCGCAGTGCCGTACCGTGAAGAGACAATATGAATGGCAGGGTCCTTTGCCGACGCCTCCTGCGAACTCCCCAAGGCGAACACGACGCAAGCCGAAACAAACAAAGCACGAAACATCACAATCTCCATTTTTAAAATAATGCGAAATTTTAGAACATATCTATTTGAGGTTGTCCATAGGAAGGGCGGTGCAACAAATTTGGGGCGCTTGCGAAGCTTGCCGGCCGGCGCGCGGGCGATCCGGACCGCCGCGACGATAGCAACCACGGAGACGTCGGCGAATATGGTGCGCAATTGCGCGCCTGAGAATCCATCGGGCGACAGCGTTGGTGGCGAAATGGATTCCGGGCTCGTCGCTTCGCGACGCCCCGGAATGACAGGGAGAGTTGAACGCCGGAGCGCGGCGGAGCTCCTCTTCCTTCTCCCCCTGCGGGAGAAGGTGGCGCCGGATGAGGGGTTGCATCCGCAAACTTAATTGCAAGTTGGACTCGCCGAGAGAACCCCTCACCCAAGTGGGCCTGCGTTGACCAGCGGCGATGCCCTCTCCCGCATCCGCCTTCGCCCGAAGGCGGGCTTCGGCGGACAAGAGGGGCGAGGGCACAGCAAGCAGCAGCGCGATGACGGCAGCGCTACACCTGCTTCCCCGCAATGATCTCCTGCAACGTCGCGACATGCCGCGCGAAGGCGCCGCGGCCGGTGGCGGTCGCGGTCACCGTCGTCTGCGGCTTCTTGCCGACAAAAGCCTTCTCCACCGACACATACCCCGCCTTCGCCAGCGTCTCGATATGGGCGCCGAGATTGCCGTCGGTGGCGCCGGTGAGTTTTTTCAGGCGGGCGAATTCCAGGCCCGAGGCAACAGGCAATGCGTTCAGGGCCGCCATGATCTTCAGCCGCAAGGGCTGATGGATGATGTCGTCGAGCTCGGCCATCAGATCCGCCGCATCCAGAGGCCGCCGAGGATCAGGCCGCCGCCGTTGACGAAGGCCATCCAGAGCGGGAAGGCCGCGCCGATGGTGAAGAAGCCGATCAGCGTCAGCGCGATGATACCGAGGCCGATGGCGACGAAGGCATGGCCGAACCAGAGGCCGGCGAGCGTGTAGAACAGCATGAAATAAATCGGCCAGAACGCACCGAGCTCGCGCGGGCCGTAATGGCCGAGCACGTCGGTGCAGATGTGGCCGAAGGCGAAGAACAGCGCGAAGACCAGCACGATCCTGATATCGAAGGCGGCTTCCTGGGAACGGCGTGGCCATCCTATATGAAGTGGCCAGATCGGCGGTGCGCTCCCTCGCCCGCTTGCGGGCCGCGACGAGCTTCGCTCGCGCTGAGAGCGTTGGGGAGAGGGTGTCTCCGCGTCGGGGTTGTCACGGAGTGCGGAGGATGTCCCTATGTGGCGAGAGCCCTCACCCGCCACGCTCTGCGAGCGTGTCGGCCTCTCCCGCAAGCGGGAGAGGCGAGGCAAGCCCAGCGAGTCTTTGTTAAACCAAATACGATTGCGCTGCAGGGAATGGGGAGGACTCAGCAAGCGGATCGCGACCAGGCCGCCGACACCGATTATGTCGACGGCGGGCCAGGCGTAGCGGGCGTAGAACGGCCAGGCCCAGGTCACCACATTGCCGGCGAAGACCAGAACGCCCCACCACAGCGCAGCCAGGCTGGCCAGCTCATAGAGCTGCGACTGCTTCACGCGCTGGACGATGTCGTCGATCTCGGCCAGCGCCGCGGAGGCTTCCTTGCTGTCGATCATGTCAGTCTCCATCAACGCGGCACCATCGCAGCATATGGTGCGCTCAACGCAGCGGCATCGGCACTGGGCTCCCTCTCCCGCTTGCGGGCCGCGACGAGCTTCGCTCGCGCTGAGAGCGTTGGGGAGAGGGTGCCTCCGCAACGGGACAATCCCCGGGAGGAAAGAACCCTCGCCGCGCAGGGACGTGCTCGGTAAATTCCCGACAACCCCAACGCGGAGAAACCCTCTCCCCAGCCCTCCCCCGCAAGCGGGGGAGGGAGCCGACTGCCGCTGCCGCACCGTGCTCGATATGCGACGGCCCCGCCGCCGGCGGCTCGCATCATGACTGCCCTGCCCCGCGCGTCGCGACGTCCTCGGCGATGGCATTGACGGCCTTCGGATTGGTGACCATGCCCATGTGGTTGACGCCGTCGATGATCTTGACGTCGATATCGGGCCTGATCGCCTGCACGACTTCGGCATATTTGGCCGAGATCATCATCTCGTCCTCGCCGCCGCCGAAGATCGTCATCGGATGCGTCACCGCGGGCAGGTCGAGGCGATAGCCGTGCGTGGCGAAGTTGCGCATCAGGCGGTCGGAATAGGTGGCCGTCAGAATCCGCTCCGAATTCGGCGGCACCGCGAAGGCGAGCACCGGAAGCTGCGAGCAGCAATCGATGCCGAGCTTGCGCAGCGCGGTGAGACCGAGGAAGCGCGGGATGTCGGGATTGGCCCAGCCGCCGGAATGCGCGACATTGGTCGGCGCGTCATAGCCGAGATAGGGCGCGACCAGGACAGTGCGGACGAACAGGTCCTGGATGATCGGCGTCGCAGCGATGCGCAGCGAGAAGCCGGCGCCGGCGGAATGGCCGATCAATGTCAGCGGCAGATCCGGCGCGCTCTTGCGGACATGGGCGACGAAATCGACGAGGTCGTCCTCGAGTTGGCCGACATAGCCGATGTCGCCGCGCGTGCCCGAGGCACCATGGCCGCGGGTATCCAGCGCCCAGGTCTCGACGCCGTGCGCGGCCATGGCCGCGGTCAGCGCGTGGTTGACGGTGCCGGAGGAGCCGGACGAGCCATGGATGAAGATGGCACCGCGACCGGTGTCCGCGCCTTTCGCTAGATAGTGGCGGTAGCCGAGCCAGGTGCCGTCGCGGGCCTGGAAACGCTCCAGCGGCGGCAGGGTGGACCAGTCGATGCCTTTGACCGAGTCCGAGACCGAGCGCATCTCCGCCGGCCGCTGCAGCGGCGTCGCGATCAGGGCAGTCAGGATCAGCGCCACGGCGCCGACCACGCACAGACCCCATTTGAGCAAGCCCAGCACCCCTCGCAGCAAAGGCATCACCATGGTCGAACTCCCTGACTGAACCATCGATAGAGAACTCTATAAAGCAGAGTACTCTCCTATACAACCCCTAAATCGGGAGTTCGGAGCGCACCCAGAGCCCGGATCACCTCTCCCGCAGGGAGAGGTCGGATCGCATCGCAAGATGCGATCCGGGTGAGGGGATCCGGTGTCACTGGGTGCCGGCGCCCCCTCACCCGGATTGTCCTGGACGATGCTTCGCATCGCCAGGACAATCCGACCTCTCCCCGCTGGGGAGAGGTGAACCACGGACAGCCGACCGAATCTCATTTCGTCGCGCTTATGGCGCTGGCTTGCGAAAATCCTTAACGTCGGGTCTGACCCCAACATGCCGAATCGTTTGCTGATGCCGCCTGCGGAACCTCTTCACAACGCGCCTGAATTCACCGTTTCCGAGCTGTCCCAGTCCCTGAAGCGGACGGTGGAGGACACCTATGGCCATGTCCGGGTCCGCGGCGAGATCTCGGGCTTTCGCGGCGCCCATTCCTCCGGCCATTGCTATTTCGCGCTCAAGGACGAGAGCGCCAAGATCGAGGCGGTGATCTGGAAAGGCGTGCACGGCCGCATGCGCTTCAAGCCCCAGGAGGGGCTCGAGGTGATCGCGACGGGCAAGCTCACCACCTATCCGGGCTCGTCCAAGTATCAGATCGTCATCGAGGCGCTGGAGCCCGCCGGCATCGGCGCGCTGATGGCGCTGATGGAGGAGCGCAAGAAGAAGCTCGCCGCCGAAGGCCTGTTCGACGAGGCGCGCAAGCAGCTCTTGCCCTGGCTCCCTGATGTGATCGGCGTGGTGACCTCGCCGACCGGCGCCGTGATCCGCGACATCCTGCATCGGCTGGAGGATCGCTTTCCCCGCCACGTGCTGGTGTGGCCGGTGAAGGTGCAGGGCGAAGGCTCGGCGGAGCAGGTCGCGGCCGCGATCCGCGGCTTCAACGCGCTGCCTGAAGGCGGCAGGATTCCGCGGCCCGACGTGCTGATCGTCGCGCGCGGCGGTGGCTCGCTGGAGGACCTCTGGTCGTTCAACGAGGAGATCGTGGTGCGCGCCGCGGCCGAGAGCATGATCCCGCTGATCTCGGCGGTGGGCCACGAGACGGACATCACGCTGATCGACTTCGTCGCGGACAAGCGCGCGCCGACGCCGACGGCGGCGGCCGAGATGGCGGTGCCGGTGCGCAGCGAATTGTTCGTCGAGGTCGCCGACCTCGGACGCCGGACCCACGCCTATTGGATGCGCGCCCAAGAAAGCCGCCGCAACGAATTGCGCGCCGCGGCACGCGCGCTGCCGTCGGCTGGCGATCTCCTCGCGATCCCGCGGCAGCGGCTGGATTCGGCAGGCTCCTCCCTGCCCCGCGGGCTCAAGGCCAACACGCATGCGCATTTCCGCAGGTTTACCGCGGCAGCTTCGAAGCTGACGCTGCGGGTGCTGCACGGCCAGATTTCGCAGGCGGGGCACCGGCTCACGGTATCAGGCGAACGGCTCGGCCTGTCCGCGCGCGCGCTGCTGCGGCGGCGGCGCGACCGCTTCGCCGGGCTCGAGGTGCGTCTGCGCGCCTCAAAACTCTCCAATGCGCAGGTGCAGCGCAACGCGATTCTCCGCCAGCGCGAGCGCACGCAGCGGCTCTCCGAACGCGCGGGCCGCGCGCTGGTGACGTTGCTGCAGCGGCTCGATGCCCGCGTCGAGAACAGCGGCAAGCTGCTTTCCGCGCTGTCCTATCGCGGCGTGCTCGCCCGCGGCTTCGCGCTGGTGCGCGATGAGGAAGGCCATCCGCTGCATTCGGCCGACAGCATCGGCCCGAACGCGCGGATCGCGATCGAGTTCGCGGATGGGCGCGTGGGCGCGACCGCGGATGCCGATCGGCCGGCGGCTGTGGCCAGGCGCGCGCCGGCGCAGCCGAAGCAGGCCGCGGAGACGAAGCCCGCGCCGAAGCGCGTGGCCAAGCCGGTGGATCAGGGCAGTTTGTTCTGAGGCGCGAGGGCGGCGCTCCGCTCTCGCTGTCATTCCCCGCCTTGTGCGCAATTGCGCACTGGAGCGGGGAATCCAGTACGCCGCGGCTTCTCGGTGACGCACAGCCGCCTCGGCGTACTGGATCGCCCGGTCAAGCCGGGCGATGACACCATCTTTGTGGAGGCAACTCGTCGTCCGCCCCCTCAGCGGCAGGACAATCCCGCGTCCATCGTGGTCCAGAAGCCGCAATGATCAGGCGCGAGCGGGGGCGAGCCGGCCTTGGCTTCGAACAGGAACACCGCGACGGTGAAGACCACCAGTGCGGAGGAGAAGATGAGGATGCGGTTGCGCATGACAGATGCGTTTAGCCGACATCGTGGTCGAACTAAGGCGCCCGCTACGGCGTGGCGAGCCCGCGCTAGCGCGCCAGCCACTCCGCGACTTCCTTCTGCGATTCCGTGCGCGCCTCGGAATCGGTTCCGAGATGGCCGTGCTCGGGAACGGCGGCGTCGGTGCTGGAGGCGACCGCGTGCAGCGGCGTGTTGGCGCGGTCGAAATCGTGATAGGCGCCGGGATAGACCACGATGCGCGCG
Source organism: Bradyrhizobium guangzhouense (assembly GCF_004114955.1). Taxonomy (NCBI): domain Bacteria; kingdom Pseudomonadati; phylum Pseudomonadota; class Alphaproteobacteria; order Hyphomicrobiales; family Nitrobacteraceae; genus Bradyrhizobium; species Bradyrhizobium guangzhouense. The sequence continues at coordinate 6,327,887 of NZ_CP030053.1, forward strand.
AGCGCGCTGCGGCCATGCGCGCCGTCCACCATCTGGCGGCAGGCGGGCGGCGAGGAGACGTCGTCATTGGCGCCGATCAGCACCAGGGTCGGCACCCGCGTGCTCCAGCCGAGACCGGCGGAGATCCGGCAATCCGGATAGAACGCAACAGCGGCGCGGAAATCCGGGCCGGCATCGCGCGCCACGGCTTGCGGCCGCACCGCCCAGAGCAGCGCGCTGGCGCCGTTGGCCCAGCCGATCAGGCTGACGCGGTTGCGCGCCACCCAGGCCTGCTTCATCAGCCAGGCGCGCGAGGCCGCGATGTCGGTGACGCGCTCGCGCCGCGCCTTGACGTGGATCTCCTTGACGCGGCATTGCGGGCCGAGCTCGCGCGAGCCGTAACTATCCGGCAGCAGCACGGCATTGCCTGATTTGAGCAAGCGCTCGGCCCAGTCGCGATAGCGCGGCTGGACGGAATCGGCGCGGCTGCCGAGGCCGCCGCAGCCATGCAGCGCGATCACGGTGGGGAATGGGCCCGCCCCTTCCGGCTTGAACAGCTGCGCATGCAGGACGCCTGACGACAGCGGAATCTCGACCGCCTGCGGCGCGGGCGCCGGCGCGGCCTGCGCGGCCGACATCAGCAGTACTGGGAACAGGGCGGGAGTTACGAAGCGCATCGGATTCCGTCGCAGGAGGTGCCGCACTGAAACAAGCACTATCACGCGCAAACGGTTGCAAAACATCACAAACCGGTGGGTTTAACGGGCGGACAAGCCACCCTATCTATGTTACATTCAGTCCAACACATCGTGCCCTGCAGGGGCGTCCCACGGAGACTTTCGACCGTGCTGAACAAGTTCGGCCCCTCGGGCCATGGCGAAGCCCAGGTGCAATATCTCGACGGCGATTTCCGCGTGATCTCGCCGGGGACCTTCGTGCGCTGCGCCATATCGGACGTGCGGATCCCGCTCGACGAATTGAAGTACTGGAGCGTGGATTTGCAGGAAGCCTATGCCACGCCGGCCGCCGTGCTGACGCGGCATTTTCCGAACGCGCCGAAGCCGTGATCTCGTAGCAATAGATGGCCGGCGATGAATGTCGGCTGAACGGTGATGTGCCGTAGGGTGGGTTAGCCGCGCAGATGCGCGACGCGCGTCTGTGAGGCGTAACCCACCATGCTTCAGCGAATGCAGGACGAAGTTGGTGGGTTACGCCCCGCCACTGCGCTTCGCGCAGTCGCAGGGCTAATCCACCCTACGCGATCATCGCTTGCTGAACCGGCGCTCGCGGGCCTTGTAGAGGTGGTCGGTGATCAGTTGCTTCAATTTGGCCGGATCGTCGAATTCGAGCGTGACCTTGAACGGCACGATGCCATCGGGCACGCCCTCGGTGCCGCGCAGGCGCGCGAGATCCTTTTCCGTCGTCACCAGGGTGAGCTGCTCGGCTTTCGCCTCCGCCGCGAGCGCGGCGAGCTCCGCTTGCGAAAACATGTGATGATCGGCGAAGGGGCGCGTGCGCGCGACCTCGATGCCGCCAGCCCGAAGCGTGCGGAAGAAGCGCTCGGGATCGCCGATGCCGGCGAAGGCGAGAACCTTTTTGCCAGAGAGTTGCGCGAGTGAGGCCGCATCCGGCTTCAGGCGCGCGCGCAGCTCGGGCTTGTTGCGCTTGGCAAGCTCCGCCGCGACATCGTTGGCGGCGCGGCCGTCGCCGATCAGCACCAGCGCGTCGGTGCGCGCGAGCTGTGGCTTGAGCGGCGCACGGAGAGGGCCGGCCGGAAACACACGGCCATTGCCGAGGCCGCGCTCGCTGTCGATCACGATCAGCGAAGCGTCCTTCAGCAGTTTCGGATTCTGGAAACCGTCGTCCATCAGGATCACGCTGGCACCTTGCGACTTCGCCAGCGCGACGCCGTCGATGCGATCGCGTGCGACGGCGACGGGCACGTCGCGCACCATCATCAACGGCTCGTCGCCGACATCGGCCGCGGTGTGACTGTTACGATCGACCATGACCGGGCCCTTGCGGCGCCCGCCATAACCGCGGCTGAGCACCACAGGCGTCTCGCCGAGCTCGCGCAGCAGTTTCGTCAGCGCCAGCACGGTCGGCGTTTTGCCGGCGCCGCCGACATGGTAATTGCCGACGCAGAGCACGGGGATGCCGGCGTCAAAACCCTCGCGTGCCATGCGGTGCGCGGCGATGGCGCCATAGAGCGCGCCCAACGGGCTGAGCAGATGCGACTTCGGGGAACGCGGCCGGTACCAGAAGGCCGGCTCACGCATTGGCGGCTCCCATCTCGATCCGCAGCTGCATCAGATACGGCTCGAGCGCCGTCATGGTGCGATCGAGCGCGCCGCCGAGCTCCTCGACGACGCCCGATCCCGCGCGCTGCATCTTGTCGCGTAACGTTGGCTCGGCCAGCAACAGGCCGAGCTGCTTCGTCAGCGCCTCCTGCGTATCGGCCTGGCGCGCGCCGCCGCTCCCGTCGAGCGCCGCATAGACATCGGCGAAATTGAACACGTGCGGACCGTGAACGATGGCCGCCCCCAGCTTGATCGCCTCGATCGGATTCTGTCCGCCATGGCGGATCAGCGATCCGCCCATGAAGACGACAGGCGAGAGACGATAGAACAGGCCGAGCTCGCCCATGGTGTCGGCGACATAGACATCGGTCGTGGCCGCCAGCGGCTCGTCGCGCGAGCGGAGCGCCGGCTTCAGGCCCGACGCCGTGACCAGACCTGCGATCGACGAGCCGCGATTCGGATGCCGCGGCACGATCACGGTAAGGAGCTGCGGGAAGTGACCCACGAGGCTGCGATGCGCCGCGACCAGCATCTCGTCCTCGCCGGGATGGGTCGAGGCGGCGACGATGATCGGCCGGCCGCGCGTCATCGTCATCAGCCGTTCGAGCTTGGCGGGATCGGCCGGCGGCGCCGGCACGTCGAGCTTGAGATTACCCGTGGTGACGACGTCACGGCCGCCGAGCGCAGAGAAGCGTTCGGCATCGATCTTCGACTGCGCGAGGCAGATGTCGAAGCGCGACAGCAGCGCCGAGATGGTGCCATGCATCCGCCGCCAGCGCGGGAAGGAGCGCGGCGACATCCGCCCGTTGATCAGCACCATCGGCACCCGGCGCGACGCGCCCGCCAGGATCAAATTCGGCCACAGGTCCGACTCGATGAACAGCGCCAGCGACGGCTTCCAATGATCGAGGAAGCGCGCGACGTAGCGCGGGGAATCATACGGCACGTATTGATGGATGACGTCGGGCGGGAAGCGCTTTGCCACGACGGCCGCCGAGGTGACCGTGCCCGACGTGAGCAGGATGCGCAAATTGAGATCGCGCAGGCGCTCGATCAGCGCCGCCGCAGCCAGCACCTCGCCGACGCTGGCGCCGTGGATCCAGACCAGCGGGCCATGGGGACGCACGTCCCGGCTGAGCCCACGCCGCTCGCCGACGCGCGCGGGATCCTCCTTGCCCTGCTTCAGCCGCCGCTTGATCAGCGCAGGCGCGAGCGGCACGAGGCTGGTTGCCAGCCGCCGATACATCCGCAGCGTCATCGGCAGGGACTTCGGGGCCGCATGGGGCAGCGAGCTAGCCATCTGCAGGCCCATCCTGAGGCCCTCGGCGGCCGAGCTGTGCATAGGCGCGGCGTGTGGCTTCGTTCAGCGTGTCTTCCAGATCCTGCCGCAGCTCTTCCATCTTCGCGGCGTCGGCGTCCGCGGGCACGTGGATTTCCTTGATGCCGACCAGCGCGCCCCGGCCGAACGGCAGGTTGATGGTGGTGCGATCCCAGTTCTTGAGCCTGATAAAGCGGCTGGTCGCCATCGCAAAAGGCATGATCGGCCGCCCCGATTCCCGCGCGAGCATGATGATGCCGAGGCCGGCCACGCGCGAACGCTTGGGCACATCGGCGGTCAACGCGACATTACAACCGTCTTGAAGCGTGTACACCATTTCCCTGAAGGCGCCGACACCGCCCTTGCGGTGGAACGCGCCGCCATGATCCCCTGATCCCCTGATGGTGCCGATGCCGAGCCGCTCGGCGGCAACCGCATTGAACTCGCCGTCGCGGTGGCGGGAGATCAGCACCTTGGCCCGGTAAGAATCCTTGTTCTTGATGAACGGGGTGAGGAAATGCTGGCCGTGCCAGAACGCGAAAATCGCCGGCATATGCGGCTCGACGCGCTCATAGACGTCGGGCGGATCGAACGTGAAGGCGTTGGTCCGCCAGACCAGGCGCAGATATTCGGCCGCCAGGACCCCGACGGCACGCTGAAACCAGCTGCTTCGCAGCGTATTGCGAAGCAGTTTTTTCAACGTGCCTTCGTTTCTTGATTTGGGTCGAGCAGACGGTGGAGATGGACGATGAAATAGCGCATCTGCGCGTTGTCGACCGTGCTCTGCGCCTTCGCGCGCCAGGCGGCATGAGCGGACGCGTAGTTCGGGTAGAGGCCGACGATCTCGACGTCGTCGAGGTTCTTGAAGGTGTTGTGCTCGAGGTCGAGCAGCTCACCGCCGATCACGAGGTGAAGCAGTTGTTGCGGGGCACTATCTGACATGGGTTCGGTTCCTAACAGGCTGCCCGGCAAAGCAGTGGTCGACAAGCACGCCGACGGGCGCTTCAGGCCAGGGGACGATTGCGAAAATGCGCGACAATGCTCGCATGACGATCGCGTCCCGCTGCCACCAGCACCCCGTGCGTCACTTCCCGGCGATTATAAAGGATGGGATCTCCAGAGAGGTCGCTCATCCTACCATCCGCTTCCTGCACGATCAAATCGGCCGCCGCAAGATCCCAATCATGGCTGTTGCCGCCCGCAAAAGCCGCATCCAGGGAGCCATTGGCGACCCGGCACAGCCGCAGCGCCAGCGAGCCGATTCGCGGGTGCAGCCTGATGTCGCCGCCTTCCGTATTGAGTCTTTCGACCATCGGCTTGGGGCCGGCCATGCGGGCGAAGTCGAGCACGGCCCCTGAGGTCGCCCGGACCTGATCGCCGTTCAGCGTGGTGCCCCGGCCGCGGACGGCGAAAAAGAATTCGTCCGTGGTCGGCGCGTAGACCGCGGCCAGCACCGGCGCTGAATCCTCGACCAGCGCGACGCTGACGCACCATTCGTCATGGCCATTGAGGTAGTTGCGGGTGCCGTCGATGGGATCGACCACCCAGGTCAGCCGCCGCGACAATCGCGCCTGATCATCGGCGCTCTCCTCCGACAGCCAGCCATAGTCGGGCGTGGCACCGCGCAGGCGCGCTTCGAGCAGATCGTTGACGGCAATGTCGGCTTCCGAAACCGGCGAGGATGCGCCCTTGATCCACGTCTTCAGCTCGGTGCGGAACATCGACTGCGCGAGGCTTCCCGCCTCCCGCACCGTGTCTTGCAGCAACGCTGCGTCGCGCGTCAGTGTCGTCGTGTCGGAAAAGTCAGCGTCCGCCAAGCGTCAGTCCTTCGATGCGCACCGTCGGCGCATTGATGCCGTAGCGGAATTCGAGATTGTTGGCCGGCTGCATCGACTTGAAGATCTCGAACAGATGGCCCGCGATCGTCACCTCGCTGACGGGATAGGTGAGCTCGCCGTTCTCGATCCAGAAGCCGGATGCGCCGCGGCTGTAGTCGCCGGTGACGCCGTTGACGCCCGAGCCGATCAGATCGGTGACGTAGAAGCCTTGCTTGATGTCGGCGATCAGCTCGGCCGGCGTCGGCGTGCCGGCTTCGAGGTGCAGATTGTACGGCCCGGGCGACGGCGAGGACGAGACGCCGCGATGGGCGTGGCCCGTCGTGATGAGGCCGAGCTCGCGCGCGGTGGCGCAGTCGAGCAGCCAGGTTGTCAGCACACCCTCGTCGACCAGCGCGGTCCGTTTCACCGCGACGCCCTCGGCGTCGAAGGTCTGCGAGCGCAGGCCGCGCTTGCGCAGGGGATCGTCGATGATGCGGATGTTCTTGGAAAACAGCTGCTGACCGAGCTTGTCCTTCAGGAAGCTGGTCTTGCGTGCGATCGAGGCGCCGTTGATGGCGCCGACGACATGGCCGACCAGCGAGCCGGCAACGCGCGGGTCGAACACGACGGGCACCTTGCAGGTCTCGACCTTGCGCGGATTGTAGCGCGCCACGGTCCGCTCGCCGGCGGAGCGGCCGACGGCTTCGGGCGACAACAGATCGGCCGCGTGCGGCGCCGAGGTGAAATCGTAGTCGCGCTCCATGCCGGTGCCTTCGCCGACGATGGCGGTCGCGGAGATGCCTTGGCTGGAACGCAAATAAGAGCCGTGGAAACCGGTCGAGGTCACCAACACCATGCCGCCCATGCCTGACGAGGCCGAAGCGCCGCCGGATTTCGACACGCCCTTCACGGCAAGCGCGGCAGCCTCCGCCTCGAGCGCGCGGCGCTCGAGCTCCGACGTCGCGGGCACGTTGGGATCGAGCAGATCGAGCTCGGGGAAGTCGCGCGCCAGCAGCGCAGGATCGGCGAGGCCGACATATTTATCTGACGGCGCGACACGCGCCATCGCCACCGCGCGCTCCGCAAGCTTGGTGACGGCATCGCCGCTCGCGTCATTGGTCGAGACCACGGCCTGGCGCTGGCCGACCAGCACGCGCAGGCCGACATCGTCGCCCTCCGACCGCTCGGATTCCTCGACGCGGCCGTCGCGCACCTCGACGCCCTGCGAGATGCCGCGCACCGCGACTGCATCGGCCGCATCGGCGCCGGCGCGCTTCGCCGCCTCGACCAGGCGTTGCGCCAGATCCGACAGCGCGGATTGGTCGAACAGGTCGCTGGTGGCTTTGGACTGAAGCGTCGAGCTTGCGGATGGTGAAGAGTTCACGAACGAAATCCTGTTGGGGCGCGGGAGGTTTCGGGGCGATCTTAGGCCCTGAACACCAGATGTGCCCAAATGGTGCGGACTTCAAGCACTTTCAGCCGGCAGAAGGCTCAGATTCGCAAGACCTGCGCAACGTCTCGTCAATCATGCGCGCCAAGGTCTTGTCAATCATGGCGGGCGGTGAGGTTGGATTAACCAGCCTTTTTAAGCGGTTTCGGAGCGGCCTGCGCTAACGTCCTCGCATCGACCGGGAACATAATCCTGGCGGGGAGAACGAAAGCCGTGAGGCGTCAAACAGCAACATGCGGGGTCAACCCCGCCGGGTCGAGCCGCTCTCTGCGGCTCGACCCTCTTTCCCTTCCGGTCCGCTTCGATGCGCATGATCCGCGCGCCGATGGCTACACCAGGCAGATCGAGCTTCATCGCGAGCGTGTCGTGTTGCGCCGTGCCGTGCGCGGCATGCAGATGGCGATCAACGTCCGCGTCAGCGACTTCACCGGGGTTGCACTGCGCGGCAATGACGAGGCGCAGACCCTCGTCCTCGTGCACCGCGATCCCTCGCTCTCCGTTCCGCTGCTGGTCAGCGCCGACGGCAACGAGCTCAACGAAGCCTGGGCGGTCTGGAGCGAAATCTTCGCGCTGCCTCAGCTCGACGAAGGCGCCCGCAAGCCGGCGCCGCGCCGCCGCCGCGCCAACGCGATCCGCACCCGCCGTCCGAAATTCCTGATGCGCCGCCGTACCGCCATGCCGCGCGAGCTGCCGGTTCATCGCGAGGAACGCGAGATCATCGCGCGGCACTAAAGGTGCCGGTGGGTTAGCCCGCGGCTGCGCAAAGCGCAGTCCGCTAGCGTAACCCACCTCTTCTGTTTCCGTGGGTAGAAACAATGGCGGATTACGCTTCGCTAATCCGCCCTACGCATTTGCGTCAGGCCGCCCGCATCACCGCATCGGTCAGCAGGCCCGCAAACAGCAGCGCCCCCGCATGCTTGTTCGAGTAGAACAGGCGCTTGCACAGTTCCGGGTCGTCAATCCTCAGCCGCATGATCTGCCAGCCCAGATGCACGGCGAAGGCCGCGAGCCCGATCCACGCCGGCCAACTTGCATCGCCCGACGCCATCGCGATGCCAATCAACATGACCGCGAGGCCGTAGAACAGGATCAGCGCCTGGTGCGTATGCGCGCCGAACAGGCGTGCGGTGGACTTGATGCCGATCAGCGCATCGTCCTCGGCGTCCTGATGCGCATAGATGGTGTCGTAGCCGATCACCCAGCAAATCGCGCCGGCATAGAGCACGAGCGCGGTGATATCGATGCGTCCGAAGGTGACGGCGAATCCCATCAGGGCACCCCAGGAGAAGGCGAGCCCGAGCACGATCTGCGGCCACCAGGTGATGCGCTTCATGAAAGGATAGATCGCAACGATCAGCAGCGAGGCGATGCCGGTCGCAATCGCGAAGCGGTTGAACTGGAGCAGCACCACGAGACCGATCAGCGCCTGCGCCACCATGAAGGCCAGCGCCTGCTTCGTGGTCACCTGGCCGGACGGCAGCGGCCGCGAACGGGTGCGCTCGACCTTGTCGTCGAGGTCGCGGTCGGTGATGTCGTTCCAGGTGCACCCTGCCCCGCGCATCACGAAGGCGCCGATGAAGAACAGCACGATGACGAGCGGCAGGCGGTGGACGTCATGCGCCATTCCGCTCGCGAGCGCCGCCGACCACAAGCACGGCATCAGCAGAAGCCAGGAGCCGATCGGACGATCGAAGCGGGACAAGCGCAGATAGGGCCGCGCCCATTGCGGCGCGAGCGTATCGACCCAGTTGCCGGTGGAATCGGCAACGCGGGCGGATGTGTCGCTCATCGGGTCAGAACGTTGCCGTTGAGCGTGTCGAAGGTACTGCCGCCCTTCTTGCTGGCATTGGCTTCCGGCGCCGAGCCCGAACCCACCACCTCGCTCAGCGACGGACCGGCCGGACCGCGCGGCGCGTTCGCCATCTGCTGCGCGACGTTGCAGACCTTGGTCTGCATGGCCTCGGTGTTCTTGTGACCGTCCTTCATCTGTCCCGCGACGTTCGGCGGGATACCGCATTTGGCGGCATGGGTCTCGATGTACTTGATCATCTTGATCTCGGCCTGGGCGAAGCTCTTGATCAACTTGCACGCCTCGTCAGGCGGGGCGTGGCGATCGCTCGCGGCCTTGATCAGCTTGCCGCGCTTCTCGGCGTCCTCGCGCAGCGGCATGAACGCCTTCATGCAATCCTCGCCGGGACCAGCCTGGGTCGGCGGAGCCGCACTGAAGGCGCCTGCGCCACCAATAGGGGCCGCGCCGTTGACCGGGAACGAGGCCTGTGGCGGGGCGCCGACGGAGGCCACCGGCGCCCGGCCATTCACGGGCGGAAATGCGGGATCGGCCGCAGATTGATTGGGCAGAGGCGCCGGGAACCCCTGGGCGTGTGCGCCCGCGGCGCCCATGACGACCATGGCGGCAGTGATCGGAACCATCAAACGACGGATCATCAAGAATGTCTCTCCGGCAGGAGCTACGGGTTTGAGGCGTCTTCCCAATTGAAGCGCAACCAGCGTGCTGGCGTTTTTACGATTCCCGCCAGCGCTTAACAACCCGTTGAATAGGGCAAGAGCGCGGCGTGCCGACGCACCATTCCGGCGATATTTACCCCCCAATCTACCGCTTTCGGTTAAGAACGGCGGCAAATCGGACCTGAACCATGCCCTGCCACGATTTTCGCGCCCCCCGCCTGTTCGTCGATGCCCCCCTGGCCCAGGATGCCAGGGTTCCGCTCGACCGCGATCAGAGCAATTATCTCGGCAATGTGCTGCGGCTTGCGGCCGGAGCGGAGGTTTTGGCCTTCAACGGCCGCGATGGCGAATGGCAGGCCGCGATCGAGGGCCGCAAGCGGCCCGATAGTCTCGTCATCCTCCAGCCGGTCCGCCCCCAGGACCGGCTGCCCGACCTCACCTATGTCTTCGCCCCGCTCAAGCACGCCCGGCTCGACTACATGGTCCAGAAGGCCATCGAAATGGGAGCGGCCACGCTTCAACCGGTCCTGACCCGGTTCACCCAGGCCTCCCGGGTCAACACCGAGCGGATGCGCGCCAACGTGGTCGAGGCCGCGGAACAGTGCGGCATCTTGAGCATCGCTACGGTCGCCGAACCGGTGCCACTAGAGCGGTATCTCGGTCAGCGCCCTGCGGACCGCCTTCTTATCTTTTGCGACGAGGCGGCGGAGGTGCAAAGCCCGATCCAAAGCCTGCAAGGCGCAAGCGAGGCCCGCCAGGGTATCGACGTGCTGATCGGCCCGGAGGGCGGCTTTGCCGAGGAAGAGCGTGCCCTGCTGTTAAGGCAGCCGAAAATCCTGCGGCTGGCCCTGGGCCCGCGGATCATGCGGGCCGACACGGCCGCAGTGGCGGCGCTGGCACTGGTCCAGGCGGTGCTCGGCGATTGGGGCGGCCGGAGCGGCTGAAGCATGAGTCTTGGTTGAAGAGATGCTGGCCCCCCGGGGATCACCTCTCCCGAAGGGAGAGGTGATCGAGCCTCGCCCGGACCGAACTCATCATCACGAGGCAGGATGACCGGCTAGCCATTCTCACGCAGCGATCGATGCAGAGTCTCGGACGGCAACTCTCCGAACGCCGCCCTGTAGCTCGCTGCAAACTCGCTCAAATGCCAGAAGCCATGCGCAATGGCGCAAGCCTTCACGCTGCGCCGTGCCGGGCCGGTGCGTAGTTGCCGGCGCACCGACCAGAGGCGCAAGACCCTGGAATAGCGATGCGGGCTCATGCCGCAGATGGCCTGCGTCGCACTCTGGAGAGTCCGGACCGACACGCCCACCCGCTCCGCCATTTCGGTGGTCTTGTGCCAGATCGTCAGGTCGTGCCGGATCAAGCTTTCCATCTCGGCGACGATCCGCAAGTAAGTCGACGTCGTCGCGTGCGCAGATCGGAGGTCCACGCTGGTTGCGATGGCGGCGTCCATCACCCTGAGCAGCGATTGTTCGACAACCGCTCGCGACGTCGGCTCGTTCAGGACGTCCGGATCATTGGCCGCAATTTCAAGCGTGGTGGAAATCTGACCGCGCAGGGTGGCCAGCATCTCCGCTGCCGGATTCAGCAAATGATAGCCGTCCAGACGAGACCAGGGCTCGCACGCGGGCGGCGTGAAATAGATGACACCGATCAGGCGACCGACCGGCTCATGGACCAGGCAGTCGGAAGCACCCTTCAGAACGACGATGGAGCTGCCGATCGATTGCCCATTGATCCGCGTCGAGGTCACGTGGTCCATCGGCACCACCACAGCCGCAGCATGCGCCAGATGGTACCCCCTGATAATCCGCGGGAAGGTCTTCACCAGCGACAGGCTCAGATTCGGCAGGGTGAGCCGCGCACGCATGATCGCGGTCGAGCCTGAGGACAACGGCATGCTCGACGCACCGGCATATTTCTCACTGTCGCCGAAATGATCGATGTCGTATGATCGAAGCTCGAGCGCCGAGGACGGCTTGAGACCCTGGAACGACAAAAAACGTTCCGCCGCACTCTCATTCCCTCCATCGCGGGCAATGTTGAGAAGGCTTTGATCCATATCCCGTCGCTTACTTCGCTTCCCTCGCCGCGACCGCGAGTTTGGCGGCGCTCAGATCTTCCGGTCCGTTGATGCCAGCGCGCTTGAGATCGCGAAGCAGTTTTGTGAGCAGCAGCATGTTGGTCTTCTGCAGTTCATGGTTGTTGCCGAACTTGAATGCGTTCTGTTCGGTCACGATCAGCCCGGCCTTGGTCTCGGCCAGAATCTTCCGCCGCTTCAGTCCCGCCACGCGGCGACGAACCGTCTCCAGCGGCAGGCTGAGGAAACGCGACAGCGCCGCGCGCGACACGCCCTGCTTGATCGCGTCGGGTTCGACCGTGTGGATGCTCGAAAACTTTTCATCCAGCGACGGATCGCTCATCACATTGATGACGTTCGCATTGAGAATCGCATGAACGATCAGGAGGTCCATCGGGTCGAATTCTTCGTAGTTCCGGAACATCTCGCTGATCGAAAACAGCATGTAGGCCAGGGTGTGCCGCGAGACCGTCCGGATGACATCAGAAGCATTGCGCATGAATCGAAACCAGCATTGATGTTGTAAACGAAGGCAACGGAGAGCGTACCATCAGACATACCCAAATTGAGTATGTGACGACTTGCCAAGTATTCTCAATCTCTCATTGTGACTCACTGTGACGTTGTGGATGGACGCGCGAGTCGGACGATGACCCGATCGACATCGCGGCGGTGAGACGACGATCGGCTCGATGGCTGCCGTGACTTCGATGCGCGACAGCATCCAACGTTCTCGATGATGCCTGCTCCTTTCAGCCGGCAGCCCGACAGGAATGAATGGCCATGGACGATGTTTTGGAGCGCCAGGCACTAGGTCTGATCAAAGCGTTTCTCGGCATCGCAGACGCGCGCAAGAGGCGGAGAATTCTCAATCTGGCCGAGCAACTCGCCGATAGCGCGACATCCGACATCACAGGACCCGGCGTGCGCGAAGCATCGACTGTGGGAGAGCGTGGCGACTCCCCGGGCCGGACTGAGTGAGGCAAGACGCCTGCGGCAAATTTGACGACGCCGCGAAAGCCAATATAGGTATATAGTTACCCTGCACGCGGACCGCCTCCGGTTTTGTGAGCCGTGCCGGGAATCCAGCCAAAGCCGCCGGGACAGCTCCAAAGTCGTTAAGCGATTGATCCTTTGGAGGTCGAAACCGTTTTCCGACCATGCTAAGGGCTGCGCCAATTCCTCTGTCTTCCCCTCGGCCTTGCTCTTGGCCTCCCCTTGCCTGCCCGGTTCTCCCGGGATGATGGACCCCGAGATGACCGCGACTGCCACCTCAAATGCTGCCGGCTCCGCCGCCTGGGCGGACACGCTGCTGTTGTCGTTCGCGCAGGCCGGCTACCTCAGGGCCGAGCCCGCCATTCTGCAGCCGGCCGAGCCCTTCCTGGATCTGTCGGGCGAGGACATTCGCAAAAGCCTCTATCTGACGACGGACCTGTCCGGCGACGAGCTCTGCCTGCGCCCCGACCTGACGATTCCCGTGGCGCGCGACTACCTTGCTTCCAGCCGCGCCGGCCAGCCGGCCGGGTTCAGCTATCTCGGTCCCGTGTTCCGTTACCGCAGCGGACAGGCCAGCGAATTCCTTCAGGCCGGAATCGAATCGTTCGGCCGCCAGGATCGCGCCGCCGCCGATGCCGAGACGCTGGCGCTGGCGCTCGAGGCCACCGCCGCTTTCGGCGTGCGCGACGTCGAAATCCGCACCGGCGACGTCGCGCTGTTCAACGCGCTGCTCGATGCGCTCAATCTTTATCCGGTCTGGCGCCGCCGCCTGGTCAAGGACTTCAACCGCAAGATCAGCCTCGAGCAGGATCTGGAGCGGCTGGCGGCCGAGACCACCGCGACCCGCAGCGAATATGAGGGCGTGCTGGCGGCACTCGCCGGCTCCGACCGCAAGGCGGCCCTGGCCTTCGTCACCGACCTGATGTCGATTGCCGGCACCACCAATGTCGGCGGCCGCACCACGGCCGAGATCGCCGATCGCTTCCTCGAGCAATCGACGTTGAAGAGCGGCGCACTGCCGCGCGAGGCGATCGCGGTGCTGAAGCGCTTTCTGTCGATATCAGGCAATCCGGACGAGGCCGTCGCCGCGTTGCGCGCGCTCACCGCCGACGCAAGGCTCGATCTCAATGGCGCGATCGACCAGCTCGAGAGCCGGGTGGGCTTCATGGCCGCGCGCGGCATCGACGTGAAGAGCACGCGCTTCTCGACTGCGTTCGGGCGCGGGCTCGACTACTACACGGGGTTTGAATTCGAACTGCATCACAGGGGTAACGGCACCGAGCCGCTGGTGGCCGGTGGTCGCTATGATGGACTGATGACCCAGCTCGGATCGGCCGCCCCTATACCGGCCGTCGGCTTCTCGGTCTGGGTTGATGCGCTGACCAGCATCGGCCGCAAGGTGGGAGCTTAAGCCATGAGCGCGCCGTTCGTGCTGGCCGTTCCCTCCAAGGGCCGCCTTCAGGAAAATACCGAAGCCTTCTTCGCCCGCGCCGGGCTCAAGCTCTCGAAGGCCGGCGGCGCCCGCGACTATCGCGGCACGATCGCGGGCCTCGACAATGTCGAGGTCGCCTATCTCTCGGCGAGCGAGATCGCGGCGCAATTGTCGCGCGGCTTCGCGCATTTCGGCGTCACCGGAGAAGACCTGGTGCGCGAGAACATCGCGGACGCGGAGAAGCGCGTGTCGCTGATCGACGGGCTGGGCTTCGGCTATGCCGACGTCGTGGTCGCAGTGCCGCAGGCCTGGATCGACGTACGCACCATGGCCGATCTCGACGACGTCACCACGGGCTTCCGCGAGCAGCACCACATGCGGATGCGGGTCGCGACCAAGTTCGTCAACCTCACCCGCACCTTCTTCTCGCAGCGCGGCATCAGCGATTATCGCATCGTCGAAAGCGCGGGCGCGACCGAGGGCGCGCCCGCGGCCGGCACCGCCGAGCTGATCGTCGACATCACCACGACGGGCGCGACGCTCGCCGCCAACGGCCTGCGGGTGCTCGACGATGGTGTGATCCTGCGCAGCCAGGCCAACCTGGTCGCGTCGAAAGATGCCGACTGGTCGCCACAAGCCCGCGAGACCGCGCGCATCATCCTCGACCACATCGCGGCACGGGCGCGCGCCAACAAATACCGCGAGGTCCGGACCCGCTTCCGGCAATGCGACGCCGCCCTGCTCGGCGAGGCCCACAGCCGCTTCGGCGTCGAGGCTCCGTTCGGCGGGCCGACCTCGTCGGGCATGCTCACGCTGCACTGCCCACCTGGGCAGCTCTATGCGCTCGCGAGCTTCCTGCGCGAACATGGGGCCGAGACCGTCTCGGTGGTCTCGCTCGACTACGTGTTCGACCGGGAGAACCCGCTGTTCGCGAAGCTCGAAACGTTCCTGCGGCCGTGAGTCCAAAGTTCGTTGAGCAGCTTTGTTCAGCGTAGCGACAGCAAGCGGCAGCTACCATATGCTGTTCTGATGACCTCGACGCTCTGGAACCTCGATCGATGACGCTGGGCTCTGATGTTTCCGGCCTGACCACCACCGCGGCGAGTGCCGCCGCGAAAGGGCTGTCGATCGTCGTCCCCGTCTACAACGAGGCGGCGGGCCTCGCCGCCCTGCACCAGCGCATCTGCGATCTCGCCAAGACGGTGCGGCGGCGCTATCGGCTCGCCTGCGAGGTCGTCTATGTCGACGACGGCAGCAAGGATGCGACGCTGTCGATCGCCCGCGCGCTGCCGGCCGACGCGATCGACGTCCAGGTGGTGTCGCTGTCGCGCAATTTCGGCAAGGAGGCGGCGCTGATGGCCGGCCTCGACCATGCCCGGCTCGGCGCCGTCATGTTCATGGACGGCGACGGCCAGCATCCACCCGATCTGATCGAGCAGTTGGTGCGGCACTGGATCGATGACGGCTACGATGTCGTCTATACCGCCAAGGCGCATCGCGACAACGAAAGCTTCCTGCGCCGGCTGTCCGTGCACGGCTTCTACGCGCTGATCAATTGGGGCGCCCGCCAGAAGATTCCGGAGGATGCCGGCGACTTCCGCCTGCTGTCGCCGCGCGCGGTCGCTGCGCTTCGGCAGTTGCCGGAGCGCAACCGCTTCTTCAAGGGGCTGGCGAGCTGGATCGGCTTTCGCCAGATCCGCGTCGATTACGAGCCTGCAGCGCGCGTCCATGGCGTCACGACCTTCAACGCGGCGAGCCTGCTCGGCCTGTCGATCGAAGGCCTGACCTCGTTCTCGGTGGCGCCGCTGCGCTTCGCCAGCCTGCTCGGCGTGCTGCTTGCCGGCGTCGCCTTCCTGTTCGGCCTGTCGATCCTCTGGGAGGTCTTCACGACCGGCAAGCAGGTGCCGGGCTATCCTTCGCTCGTGGTCGGCCTGATGACGATCGGCGGCGTGCAGCTCATCATGATCGGCATCGTCGGCGAATATATCGGCAAGATCCTCTCCGAGCTGAAGGCGCGTCCGATCTACTTCGTCGCCGAGCACAGCGAAAGGCACTTTGAGGTCGACAAGGCCCAGGATGCTTCGAGTCAGGATGCTTCAAGCCAGGATGCTTCAAGCCAGGACGCATCCAACAGGACCGCGGCCGAATGAGCGCGGCCGCGAGCCTGCGGCAGATCCGGCTCTGCGCCGACGATTACGGCATCAGCCCGGGCGTCAACCGTGCCATTCGCGACCTGATCGAGCGCGGCCGCCTCAATGCCACCTCGGTGATGATGGTGGGCCCGGCGATCGAACAAAGCGAGGTCGCGGCGCTTTCCGCCGCCGCGAAAGCGAGCCCGAGCTGCGCGATCGGACTGCATGTGACGCTGTCGGCGCCGTTCCGCCCCCTCACCATGCATTTCCGTCCGCTCGACGGCGACATGTTCATGGCCTTTCCAAGACTGCTGCGCGCAGGACTCCTGCGGCGGCTCGACAGCGAGTTCTTCCGCAACGAAGTGAGAGCGCAGCTCTTGGCGTTCGCGGAGGCCTTCGGCCGGGCGCCCGACTTCGTCGACGGCCATCAGCACGTGCAGCTGTTTCCGCAAGTGCGCGACGGCTTTGTCGATGCCGTCGGCGAGATCGCGCCGAAGGCCTGGGTGCGGCAGGGCGGACGCGACCTGCCGCTGGCGCAACGGCTGGCCTCGCCGAAAGCCCTGGTGCTCGATGTCCTCAGCGCGCAATTCCGCGGCCGTGCGGAGCGCGCCGGCCTTGCGTTCAATCCCGCCTTTGCCGGCGCCTATGATTTCACCCGCGCGGCCGATTTCGGCGAGCTGATGCGGCAGTTCCTCGAAGGCCTGCCCGAAGGCGGCCTCGTGATGTGCCATCCCGGTTTTGTCGACGAGGTGCTGATCGGGCTCGACCCGATGACGGAGGTCAGGGAACGCGAGCATGCCTATCTCGCCAGCGACGCCTTCGCGCAGCTCCTCGCGACGAGCAACGTGACATTGGGATGAAACCGGCGAACGCCAAGCCCAAAGGTAAGCTTCGGGGCAGACTGTCGCATACCGAAATTTAATCCTGCCGCCACTGTTGGGGCCACAATGGAACCCTACATCCCGCTTGCGCTTGTTTCGCGCGAGGGAGACTGACCATGACGCCGCAGGAACGCCAGCTCGTCGACGAGCTTTTCGACCGGCTTTCGAAACTGGAGAATGCACCGCGCGATCCCGACGCGATCGCCGCGATTTCGGACGGCTTGCGCAAGGCCCCCGGCGCCGTCTACGCGCTGGTGCAGACCACGTTGTTGCAGGACGAAGCGCTCAAGCGCGCCCATAACCGCATCCAGGAGCTGGAAGCGGCCCAGGCGCCCGCGCAGCCGCAGTCCGGCGGTTTTCTCGACACCATGCGCGACACGCTGTTTGGCGCGAGCCCATCGCGCGGCTCGGTTCCGAACGTGCCGCCGCGTGACTCGCGGCCGGTCTGGAACAGCGGTCAGGCGATGCAGCAGGCCCAGCCGGGTTATGGCCAACCGCCTTACGGTCAGGCTTACGGACAAGGCCAAGGGTACGGACAGGGATATGGACAGGGCTACGGCGCGCCGCCGGTCGGCAGTGGCGGCAGCTCGTTCCTCGGGACGGCGGCGGCGGCCGCGGCCGGCGTGGTCGGCGGCTCGCTGCTGCTCTCCAGCATTCGCGGCATGATGGGCGGCGGATCGCATCAGGCATTTGGCGACACCACCATCATCGAGGAGCGCGGTGGCGGCTCACCGTGGGGTGGCGACCAGTCCGGCGGCTCGCTCGCGCGCGATGCCGGCCTCAACGACATCGGATCGAACCGCGACTCCCGACAGGGCTTCTTCGATCAGGCCTCGAACGATCGCGACAACGACGATCAGAACGACGATAACAACGACAATATGGACACGGCCGACGACAGCGATTTCGGCGGCGGAGACGACGGCGGCAGCGATTACGCGTAAGGCTGTTCGACGCAGCAAACAAAAACGGCCGCCATTGGGCGGCCGTTTTCATGTCGAGCATCAGAACATCACATCACCACGACCTTGGTGCCGACATTGACGCGGCCATAGAGGTCGATGACGTCCTCGTTGCGCATGCGGATGCAGCCGGAGGAGACGTTGGTGCCGATGGTCCAGGGCTCGTTGGAGCCGTGGATGCGATAGAGCGTGGAGCCGAGATACATCGCGCGTGCGCCGAGCGGGTTTTCCGGACCACCTTCCATGTGCCTGGGCAGATCGGGACGGCGGGCGATCATTTCCGCCGGCGGCGTCCAATCCGGCCATTCGCGCTTGGCGGTGATCGACTTCACGCCGCTCCAGGTGAAGCCTTCGCGCCCGACGCCGATGCCGTAGCGCAGCGCGCGGCCGTTTCCCTCGACGAGGTAGAGGAACTTGTTGTTGGAATCGACCACGATGGTGCCGGCGCTTTCCTTGCCGCTATAGTCAACAAGCTGTTTCTCGAATTTCGGATCGAACGGACGCTGCCGCGGATCGACCGCTTCCTGCTGGTAGCTCGCGCCTTGCTGATAGCCGCCCTGCATCTGCGGCTCGCCCATCGGCGGCATGCGACGCGGATCGGCGTAAGCCGGCTGCTGCTGATAGACCGGCTGCTCCGGCGCATAGGCCGGACCACGGCCGGGCCCGTCGCCGAACAGGAACTCGATGAAGCCGCCGCCCATATTGGCATTGGAGGCGACGCGCACCGGCGCGGGGGCAATTTGCGGCTGGTAGAGCACCGCGGGCGGATCGTTCGGCACGGTATTGTCGAAGGCGCTCGCGCTGGTAGCGCCGACAATGAAGGCGCATGCGCTGCCGAGCAGCGCGACAGACATTTTCTTGAACATCGACGTACTCTGTACTGTTTCGTCTAGTTGCATTCGCCGCCGAACGCGCTGGCTGATCTTTCGCGTCCTCGACGTGGTCAATAAAGAGCAAACTCCGTTGCGTTTGGTAAACAGATCAGGCGTTTCGATTCACCACGTCGCGCATGATGCGCCAATTTGTCGATCAGCGTTTATTTTCGATGAAGGACACAGGCGCATGGTTAATCGTGTGTTTGCGTGGCGTCGCGCGCGGCCGCACAACAGTTCCGGACGTGAACCTCGTGTTAAATCGCTTCTGTCTACAAAGACGCGTGAGTGAGGTGGGGGGAGTATCCTGATGGCTGTTCACCGCAAGCGTTTTCGTGTCGAAGATATCACCGGTGGCGAGATGCCGATTCTGGACGTGACTGAAGAGGCAGGCCCGATGCATAGCGAAATCATGGCGGAGCTGCGCGCGATCCGCGCCCAGATGGCACGAAGCAGCCAGGCCGCGCTGCCGCCGAGCGACGCCGTCGTGGCACAGGAAGTTGCCGATACGCGCGCGCTGCTGGAAACCTATCGGGCCCAGATCGAGCAGTGCGAGAAGCTGAAGGTCGAGCTCGACCTCATCCACGACGCCATCGACCGCACCAAGCGCGAGATCGCAACCCTGCACGGCAAGAGCTTCGACGGCGGCGAGATGGCCAAGGTCAATGGTGAGCTCGGCGCGGTGGTCGGCGGAACCGAACAGGCGACCCAGCAAATTCTCGAAGCCGCAGAATCGATCGACCAGGCGGCCAGCGCGATGTCCAAGGTGCAATCGGCCGACCAGCAGAAGCGCCTCGCCGACGACATCCAGGAACGCGTCATCTCGATCTTCGAGGCCTGCAACTTCCAGGACCTGACCGGCCAGCGCATCAGCAAGGTCATGTCCACGATGAAGTTCATCGAGCAGCATATCAATGCGATGATGGAGATCTGGGGCGGCGTCGACGCGATCAAGGCTCACGTGCCCGCGCATGTCGACACCCGCAGCGAGGACGACAAGCTCCTCAACGGCCCGAAGCTCGCCGGCGACGTCGGCCACGCCTCGCAGGACGACATCGACGCGCTGTTCGACTAAGCGGACGCGACAAGCAGAAAAACAAAACGCCGGCCCTCGGGCCGGCGTTTTTTGTTTTTGGCGCCCCCACTGTCATCGTCCGAAGGCGGACGATCCTGTATTCCAGAGACGGTTGTAATAGAGCCGAGAAGCCGCGGCGTACCGGATGTCCCGGTCAAGCCGGGGCATGACGGAGGTTAGAGACTAGGCCTTCGGTCCGCAGCGGACGTAGACCATGTTGCCGTAGCGGGTGGCGGCGTCCTTGTCGACGAAGCGGGTGATCATCACGCGGCCGTCGAAGGAGACGATCTCGCGGTCCTGCTCGCCGGGCGTCGGGCCGGACGGGCCGATATAGTTCTTGCCGGTCGGCGAGCCCTTCAGCCGCAGCTCCTGCGGCGTCGCCTGGTCGGCCAGATGCATGATCACTCCGCCGGAGGAACCGGCGCCGATCACGTAGGGGTTCTTGCACTGGGCCCTTGCGGCTGCCTCGGTGCGGGCACGGTCGGCCGGGTTCTGGAACGAGGCGAGGCCCCAGCGGCCGACGATCTCGTCGGCGCGGATCGAGGCCGGCATTTCCGGCGCGACGCCGGGCTCGGCCTCGGGCGCCGGCTGGGACGAGGAGAAGGACGGCAGGCTGAGGCCGCCGCCGCCGCAGGCACCCAGCAGCAGCGCCAGGCAACAGGCCCCCGCCAGGTTGGCAAGCGTGCGTGCGTGAGCTGAACTGATCATGGCATTCCCCCGAACAAAACCATGGCCGCATCCGTCCCGCAGCCAAGCGCAAAACCGTAGCCAGGGCAATGACGTCCTAAGATACGCCTGTCACCCGAACGAGTTTCCAATGCCACCATCCTATATCCGCCTCACCAATCGCTTAACCACCTTTGCTTGACAGGATCGCAGCCAAGCCATATCCCCTGCGCACTATTAGCACTCGGAAAGACCGATTGCTAAGCGCGCCGCTCGCCCCTCGGCAAGAGGGGCAACGGCAGCGCCGCCCCCACCCACTTCCGCTGCTTATCGAGAAGCGAGCCTCCAAAGGGAAACGTCATGGCTAAGTCCAAATTTCGTCCGCTGCATGACCGTGTCGTGGTCAAACGTATCGACGCCGAGGAAAAGACCAAGGGCGGCATCATCATTCCCGACACCGCCAAGGAAAAGCCGTCCCAGGGCGAGGTCGTCGCCGTCGGCCCCGGCGGCCGCGACGAGGCTGGCAAGCTGATCCCGATCGACCTCAAGGTCGGCGACCGCGTGCTGTTCGGCAAGTGGTCTGGCACCGAGGTCAAGATCGACAATGAAGAGCTCCTGATCATGAAGGAGTCGGACATCATGGGCGTGATGGCCTAAGGCCGTCAGCCTGAACGGCCGCTGAATGTCATGCCCGGATCGTCAGGTCCGGGCATCCATCATTCCGCCAGAGATCACCAGACACAACACGACATAACAGGGATTGCAGACAATGGCTGCCAAGGACGTCAAGTTTTCCGGAGACGCGCGCGATCGCATGCTGCGCGGCGTCGACATTCTCGCCAACGCGGTCAAGGTGACGCTCGGCCCGAAGGGCCGCAACGTCGTCATCGAGAAGTCGTTCGGCGCGCCCCGCATCACCAAGGACGGCGTCACCGTCGCCAAGGAGATCGAGCTCGAGGACAAGTTCGAGAACATGGGCGCCCAGATGGTGCGTGAGGTCGCCTCCAAGACCAACGACCTCGCCGGCGACGGCACCACCACCGCGACCGTGCTGGCCCAGGCCATCGTGCGCGAAGGCGCCAAGGCGGTCGCCGCCGGCATGAACCCGATGGACCTCAAGCGCGGCATCGACACTGCGGTCCATGCCGTCGTCAAGGACATCGAGAAGCGCGCCAAGCCCGTTGCCGCCTCCTCCGAGGTCGCCCAGGTCGGCACCATATCGGCCAACGGCGATTCGGCCATCGGCAAGATGATCGCGCAGGCGATGCAGAAGGTCGGCAACGAGGGCGTCATCACCGTCGAGGAGAACAAGTCGCTCGACACCGAAGTCGACATCGTCGAGGGCATGAAGTTCGACCGCGGCTATCTCAGCCCGTACTTCGTCACCAACCCCGAGAAGATGACCGCCGAGCTCGAGGACGCCTACATCCTCCTGCACGAGAAGAAGCTCTCCGGCCTGCAGGCCATGCTGCCGGTGCTGGAAGCAGTGGTGCAGTCGGGCAAGCCGCTCGTCATCATCGCCGAGGACGTCGAGGGCGAGGCGCTGGCGACCCTGGTCGTCAACCGCCTGCGTGGCGGCCTCAAGGTCGCCGCCGTCAAGGCGCCGGGCTTCGGTGATCGCCGCAAGGCGATGCTGGAAGACCTCGCGATCCTCACCGGCGGCCAGCTGATCTCCGAAGATCTCGGCATGAAGCTCGAGAACGTCACGGTGAAGATGCTGGGCCGCGCCGGCAAGGTGGTGATCGACAAGGAGAACACCACGATCGTCAAGGGCGCCGGCAAGAAGCCCGACATCGAGGCCCGCGTCGGCCAGATCAAGGCCCAGATCGAGGAGACCACCTCGGACTACGACCGTGAGAAGCTCCAGGAGCGCCTGGCCAAGCTCGCCGGCGGCGTCGCGGTGATCCGCGTCGGCGGCGCGACCGAGATCGAGGTCAAGGAGAAGAAGGACCGCGTCGAGGACGCGCTCAACGCCACCCGCGCCGCGGTGCAGGAAGGCATCGTCCCCGGCGGCGGCGTGACGCTGCTGCGCGCCAAGAAGGCGGTCGGCCGTCTCACCAACGCCAATGCCGACGTGCAGGCCGGCATCAACATCGTGCTGAAGGCGCTGGAAGCTCCGATCCGCCAGATCTCGGAGAATGCCGGCGTCGAGGGCTCGATCGTGGTCGGCAAGATCCTGGAGAACAAGTCCGAGACCTTCGGCTTCGACGCCCAGACCGAGGACTATGTCGACATGATCGAGAAGGGCATCATCGATCCTGCCAAGGTGGTGCGCACCGCGCTGCAGGACGCCTCCTCCGTGGCCGGCCTCTTGGTGACCACCGAAGCCATGGTCGCCGAGACGCCGAAGAAGGAAGCCCCGCCCGCCATGCCGGCCGGCGGCGGCATGGGCGGTTTCTGAGCCCATCCCCCCCCTGACACGATTGCGAAGGCCGCCTCCGGGCGGCCTTCTTTTTTGTCGAGACTGGCCTGCGCTTCAACCGGCGGACAAAACCCACTACGGTGGCGCCGATTCGATCGTTTGAGGATTTCGTCGATGCGCGCGCTTCTGGTTTGCCCGACAATTGTTTTGGCGGCTCTGCTCGCCGGCTCGCCGTATTCCGCTTCAGCCCAGATGAAGCTGTCGCCGAAGGCCGCGGCGCCCGGCGGCACCGAGACGCGCTATTTCACCTCGATCGACGGGCTGATGGACGGCAACGCCGACGTGATCCTGAAGGAGACGCGGCAGGGCAAGACGGTCACCGCGGCCACACTCGACGTCTGCTATCCCGTGGCGAAGAATTCCGATCGCAAGGACCGCTTCGTCGTCAATCTCCAGGTTTCCGGCCAGACCTTGACCGGCACGACCACGAGCCTCGGCGCGAAGGCGCCTGTCACGGTCAAGCTCACGCGCAAGCCCACCGGCGACACCTTCGAGTTCCGCGGCCAGATCGGCATCGGCCAGGCCGTGACCGAGGTCACCTCGCCCGATAATGCCGATCTCAGCGAGAAGGAATTTCTCGACAACCAGACCACCGACGACGGCATCACGCCGCAGCCGAAGGATTTCACCGAAGTCTCGCCGGAGGCGATCGCGGTCAAGGTCAAGCTCGATGCCGCGACCGACTTCCTCAAGAGCCTCAAGGGCCAGGATGTCGAGGTGACGCTGGCAAGCCTGACCGTCGGCTGCGACGCGCTGCGCGCCGGCGAGCAGACCATCAACATGTCGGTCGATCCGGAGCGAGCGGCCGCGCTGCTGGCAAAGTTCAAGGCGATGCCTGGTGTCACCGCCGCCGGCTGGACCGCCGGACTGGTGGAAATGGACCGCACCATCCGCATTGCCGCCGCCGACTGGCGCGACGGCGACAAGATCAACCGCGACAAGCTCGCAGGCGCAATCGCCGGCGTGCTCAGCAAGACGCTCGCGGCAAAGCCTGTTACGCAGAGCTTCAGCCCCTCAACCGGCAAGCTCAAGCTGGTGTTCAAGCGGCCGAACCAGGATTTTCCCGCGCTCGAGCTCACCGACACGATCGAAGTTGCGGGCCTCGTCTCCACCGATAAGCCGGGGACATCGGACAAGCTGATCCTCTGGATCGGCAGCCCCTCGACCACGACCGCCGACGAGAGCACCGGCGCCAAGCTCAATGTGTCGGACGAGGCCCCGGCCGACGAGGAAGGCGACCAGCCCGACGACGACGGTTCGGTCGATGCGCTCACCAAGGAGCTGAAGGGCCAGCGTTGGGACGCCGACAAGTCGGTGTGGAAGTAGAAGCACACACAACTCGCTGTCATCGCCCGCGAAGCGGGCGATCCAGTACTCCGAGACGGCTGTGGTTGAACCGATGGGCTGCGGCGTACTGGATGCCCCGCCTGCCGCCTTCGCTAAAGCTTCGGCGCCCCTGGACCGCCACCTCGGCGAAGCCTTGGCGTAGCCGGGTCGCGGGGCATGACGGAGGGGGTTAATTCCCGTTTTCGCGGAAGCGCAGCGTCTTCGGGCCGATCAGCGTGAGCACCTCACCCTGGCGCTTCCAGGTCTCGACGGCGGCGAGCGCTGCGACGAGATCGTCGTCGGCCTGGGCTTTTGCCGGAGGGCAGGAGCGATCCTGAATTGCGCCGGGGACGAAGATCACCGTATTGGCGGCCACCGAGAACTGGCCCTTGCCGCCTTTGCACCAGAGCTCGAGCACGACCTCGCCATTGTCACCGATCTCGATGTTCGGAATCCGCTTCGAGCCGGGTTGCGGTACGGCTTCCAGCGTCATTTCGGTGCCGAAGGGAAAGCCCTCTTCGGCCCGCGCGACGACGGACATCGCAAGCAACGCAGCCGCGGCACATCCCATCTGCTTCAACGACACCATAACACCTCTCGACCGAACAGATTTTCGGGGTCTTCTATAAGACGGCAAAGCCTTTGAGAAGGTTCGTCGGCCCAGGACACAAAGATCCCCGCGGGACGATCCCGCGGGGATTTTGTATCGAAGCCGAACCGTCGCTGCTACTTCAGGACGAGCTCCGTGAACGGATAGACATAGGCCTGCAACGTCACGAACACACCGACGAGGCAGGCCAGCACGATCGAGTGCCAGAACACGAAGCGCAGGATGGTGCCTTCGTGGCCGTACCAGTTGGTCGCCGTGGAGGCGACGACGATCGATTGCGCGTCGATCATCTTGCCCATCACGCCGCCGGACGAGTTCGCCGCCGCCATCAGGATCGGCGACAGGCCGAGCTGCTGCGAGGTGATCTTCTGGAGGTTGCCGAACAGGATGTTCGACGACGTATCCGATCCCGTCAGCGCCACGCCGAGCCAGCCGAGCAGCGTGCCGAAGAAGGGATAGAGCACGCCGGTCGCAGCAAAGGCGAGACCGAGCGTCGCATCGACGCCGGAGAGGCGCGTCAGCGTGCCGATCGCGAGCATCGCCGAGATCGTGATCAGCGAGATCGCGCAGAGCCGGATGGTACGTCCGTATTCCACCAGCAGCCTGACAGGACCGACCCCCATCAGGAAGCCGGAGATGATCGCCGCGATCAACATGCCGGTACCCGTGAAGGACAGGTAGGTGAAGCCGAACACCGCCGCTTCCTTGGTCGGCGCAGGGGCAACCGGCGGCATCTTGTTGATCATCTGGTGCAGCTCGGGAACGGCATAATTCCAGGTGAAGATCCCGTTCGCCCAGGTCTTGAAGGCACCATTGCCCCAGATCAGCATCACGACGCAGACGATGATCCACGGCAACAAGGCGCTGAACAGTTCGCTCTGTGTCAGCGGCGTCTTGTCGAGTGGCTTCGTCGTCGCCATGGTCGCCGCCGATTCATCATGTCCGCGCAGTGCCGGCGACAGCCAGAGCTGCCTCGGCTGCCAGACCTTCAGGAACAGGATCAGCGCGCCCATCGAGATCAGCGAGGCGCCGATGTCGACGATCCAGGGATTGACGAAGTTCGAGATCACGAATTGGGGGACCGCGAACGACACGCCGGTGACGAGGATCGCCGGCCAGACGTCCTTCATGCCTCTCCAGCCCGCGAACGCCCACACCACCCAGAACGGCACGATCAGCGAAAACAGCGGCAGCTGCCGCCCAACCATCGCGCCGAGAATGTAGGGATCAAGCCCGGTGACCGAGGCAAGGCCCTGGATCGGCGTGCCCAGCGCGCCGAAGGCGACGGGCGCGGTGTTGGCGATCAGCGAGAGGCCGGAGGCCGCAAGCGGCGAGAAGCCGAGACCGATCAGCACCGCACCGGTGATCGCCACCGGCGTGCCGAAGCCAGAGGCGCCTTCGAAGAATGCGCCGAACGAAAATGCGATCAGCAGCAATTGCAGCCGCCGGTCCTCGGTGACGCCGCCGACCGCGCGCTTGAGCAACTCGAAGCGACCGGTGGTCACCGTCACCTGGTAGAGGAAGATGACGTTGAGAACGATCCAGCCGATCGGGAAGAAGCCGGTCACGATGCCGAGGATCGAGGCGCGGATCGACATGTTCACCGGCATCGTGAACACGAAGATCGTGATCAAATTGGTCACGATCACGGCGATGATGGCCGCAATGTGAGCCTGAACGCGCCCGCTCGCGATCAGGACCAGCAGCGTGACGACGGGTACAGCCGCCGCGATCGTCGACAGCACGGGGCTGTGCAACGGATCATAGATTTGATTCCACATGGTCTTCCTCCCCCACGCCTGTTTGCGGCAGGTGGCCCGCGTGGACGGCCAGGCCTGCTTGACGTTGCAAGCGATAACCCCCGAGATGGACGCGAATTCCTCGCGAAAGCAGCGGTTCCCACCTGCTCACAAGCTCGCGAAAATCGGGAGGTCCCCACCCCACGCCGTTATGCCCATGCTAGGGTTGCAAGCTGTGGCTCGCCAACGCAAATTGCAGAACTTGCGACTTTAGTCTAAGCGCGCCCCTTTTCTGCCATGGCCTCAGCCACTTGGCTTCGGGACCACTGTGAATATCCCCTCAGGAGATCTCCCTCGGTGAACAACATCCGCGCCACGCTCGCGATCGTCTGGCGAATCGCCATCCCCTATTTCCGATCGGAGGACAAATGGGCCGGTCGCGGCCTGCTCGCCGCAGTCGTTGCGATGGAGCTGGCGCTGGTCGCGATCAACGTCCTCGTCAGCCAGTGGCAGAACCGGTTTTTCACGGCCATCCAGGAATACAATCTCGCCCGGTTCGTCACGGAGATCTGGATATTCCTCGGCCTCGCGTCCGTCTTCATCGCGCTCGCCGTCTACAAACTCTATCTGAACCAGTGGCTGCAGATCCGCTGGCGGCAATGGCTGACCAGGCACTATCTCGGCGAATGGCTCGACGAGGCCACGCACTATCGCATGCAGCTCACGGGTGACGCCGCCGACAACCCGGACCAGCGCATCACCGAGGACGTCAAGAATTTCGTCGAGCAAACGCTGGTGATCGGGTTGGGCCTGCTTTCGTCCGTCGTGACGCTGGCCTCGTTCGTCGTGATCCTGTGGGGTCTGTCCAACAAGGCACCACTGCACCTTTACGGCACCGATATCGTCATCCCCGGTTTTCTGTTTTGGTGCGCGCTGCTGTACGCGGTGCTGGGTACGGCGCTGACGCACTGGATCGGCGCGCCGCTCATCAACCTCAATTTCGAGCAGCAGCGCTTTGAGGCCGATTTCCGCTTCAATCTGGTTCGCGTCCGCGAAAACTCCGAGCAAATCGCGCTGCTGAAGGGCGAAGGTGCCGAGCGCGGCCGCCTGCTGGACCGCTTCGGCTTCGTGATCGGCAATTGGTATGCGATCATGGGACGGACCAAGCGCCTGACCGCTTTCACGGCGAGCTACAGTCAGGCAGCGGTGATCTTTCCTTATGTGGTGGTGGCTCCGGCTTACTTCGCCAAGAGCATTCAGCTCGGCGACATGATGCAGACCGGCTCGGCTTTCGGCAGCGTGCAGGATGCACTGTCCTTCTTCGTCTCGGCCTATCGTTCGATCGCCGAATGGCGGGCGATCGTCGCGCGTCTCGACGGCTTCGAGATGTCGGTCGACAGCGCGGCAAACCTGCCGGCGCATCAGGCCACGATCGAACTCAAGGCGGCCGGCGGCAGCCGCAATATCGGCCTCGAGAAGCTCTGCGTGTATCTGCCCAACGGCAAGCCGCTGGTCGCGGCCGACGGCTTCGCCATCCAGACGCCGGAGCGCGTGCTCGTGACCGGGCCGTCGGGCTCCGGCAAGTCGACGCTGTTCCGGGCGATTGCCGGCATCTGGCCGTTCGGCACCGGCAGCATCGTCGTCCCCGCCCAGGCGAAGCTGATGATGCTGCCGCAACGCCCCTATTTCCCGGTCGGCGCGCTCGGTGATGCCGTGATCTATCCGGCAGCACCCGGCGCGTTCCAGGCAAGTCAGATCCGGGACGCGGTCATAGCAGTTGGCCTGCCCGACCTCGCCGATCGGCTCGGCGAGGATGGGCACTGGAACCGGATGCTGTCGCTCGGCGAGCAGCAGCGCCTGGGGCTCGCCCGCGCGCTGCTGCATGTGCCGGACTATCTGTTCCTGGACGAGGCCACCGCCTCGCTCGACGAACCGTCGGAGGCTCGCCTCTACCGGCTGCTGGCAGAGAAACTGCCGCAGGCCACCATCGTCTCGATCGGCCATCGCTCGACGCTCGATGCCTTCCACACCCGCAAGGTGGCGATGGTCAAGGACGGCGCGGTCCATGTGCTGGGCAAGGACGGCGCTCCGGTCGAACCGGAGCCGAGCACGGCGCGCTGAGGGACGCTAGCTAGCCGCGCGCAGGTGGTCGCATCCAAGGGACAGGAGCGGCTTGCGCCCTCGGATCCTTCCGCGTCATTGCGAGCGTAGCGTAGCAATCCGGAGTCTTTCCGCGGAGGGATTCTGGATTGCTTCGCCGCGCTCGCAATGACGGAGTGTGGCGCCCTGGCGCGGTTCTATCGCTGGCACATCCACCCCAAAACAAAAGGGCGGCAGATTGCTCTGCCGCCCTTGTCAGTCAGTCTCGGGACAAACTTACTTCAGGTTGCTCATCGCGGTCAGGTCGAAGGACAGCTTGGCAATGCCGGCCGCGCCGCACCAGTTGGAGCCCGCGCCGCCCGGGTTGATCGGGGTGACGTTGGTGGTGCCGGTGGCGTTGAAGGCGCTGGTGAAGGCGTTGCAATCACCCTTGTTCAGGTCGGTGTCGGAGTAACGCAGATCGAGCGTGAACACCTTGTAGGTGAAGCCGATGCCGATATTCCAGGTGTTGTAGTCCTTGTAGGGAATGCCGTTGGCGAAGACGGTGCCGGCACCGGTGCCGTAGAAGGCATCCGAGGTGCCGAACCACTGCCGGCCGAATTCACCCGACGCGTACATGCCGACGCCGGAAGCACCGAACAGCGTGCTGGGCGCCGTGTACTTCGCGGTCAACGACGCATAGTTGCCCCAAGCACCCGAGTTCAGGAAGTTCGGCGAGTAGAACTCGGTCGCGCCAACCGTGAAGCTGTCGTTGATGGTGTAGTTCACCTTGCCGTAGACTTCGAAGAAGCTGACGTCCTTCTTCATGACGTTGCCGTCGGCGAGGAAGATGGTCGTGGTGCTGACGGGGCAGACACCGCCGCCGGGGACGCCGCCGGTGAGCACGTTGTCGGCGCAGCTTCCGCCCGGATACAGGTAGCCCCACACGCCGATGTCGAACGCCCAGGCGCCGAAGGTCGGGCGGATACCGCCGTAGATGTCGATCTCGGCTGCGGCGCGGTTGGCGAACGAGATGCTCTCACCGGACACGCCGACGTAGAGCTGGAGGTCCTTGGTGACGTTATAGCGCGGCTCGAAATAGGCCGCGACCGACGGCTTGTGGTTCGACTGGGTCACGCCGCGGAAGATGTAGTCGTTCATGATCGCGCCGCCGAAGGCGACATCCCAGGGATCGAACGCGGGCACGGGAGGCGCCTTCATAGCCTTCAAGGGCATGTCTGCCGCGAAAGCCGAACCCGTCACCATTGCCAGCGCCGTTGCCAACAAAGCCACTTTCTTCATTTCGATCCCCATCACCAAGTTCTAGACCCCGGTCGAGCTCCGGAAGCCCCCCGGGGCACCCGACCTGATTGAAAATTTCGTAACTGAGGCAATCTGGATGGAGGGACGCAAAGCGAGAAGCAAAAAACACGAGCATTTGCCGACTTTTTGGGCGTTCTGACGATTCCACGAAAGGTTGTCAGCCGGTGTTGCTTCTTGATCACATTATTTTCACGCCAAAGTGCACAGGGGTGGCCGGGATACTACGGAGGACCGAGGCCCCGTGGCGCGCGCGCTACGAATCAGGCGACTCGAAAACGGGCAACCTCCAGCAGCCCGCGACAGAGATGCAAAAAGGCCGCAGCGTCGCCACTGCGGCCTTCCTGTTGTCGATCGCTCGTCCGAGGGGAGGCCTGGTCCGGTGGATCTGGCCTTTGCCCTAACCCTTGGGCCTAACCCTGCCCTTCAGCCGGCGTCGGTTCCGCAGAAGACGAAGGCATCGCCCAGCTTGTCTCAGCGGCAGGCTCCGGGGCCGGCGTGGCTACCGGGGCCGCCGGCTTCGGCGCGGGAGCTGCCTTCGCCTTCTTCGGTGCCGCTCTCTTTGCAGTCTTCTTGGCGGCCTTCTTCGGCGCCGCCTTCTTGGCAGCGGCCTTCTTGGCTGTCTTCTTCGGTGCGGCCTTCTTGGCCGATTTCTTCGCTGCCTTCTTGGCCGACTTCTTGGCGGACTTCTTCTTCGTCGCCTTCTTCGCCGCTACAACCTTCTTGGCCTTTTTAGCCTTCTTGCTTTTCTTCTTGCTCGCTTTCGCCATCGTGGTCCTCCTGTTGCCGCCGAACAATGGTCGATCGGGCGCCTTCAGCCGTCACCGCGGGACGAAGGCTCAGCTCGACGCATTCAATGCCGGCCGCGACCCGCCCGTAGCCCAATCGAGAAGCTCAATCGTGTGTACGACCGGAACTGACGTGCCACTGGCAATCTGCACCATGCAGCCGATATTGCCTGCGGCAATCATGTCCGGCTTGACGCTTGCGATGTTGGCGACCTTGCGATCACGCAACCGGCCCGCAAGCTCGGGCTGGAGAATGTTGTAAGTCCCCGCCGAACCGCAACACAAATGGCTCTCCGGCACATCTTTCACCACGAATCCATTCTTGGAAAGCAATTCTTTCGGAAGGCCCGTGATTTTCTGTCCGTGCTGCAACGAACATGCGGAGTGATAGGCGACGACGATGTTGTCCTGTTGCGTGCTCGGTGCGAGACCGAGACCAGCGACATATTCGGTGATGTCCTTTGCAAGCGCGGACACCTTCGCCGCGTCGGCCGCAAAGACAGCGTCCTCGCGCAACAGATAGCCGTAGTCCTTGATGACGGTGCCGCAGCCTGACGTCGTCACCAGGATGGCGTCGAGCCCTTCGCCGGCGACCTCCTTGTGCCACGCTGCGACATTGGCGCGGGCGCGCACCAGCGCATCATCGTCGCGGCCGAGGTGATGGGTCAGCGCGCCGCAGCATTGCTCGTCCTTGACCAGCACGACCTCGATGCCGTGGCGGGTGAGAAGGCTGATGGCAGCCTGGTTGATGCGCGGCGCCAGCACCTGCTGGGCGCAGCCCTGCAGCAGCGCGACCCGGCCACGCTTCTTGCCTGATGCCGCGAACACGCTGCCCGGAAGGGCACCCGGCGCCGGGAGCCGGGCGGGAGCCAGGGCCAGCATCGCCTTGAGGCGCTGGATCAGGCCTGGCGTGGCCGATGGCCGCGGGGTCGGCAGGAAGACCGCGAGGGGACGGGCCAGCTGCGCCAGCCGCATGCTGATGCGAAACCGTTGCGGGTCCGGCAGCACGAAGGCCAGCAGGCGGCGCAGCAGCCGCTCGGCGAGCGGGCGCTGATAGCGCTGCTCGATCCTGACACGGGCCTGGTCGACGAGGTGCATGTAATTCACCCCGGACGGGCAGGTCGTCATGCAGGCCAGGCACGACAGGCAGCGGTCGACATGCTTGACCACCTCTGACGTCGGCGCCTGGTCCTTCTCCAGCATCTCCTTGATCAGGTAGATGCGGCCGCGCGGGCTATCGAGCTCGTCGCCGAGCAGGACATAGGTCGGGCAAGTCGCCGTGCAGAAGCCGCAATGGACGCAGGCGCGCAGGATCTTGTCGGCTTCCGCGATGTCGGGGTCGGCAAGCTGCGCGAGTGAGAATTCGGTCTTCATGCCGTAGCCCGCCTCAAGCGCCCCCGGTTCAAGATCGACTTCGGATCGAAGCTGGCGCGGACCCGTTCGCTCAAGGCGGCAACGCCCGGCGCTTGCGGGTGGAACACGTCGACGACGCGCCTGACGTCCTCGGTTGCCCGGATCAGCGTGGCGTGCCCTCCGACCGCATCGGCGCGCTGGCGCACGGACGGGGCATGCGCATCCGGCTTCGGCGGCAGCGCCGCCCAGATCAGCCCGCCGCCCCAGTCGTAGATCACATCGCCGCCGGTCTCGCGCGCCAATTGCGCGCCGAGCACCGCCCCCGAGGCCGGCGGACAGACGATGCGCCACACCGGCCAGTCGCCGAGCGCGCCGCCGGCCGCGAACGGCAGCACGTCGCGGATGGCGGACCACAGCATCGACGAGGCGGCATCCTCGATCAGGGTCGCGGCGCCGAACGGCGCCAGCAACTCGCGCAAGGAACCGGCGCGATGGCTGGCGGAGGCCGCGATGCCCTCGAGCCGCAACACGGTCACCGCCTCGCCCTGGCCGGCGATATCGCCAAGCCCGTCAGTCCGGGTCCGGAGCGCCGATTTCGGCAGATGCGCGGCGCCGGAGACGTCGTAGGGGGAGCCGAGAGCCGCAGTCATCGCCTTGTTGGCGGCGGCATCATCGAGCCCGCGCAGCAGCAGCGACCGCTCCGCTTCCGGCTTCGGCATCACCTTCAGCGTCACTTCGGTCATCACCGACAGCGTGCCCCAGGACCCCGCCAGCAGCTTGCAGAGATCATAGCCGGTGACGTTCTTCACCACCTTGCCGCCGGTCTTGAAGCTGTCGCCGAAGCCGGAGACCGCATGCGCCCCGAGCAGATGGTCGCGCGCTCCGCCCGCCTTGATCCGGCGCGGGCCGGCGAGACCGGCCGCGATCATGCCGCCGATGGTCCCTGAGAGCGGCGTGCCGAGCAGCGGCGCCGTGTTGACGGGCTCGAAAGCGAATTGCTGGTTCTTGGCGTCGATCAGCGACAGCACGTCGGCGACCGGCGCGCCGGCCTGGAGCGTGACGATCAACTCGTTCGGCTCGTAGGAGGTGACGGCATTCAGCGCGGAGACGTCGAGCACGGCGTTGGTCGCCATGGCGTGCCCGATGCTGCGCATGCTGCCATGACCGATGATCTCGAGCGGCTGCTCATTGGCAATCGCCGCGCGCACCACCTCTTCGACGTCTTTGGCGTCTCTGACCTTGAGCGTATCCACGGGCAAAGGCGGTAGCGAAATTCGCGTCCGAAATCAAATATGACGTCGCGCCATCGCCCCTCGCCCGCCCGCGCGGGACCCGCCGCGAGCGACAATGACACTTCGATATTAGTCGAATCGTTCACGACATCGACACTTCGATCCGCGGCGAACCAAAGCCGGCGGGCCATCGCTACAAGTCTGCCCCGGTCGCGATCGAAACCAACCGATGGAGACAGACATCATGAACCACTATGCCACGCAGAAATCGCTGAGTGATGCCGTCGACGGCGGCGGCCTGCTCGTGGTCGCGCAATGGGAGGCAAAGCCTGATGAGGCCGACAAGATCGCAGGGATCCTCGACCGCTTCCTGCCGGAAGCGCAGCGCGAGGAGGGCGTCAAGCTGTTCCTGATCTCACGGGCGAAGGACAATCCGGCGCAGTTCCTGTTCTATGAGCTGTTCCGCGACGAGGCCGCGTTCAAGGCGCACCAGGAGAGCGCGCATTTCAAGACCTACATCGCAGGCCAAGCGCTGCCGCTCTTGGCGAAGCGCGAGCGGGCGCAGTACGGGCTGCTGTAGAAGCCAGCTCGCACGCCGCGGTTCGATCCGGACCGCGGCGTCGTACCACTAGATGATCGCGCGCAGCGGCGATCTGCGCAGGATGAACCCCGAGACGCTGAAGCTGCCGATCGCGGCCAGCACCGTCAGCAGGAGCGCTTTCGCGAGCGCTGGCAGCAGCAACCCGTGCATCAGCAGGGCAAAGCCGATCAGGATCGGCGGGTGGATCAGGTAGACGCCGAAGGCATTGTCCGAGAGCCAATTGGCGAGCAGACCTTGCGTGTCGAAATAGCGACGGTAAACGGCGAGGAGCAGGAAGCCCATGCCCACGCAGACGAGCGCCTCCCACAGGCACATGCCGGCACTGACGGGATTGAAGCCGCCGCCATAGAGCGCCGTGTCGCCTTCGAGGCCGCCGCCAAACAGCACCAGCGCCGCGAATAGCGCCGCAGAGATGGCCAGCGCCAGAGCTCCCCAACGCAGATACGATCGGTCGACAAGGCCAATCATCCAGTTGCCGCGGTAGCCGTAGGCCCCCGCCGCGAACATCAGAACATATTGCGGGAGATCGCCGGGATGGACGTTGAGCACTGACGCACCGCCCGGCACGACGACGCGCACGGCAAAGGTCGTCGTGGCCATGACCACGACGAAGACCGCGACCAACGGTCCACTCAGCGCAACCATCCGCTCCTGCCATCCCGACAGCCGGATCAGACCGTAGAGCAGCGAGAACAGCAGCAGCACGGCGCAGAACCACATCGGCCCGGTCTCGGACAGCCACTCGCCATCGCGCAGGTGCGTCAGCCATTGATGGCCGAAACCACCGTTGCCCCAGCTATGCGACAGGAAATACTGAGTGAGCGGACCGATCACGAACATATAGACCAGGGTCGGTACGCCCAGCCGGAACAACCGGTCACGGGCAAAAGCGGAAAGCCCTTTCCTGTCAAACGATGATGCCGCGAAATAGCCGGCGATGCAGAACAACACCGCCATGAAGAACGCCTGGAGGAAGCTCTGATAGATGCCGAAGAACAGAGCCGTGCCGAAGCCGATCTTCTGCCGGTCGACATAGTACCAATTGCCGAACGGTGAGTAGGTGTCGGCCGCATGCATGCTCAGCACGAGAATGATCATCGACCAGCGGATGTTGTCGATGAACAGCATGCGCGAAGGGGTGCGCGTCGCGGCCGCTGTCCTGGTCGTCGTGCCTATCGAGATGTCCGCCATACCGCTACCTGAACCGACAAGCCCAATGCTCAGAACCGCGGAATGTCCGGGAACGCCAGCTTGCCGGCATGGACATGCATGCGGCCGAGCTCGGCGCAGCGATGCAGGGTCGGAAACACTTTTCCTGGATTGAGCAGGCCCTGCGCGTCGAAGGCGCATTTCAACCGCTGCTGCTGGCTGAGGTCGATCTCGGTGAACATCTCCGGCATGAGGTCGCGCTTCTCGATGCCGACGCCGTGCTCGCCGGTGAGCACGCCGCCGAATTCGACGCAGGCGCGCAGGATGTCGGCGCCGAAGGCCTCGGCGCGCTCGATTTCGCCGGGCTTGTTGGCATCGTAGAGGATCAGCGGATGCAGATTGCCGTCGCCGGCGTGGAACACGTTGGCGCAGCCGAGCTGGTACTTTTCGCCAAGCTCGCGGATGCGCGCCAGCGCCCTCGGCAGCGCGCCGCGCGGAATGGTTCCGTCCATGCAGAGATAGTCGGGCGAGATGCGGCCCACCGCGGGAAACGCGGCCTTGCGGCCCGCCCAGAACAAATTGCGCTCGGCCTCCGAATTGGAGATCTGCAGCGTCACCGAGCCGCAGCCTCTTGCGATGGTCTCGACGCGCGTGATCAGCTCGTCGACCTCGATCTTGGGACCGTCGAGCTCGATGATGAGCAGCGCTTCGACGTCGAGCGGATAGCCGGCATGGACGAACGCCTCCGCGGCGTGGATCGCCGGCTTGTCCATCATCTCCATGCCGCCAGGAATGATACCGGCGCCGATGATGCGCGCCACGCATTCGCCGGCCGCCTCGACCTGCGCGAATCCGACCATCAGCGCGCGCGCCGTCTCCGGCTTCTGCAGGATGCGCACGGTGATCTCGGTTATGACGCCGAGCAGGCCTTCGGAGCCGGTGATGACGCCCATGAGGTCGTAACCGGGATTCTCCGCCGATTTGCCGCCGATGCGCAGGATCTCGCCGCTCATCAGGACGATCTCGCAGCCGAGCACATTGTTGGTGGTCATGCCGTACTTGAGGCAGTGCACGCCGCCGGAATTTTCCGCGACATTGCCGCCGATCGAGCAGGCGATCTGCGAGGACGGATCGGGCGCGTAGTAGAAGCCGGCATGCGCGACTGCCTGGCTGATGGCGAGATTGGTGACGCCGGGCTCGGTGACGACGACGCGGTTGTCGAAATCGATCTCGCGGATGCGCTTGAACTTGCCGAGGCCCAGCAGCACGCCGTCCTCCAGCGGCAGCGCGCCGCCGGATAGCGAGGTGCCGGAGCCGCGCGGCACCACCTTGATGCCATGGGCGGCACAATATTTCAGGACGAGCGAGACCTGCTCGGTCGTATCAGGCAGCACCACGACCATCGGCGGCTGCCGATAGGCGGTCAGACCGTCGGATTCATAGGCCCGCATCTCGGCGGGCGTATCGATCACGCCCTCGCCCGGCACGATTGCGCGCAAGGCGGCGACGATTTCGCTGCGGCGCGCCAGCACCGCCTGATCGCTCGCGGGCATCATGATGGCCATGTTACAAACCTTCGTCGGGCATTGGAATTTGTTCCGGCAAATCAATCACGTCTGCCCAGGTTTGGGTAGGGTCCTCCGAAGGTCGCATTGCTTTGTTGCAGCGCAAGTTCTCTCTGAGGCAAGTCTGCTATCAAGAAACCTGTCAGGGTTTGGCGGCTTGTCCACGTGCACCGAACCTGCCAAAACCACGATCCCCCCTCTGACCCGGGAAGAGACGAAGAGCTATGAAAAAATTGACTTTCGGCGCTTTGGTTGCCCTCGCCATGACTGCCGCAGCCTCCACCGCGATGGCCCAGGATGTCGCGGCCGGCAAGACGTCGTTCAACAAGTGCCTCGCCTGCCACGCCATCGGCGAAGGCGCGAAGAACAAGGTCGGCCCCGAGCTGAACGGCCTTGATGGCCGTCATTCCGGCACCGCGCCGGACTACAATTATTCGGATGCGAACAAGAATTCCGGCATCACCTGGAACGAGGCGCAGTTCAAGGAATACATCAAGGATCCGAAGGCCAAGATTCCCGGCACCAAGATGGCATTCGCCGGCATCAAGAACGAAACCGAGGTCAACAACCTCTGGTCCTACGTCTCGCAGTTCGACAAGGACGGGAAGATCAAGCAGTAAGCGAACGAATGGCGGCCGCTAATTGAAATTGGCGGCCGCTTGCGCCGGGGCAATGTTCGCGATCATCGTCTCGATCTCTGTCTTCACGAGATCCGGTACCGCGTTCTGCACCATGTGGCCGAGATCGGGCAGCACGATCAGCTTTGCATTCGGCACCGTCGCGGCGAACGGGCGTGCGTGGATGTCGGTCTTCACCGTCTTGTCGGGCGCGCCGGCGATAATCGTCACGGGCGCTCTGACCTCGCCGTAGCGCGGCGCCTGCGCGGCTACGGCTTCCTTCAGCGTCACCAGATCATAGGCATTGGCGATGAATTCGCGCGGCCGCAGCAATAGCGGCGTCGCTGACTCATTCACGAATCGATCAGGCATCGTTTGCGGCAGGAAAACGTTGCGCGCACCGGATTCGGTGACGAAATAGCCCAGCGGCAGCGTGATGGTGTAGGCGAGCAGCGGGCCGATGACAGGCGTTGCGATGAACTCGTTGTAGCGGCCGACGCCGCCGCGCCAGGGATGGGTCACCGGTGCCAGCATCACGAGCCCGGCAACGCGGCTTGCGTGATCGAGCGCCAGCCGCGCGCCCAGCGCACCGCTCCAGGAGTGCACGACGAAGATGGCGCGATCGATTCCAAGCTTGCCGAGCGCCTCATCGATCATTCGCGCCTGAATCTGAGGCGTCGAATCCTGCCGTCGCGCACGCGTGCTCCAGCCGTGTCCGGGGCGGTCGATCAGAACCACGCGGTGGTTCCCGGCGAGCATGTCGCCGAGCGGACGCCGCATCGCTTCGAGATTGGAGCTTGCGCCGTGCAGCATGACGATCGGCAAGCCAGCGTCGCGCGGGCCGATGTCGACGACGTGCAGCCTCGCACCCTCGACCTCGATCATCCGGCCCTGCGGCGGAAAGGAACGTTGCAGGACGACGATGCCGGCCTGCGTGACCAGCGCGAGCAGGGCCAGCGCCGTCACGGCTGATAAAACGATCATGGAGACAGTCCGGACGATCCAGGGCACATGGCAGTTACGAATGACGCAGACGGCAGTTTCGCGCAGCGAGGCTCGGCGCTTCCACCGGAAATGCCGCCCTGTGGATATGTGCATAATTGCCGAACTAAAAAAATTCAACAAAATCAATGATACCACGCGATGACACACAAGCCTCCGGCCAGCTTCATGCAGTCGTCATCGCGCCGTCCTTATAATCGCCACGGTCGGTTCCGCCATTTGGAAGCGGATGGGCGCCGATCCCTCCTCGCAACCTCGGGGGATGCAGGAAAGACCGGCAGGATTGTCCTGGGTTTGAACCGGAGGATTATCGATGAGCTTCAGATCGAATGACAGCGCAATCGACGAGATTGTCGCAAGCTGCAACGGCGATTTGCGCGGTGCCGTGCGGGCCCTGCTGCTGATCAACGAGCATCTCGAGAGCGAACTCGCCAAGGCCTATGCGGCGGCGGCCGATCGCGGTCTCGCCGAGCGCGGCACCAACCTGCTGCACTGAGCCAGATCAACCGGCGTCGTCCTCGGCCTTTTGCTCGTCGGGTGTGAGCACGGGACAGGCGCGGATGGTCGAGCGCGCAAGCTTGGCATCGTCCTTGGATTTGTAGGGACCGTCGCCGAACCAGATGTCGCCGTAGATGACCGGATTGCTGGTCACGATGTTGCATTTGCCGGTGGCGCGATTGCCGACCACCCAGAACAGCCCATTGGCGAGGCTGACCGTTCCCGACGCCAACAGCAAGCTACAAGCAAAGATCAAACGCATCATGGCTGTGCTCCCTGCCATGCAGGTAGACCTGCGGCGGCGCCGGCAATAGTCCTTGCGAGATTGCGCTTCCGATCGTGGTTAATCGCCGCGCGCCGCAACCGCTCGAAAAATGATCGAAATATCTCGTATTGTTTGAGCACGATCTTTCCGGAAAACCGCTGCACACTTTTCCGGATCGTGCTCTAGATGTCGCGGCCCTCGACCTTCTCGGCCAGGGCCTTCACCTGCTCGGGGATCTTCTCAAGGTGCGGATTGACGGCGAGCGCCTTGCGGTAGGCCTCGAGCGCGCGCTTCTCGTCGCCGACGTCCTGCATGATCATGCCGAGCCCGGCGAGCGCGCCGAAATGACGGGGCTCGCGGATCAGCACCTCGCGGATGTCGGCGAGCGAGTGGGCATAGTCGTTCTGCATGTAATAGAGCGTGGCGCGCCGGTTCCAGGCTTCGATGTAGTCGGGCCGGAGCTTGATGACGGCATCGAGCAGCTTGATCGCGACGTCGATCTTCTGCGCATCGACCGCCGCCTTGGCCCGCGCCATCAGCAGCGCGGCGGTGTCGCTCGGGGTCTGCAGCCAGATCGCCCAGATCCGGGCCTCGACATGCCTGGCGCTGACGTCATCAGGGGCGGCCTTCAGCGCGCCGAACAGGAAATCGAGATTCTTGGTGCGGTCGGCCTTGGGCAGCTTGGCCGGCGCCTCGGGCAGCTTCTTCTGCTGCTTCGCCGGCGGGGCCGGATCCTGCGCCAGCGCCGGCGCAAGGCCGGCGGTTCCAAGAACCAGGGCCAGGCACAGCGTACGCGGATGAAGGAATCTCACGGTCATGGTGAAAGTCTAAACGCGCAAAGCCGCCCTTGCAAAGCAAAGGCGGCGTCAAACTCGTGTGAGCCGTGGTCTTGCGGGGCCGCGCGAAAAGGCGCTGCCGGGGATCAGCCTCTTGGCAGATCAGCCCTGGCGAGCCTTGAAGCGGCGCTGCACCTTGTTGATCACATAGACCCGGCCCTTGCGGCGGACCAGGCGGTTGGCGCGATGGCGACCGCGCAGCGACTTCAGCGAGTTACGGACCTTCATGGCAGAATCCTGAACGTTCGAAAGGCCGTGTTCGGCACTACCGTCTCGGCACGCGCGAATGTGGCAAAATGAAATCTTTCCCGCTGGCGGACCGACCGCCCGGGACGGGGCGGTTCTTAAGGCATCGCGTGAGGTCGTGTCAATGTTATCCGGCCGGTTCCCCTCAAGCAAAATCGCGAAAACAACCCCATGCACAGTAGAAGCGGCCGGATCGGCCCGATTCCGTCCCATCGCGGCGAGGCCCCGCAAAGACTTTCACGGGTTGCGATTTCCCTGCCAGCAACGCCTTGCCAAATTCGTTATATCATATAATCAATTTGGCAACCCGTCGGGAGGACACAAATGCCCAAGCTGAAGCTGCCTGATATCGACAAGGTCGTTGCGATCGACATCCACACCCATGCCGAGGAGCCCTGCGGCACCCATCCCGACGACGGCTATGACGATTTCCAGGCGCAGATGGCCGAGTATTTCAAGTCGCCGCACAAGCATCCGCCGACCGTGCCGGAGACCGCGGCCTATTACCGCTCCAAGAACATCGCCGCAGTGATCTTCCCCGTCGATGCCGAGCGCGAGACCGGCTTCCGCCGCTACAAGAACGAGGAGATGCTGGAGATCGCCTCCGACCATCTCGACGTCCTCATCCCCTTCGTCTCGATCGACCCGCACAAGGGCAAGCTCGGCGTGCGCGAGGCGCGCAGGCTGATCGAGGACTACGGCGTGCGCGGCTTCAAATTCCATCCGACCATGCAGGGCTTCTACGCCAACGACCGCATGGCCTATCCGCTCTACGAAGAGATCAACAACGGCGGCGCGATCGCGCTGTTCCACACCGGCCAGACCGGCGTCGGCTCGGGCATGCCCGGCGGCATGGGCATGCGGCTGAAATATTCCAACCCGATGTACATGGACGACGTCGCGGCCGATTTCCCCGACCTCAAGATCATCCTCGCCCACCCCTCCTTCCCCTGGCAGGAAGAAGCGCTGTCGGTCGCGACCCACAAGCCGAACGTCTATATCGACCTCTCCGGCTGGTCGCCGAAATACTTCCCGCCGATCCTGGTGCGCTACATCAACTCGATCCTGCAGGACAAGATGCTGTTCGGCTCCGATTGGCCCGTCATCACGCCGGACCGCTGGCTGTCGGATTTCGCCAAGATCGACATCCGCGACGAGATCCGGCCGAAGGTGTTGAAGGCCAACGCGCGGACGATTCTGGGGATCTAGCAGCATCCACACAGCGTCCGCTCACGGCTCTGCGACGGCAGACATTCGCGGCCAAGCCGCTCTGATCAGCTTCGGGGCCAACAGCGGACAAATGCACCGCAGCAAGCGCGGTGGTCTATCCGATTACATCGTCCGCGCGAGCAACTAAATCGGGAGGTAATCGTAAGCCAAGTTGCCGGGCTGCTTTTTGGTTTACGACCAACTCAAACTCGGTTG
Organism: Bradyrhizobium guangzhouense; assembly: GCF_004114955.1. NCBI lineage: Bacteria > Pseudomonadati > Pseudomonadota > Alphaproteobacteria > Hyphomicrobiales > Nitrobacteraceae > Bradyrhizobium > Bradyrhizobium guangzhouense. The sequence goes on from NZ_CP030053.1 coordinate 6,369,389, forward strand.
GAGCTTGAACGGGCAGTTCGGCGGGATCAGCACCGCGCAGAATCCGATCAACGTACGACACCGCACCATCGAATACCTTCATGAAGTAGACGCCGTAAGAAATCAGGCCGTCAGCGTCGCAGAAGGAACGGAGTGGATATATTGCTGGAATGCGGCATTGGCGGACCAAGGCTGTAAAGCGATCTGGTTGTGAACTCGTGAATGCATCAGGCAAGAAAATGAGGCCGCTATCGGCCTTGTCTTTAAAGGAAACGATCAAACGCTCCATGTCGGATTCTCCGCCACTGGGTGTTTCCACTGACGCGATTCCTGATGCGCGCGCGGTCCTGTCTATCGATTCGCGGAATGCCGCGGAATTGTTTCCGGGTTCAGGATTGTAGACGAGCCCGATGTGCTGGATGTTCGGCGCAATCTCTTTCAGGAGAGAAACCCACTTGCCGCCCAAGCTCGGCTCAAATGGTGTGAAGCCTGTCACGTTGTGGCCCGGTCTGGAAAAGCTATCAACGTACTGCATTCCCACTGGATCACTTACCATGGCAAAGACGGTATGAAGCGTTGAGCCCTCAGCTTGAAGTGCCGCCATGGACGTATTGGTCAATGCAAACAGCACATCCGGCTTCAGGGAGATCAGCTCTCGGGCATAACGATGCGCCAGATCAGTATCTCCGTTATATATTCGGCTTTCAACGATGAGATTATCGCCGAGCTTCCAGCCACGTTGTTTGAGGCTATCTTCAAGAAACTTCTTTGTAATTGCTCCTACAAGCAGTGCACCTACCCGACGCACTTTGCCTTGAGCCATTGGGGGAGTGGCTGCTGCGCCGCAGGCGGTGATAAGACCAATAGCCTTCATGAAATCCCGTCGCTTCATGGCGCGCCCTCTAGTCTCTAACTTCGCCAATCATATGATGCTGCCGAGAAGGAAGACAGCAACACATTGATCAATGCGAATTCCGCTCAGGATCACCAGCTGACGAATCGGCGAACGCTGCAGGCGGCCCGTTCTGGGCCGCAAGCGGAGATAACTTGACGCTATTCGATGACCCGATCGGCACGAGCGAGAAGCGATGGCGAAATGTCGAGACCAACCGCCTTGGCGGTCTTCAGATTGATTTCAAGTAGGAGCTTGGTCGCCTGTTGGATCGGGATGTCGGCCGGGGTAGCTCCGTTTAGAGCTTCGCCAACTTCATCAGCCCAGAGGCGGAAATAATATGGATAATCGGGTGCATACGAGAGAAATCCCTGTCCGCGTTCGACAAGGTCAGGCCACCAGGTGATGGACGGCAGGCGATATTTCACCGCCAATTCAAGTATCAAGTCGCGGTGGCCGAGATTGGGAGGAAATCCGTTGGCCATGAGCGCGTTGATCGATTGCTGACTCATGCTCTCGAAGGCCTGCCGGTATTCGGACTCGTCCGCCGAATGCTCCAGGGGGAAGCCAACCACCGAAATGCCTAACCGGCGGCCGGCGTCCCTGGTAGACTGTCCCCATGCGCCGTCCCATTCAGCACGATTTGACAGGTAGGCGACGCGCGATGCCGAGGGGACAGCTTGCAACAATATCTCGAGGTGCTTTCCTTGCATCTCGATGCCGGCGTCTAATGAAACGCCAGTGATGTTGCGCTCCGGCCTTCCCATGTTTCTCACGATCCCGGCGGCCACCGGATCGCCAAACGTAGCTACTATCGGGATCGAGGCTGTCTCTGCTGCGATCTTTAGAATGAGCTGATGATCGAACCCGAGTGCTATGACATCGGGTGCTGCTTGCACGATCTTACGGGCAACGTCTCCATAGTGCTCCGGTTGGCCGTCCGTAGTATATCGATCGATGATAAGGTTCTTCCCTTCGACGAACCCGATCTGAGGCAATCGATTGAACAGGGTGGCCCAAACGTTCTTCGAGGCCCATTCTGGACTGGCTGCGCAAACCGCCAGACGATGAACCTTGTTTACTTCCGTAGCTTTCAATGGCCTCGCGGCCGTGGCGGCCAATAGTGCGGCCAGAAGCTCTCGCCGTCGCATCTGTCCTCCCTGAAAGCGAAGTCGTTATGACGGGAGCCTAATATCCTGTCGCCTCGGGTGCCAGAGGCTTCCGCTTCGGGTCAACCGCGCCGTTTTGAGCAGCGGTGGGAAGCTTCCGCTTTACCCCTGACCCCGGACATCTCGCCGCAACGCGTCAACGGCTCGCGCGTTGCTGCAATACAGCGCTATTCGATCACCTCATCGACACGAGCGAGTAAGGTGGGCGGCAAGGTTAAGCCAAGTTGTTGCGCAGCCTTTCTATTTACGACCAACTCAAATTCGGTAGGTGCTTGGACAGGCAACTCGGCAGGGCTTGCACCGCGCAAGATTCGATCAACATAAGATGCTGCGCCGGCATAAATCCTGTTAATGCTGACTCCGTAGGACATGAGACCGCCAGCCGCACAGTAGAGACGCAGCGGATAGATCGCGGGCAATCGAGACTGCGCGACCAGCGCAATAATGTGATCGCGTCGGACGGACGTGAGTGCATCGGGAAGAAAAACAAGGGCGCTGCTAGGCTTTTCCTTGAACGAACGAATTAATCGATCAATATCCGAAGCGTCACCATTCGGCGTTTCGATCGATGCAATTCCGATTTCGTTTGCGACTGCTTCAATCGAGTCACGAAAGGCAGCCGAATTATTTCCTGGTTCAGGATTGTACACGATACCAAGATGCTTGATGTTCGGGCTGACCTCCTCGAGGAGAGCAACCCACTTTCCGCCTAAGGACGGTTCAAACGGCGTAAAGCCGGTTGTATTGCCGCCGGGTCTGGCAAAGCTTTCAACATAGTGCATTCCGACGGGGTCGCTTACCATGGCGAATACCGTAGGGATGTTGTAGTGCTCGGCATGAAGCGCGGCCATCGACGTGTTAGTTGTTGCGAACAGAACGTCGGGCTTTAGAGCGAGCAACTCGCGGGCATAACCTCGCGTCAGGTCAGTGTCACCACCAGTGAATCGATACTCAATCTGCAAGTTGCGGCCGACGGCCCACCCTCGCTCTTTCAGCACCTTTTCAAACGCTCCGGTGCTTAGCGGACTGGTGACAAGCGCTCCTATCCGCCGGATACCGTCCTGCGCCTGGGAGCCCCAAGCTGCGAAAGTGCTGCCTACGAGTGCGATGAATTCCCGCCGCTTCATCTGATCCGCCTCATTTACCAACAATAGCACAGTTAATAGGGATCGTGTTGTGCGTTGCGGCGAATGAGATTGCTGTAGTTGTGCTTCGGGGTCACTAGCTGGCATTCCCAACTCGCAAGAGCATGCCCGCTCTGCCCCCGAGGCGGACGTCCGCGCATCAGCGCGATCAGTTCACGCTCGCCAGATAGCCGGCAAGAATTGTCCGGCTCTGGCTGAGGGTCTCGATGCGTTCGTCGATCAGGCCGACCTGCCGAGCGAGGATTCTGCGCAGCTCATTGCACGGCGTGAAAGCCGGATCGTTGTTCCGAACGCACGGGAGCAATTGCTGGATCGTCTCGAGCGTCATCCCGGCAGAGCCGAGCATCTTGATCCGCCGCACAGTCTGCTCTTCCTCCGGGCCATAGTCGCGATAACCGGAGGCGGTCCGCTGCGGCGCGAGCAACCCTTCGGCCTCGTAGTATCGCAACATGCGGACGCTGATGCCCGTCCTTCGGGAGAGCTCGCCAATTTTCATCTGAAAACCTCTTGACCCTGACAGCGCTGTCAGACCGTACAGACTGTGCCCATCCAAGTCATGCCGCTTGTGAAGGGAGCAATGATGAAAGCCTACCATTTGAACAGCCATGCCGGGGCCGGTCGCCTCGTGCGAGCCGACGTGAGCAAACCCGAGCCCGCCGATGGTGAAGTCCGCATCCGGGTCGAAGCGGCAAGCCTGAACTACCGGGATCTTCTCATCCTCGACCGCGCGGGCGAGAGCGAGCTCAACGGCCGCGTGCCGCTCTCCGATGGTGCCGGCATCGTTGACGCCATCGGCCCCGACGTCGGGCAATGGCAGGTCGGAGACCGCGTCGCCGCGTCGTTCTTCCGCGATTGGGTCACCGGGCCGTTCAAGTCCAGCTACGTTCCGTCGTCGCTCGGCGGCAACGCGACGGACGGAATGCTGGCAGAATATGTGGTGCTGCCTGCAACCGCGCTCGTCCCCGTGCCGCCGCACTTGTCCTCGCTCGAAGCGGCCACGCTGCCCTGTGCCGGCGTCACGGCCTGGCACGGTCTCGTCACACGCGGCGCGATGGGCAAAGGCGATCTGCTGCTTGTCCAGGGCACGGGTGGCGTCGCACTGTTCGGCCTTCAATTCGCGGCGGCGCTCGGCGCGCGCGCAATCGTGATCTCATCCTCCGATGAGAAACTCGCCCGCGCCAGGACACTGGGCGGCTCGATCCTCATCAATTACCGCGACACGCCCGACTGGGACGCCGCTGTGATGAAGGCCACGGGCGGCGCAGGCGCCAGTCATGTTCTGGAGCTCGGCGGCCCCGGTACCTATGACCGGACGCTGCGATCCCTCGCTTCGGGCGGCAAGATCATTCAGATCGGCGTCCTGACGGGGTTCGGCCCGAAGCCGGATCTCGCCCGCCTGCAATGGGAGAATGCCGACATCATCGGTGTCACGGTCGGATCCGTCGAACATTTCACGGCGATGAATCGCTTCCTGACCGACCATGCGATCCATCCGATCGTGGATCGCATCTACGGTTTCGAGGATGTCCCCAAGGCCTATGCTCACCTTCGGAGCGGCTCACATTTCGGCAAGGTCGTCGTGACGCTTTAGATCGCCGACGGCGGAATGCGCCCGTGTGCAGGGCAGATATATACACTTTCAACATGTACTCTAGATCGGGTACTTTTTTGTCTGCCACAACTACCCCTAGAGGGCACGCTGGAGGGCAGACACATGGGTATTGGCAAGCTGTCAGGCCACGCTGACAAAGCCCAATCGATTGCTGGCTGGGCGTTCTACGGCTTCAACTGGTTATTCCCGGCGGCCGTCATGAGCATCACGGCTTCGGCGCTCTGGTATTGGAACTCGTTTGGCTTGGCGGGGGCCCTCTTTGGAGGAGCGGCACTAGTGTTGATGCTAAGTGCATCGGCCGCACTATTAGGGATAGCTTACTCCTCATTCAAAGGGACGCTCCCCGTAAAGCAGTTAGATGGCAAAGCCAGATTTTTGGCAAAACTCGATGGCGCTGAACAAATGGAGGAGGCCTTTGAGAAGGCCAAACGAGTCATTATTGCTCGACGCGATGAATTTGAGGCACTTCGTATCCGGCTATTGAACCAGGAAATCAGCCACGACGAAGCGGAACGGGAATTTGAGACCATTAGGGAAAAGCCAAGCGGTATTATGGATGCCCTAAAAGACGAATGGATAGAGGCGGCCGGGCTTTTCGCCGGAGAGGAAGGCTCGCGATGGGTCTGGGCTTTGCAGAACGCATCCGAGATGGGAAACTATGTGCCCAACCGAGGGTTTGTTTCCATGAATCACGCCATGGAAATAGGCGCGGCGGAAGGTAAGCTGAAAGGGTTGGCTTCGTTACACGAGATGGCGGTTCCGAAGTTTCATGACGAGCAGCTGCAATTTCTCACTAAGGTGCGTGAGAAGTTTGGAGCCTAAATGAACCGGAAATATCAGCAGAGATTCGACCAACTTTTGCAGGCTATGATTTCTCAACCCGTACCCGGGGAAACGCCTGCAAAAAGAAGCTTGAGCATCAAAGCGGGCTGCTTCCGCAAGTTATGGCGATACTCGAGCTCGCGAAGGTAAAGCTGCAAGTGTTTCTTCGAAAACTAAACGTAAGTCCCGTTGATACCGCGCTTCACCTGAGACCAGAACGATTCGATCGAGTTAGCTAGTGTGCACGTCGCGCGCACGTATTCCTTGGCCGAGGGATCCATGTGTTCGTGGTCATAGCCATATCGCGCCTTAACAGCTTGAAGTTTGACGCCTCGTCCGTATGGACGCGAGAGCCTTCCTTCACCAACCGCACGACATGCGGAACGATATGCGCCTTGGTGCGAGCCTGCAGAGGTCGCCGCCTCACTCCCGCCCGAGACCAGGTTCTCGGTCATTGATCCCTTCGCCGGCTCATGCAACACGCTCTACTGGATACTGCGACACGTTCCTCATTCGCAGGGGCTTGCGTTCGAGTTGGACCCCAGCGTGCCTAACCAGGCAAAACATTGCCGCGCTCGATCGCCCGATCGAGCTCATCCAAGGCGACTACGACGCGGTCCTGGAAGAGCTGGCCCTCCCGGCACATGACTCCTTGATCGTCTTTGTCGCGCCGCCATGAGGCACGGCTATCGAAGAAGTCGAGGGTCTTGACCTGCGTCGGACCGAACCGCCGATCACCGACATCATTGCGCGAATGACTAACGCTTATCCCGATCGTCGCATACCTCTTTGCTATACAGGTATACGAGAAGGTGAACGTGGACTCGATGGCCGAGTTGAAATCCGGGGTGGACTGGTCGACAGCCAAGACCTCAACGTGCCCGGACGTAATCATGGCCTGTTGTTGGGCACGAAAGGCTGGCAACCGTAGTCGCCGCAGTGATTGCACCACGGCCGAGATAAAAATCGCAAACTTGCCAACGCCCGATGGAATGGCGAGGCCAACCTACGATGGCTTCACCTTTACCAACAACGGCTGCTTCGATCAGCCTTTTTGAATGACTTCTGCCGCCCTGCGGATGACGCCGATGACCGGGGTGCGTGTTCTGGCCGGCCTGAAGGCGGATACCGCTTGTCGCGGCCGGCGAATTTTCGAGGAGGGTTCGAGCTTCCCGTTCGTTCCTTTCACTACGGCGAAAGCCGAACCCTCCTCAACATATGCCCTCATATGTGCCGTGGGCGACAATCGATGGGAGATGTCTTCAAGACCTGATGAACGCGAGCAGGTCGGGGTTGAGGACATCAGCATGGGTGGTGAGCATGCCGTGGGGATAGCCGGGATAAGTCTTTAGCGACCCGTTCTTGAGCAGGTTGACCGCACGCGGCACGGTACTTGCGAATGGGACAATTTGATCCGCCTCGCCATGCATCACCAGCACCGGCACGGTGATCTTCTTGAGATCCTCGGTATAGTCTTCGAGCCAGGAGTCGACAGTCGCATAGTGAGCGAGGGCACCACCGGCCATGCCTTGGCGCCACCAGTTCGCGATGATGGCCTCCGAAGGCTTGGCCCCCTCGAGATTGTAGCCGTAGAACGGGTTCTCAGGGACGAAACGGTAGAACTCCGACCGATTGCCCAACATACCTGCTCGGATATCTTCGAACCACTTCGGCGCTTGACCGGACGGATTGTCCTCGCTCCGGTACATGTTCGGTGTCAGTGAAGCGACCAGCACGGCCTTCGCGACGCGCGCCGGGTGGCGAGCAACATAGCGAGCGACCTCACCGCAACCCGTCGAATGCCCGATATGGATCGCATCGCGCAGGTCAAGGTGTTCAGTCAGGGCCGCGAGGTCTTCAACCCAATGATCCATGTCGTTGCCGGTGCTGGGCTGCTCGGACCGACCGTGGCCGCGCCGATCGTGCGCGATCACGCGATACCCGTGCTGAAGGAAGAACATCATCTGGGCATCCCAGTCGTCCGCTGACAGCGGCCAGCCGTGGCTGAATACGATCGGCTGACCCGATCCCCAATCCTTGTAGAAGATGCTCACGCCGTCTGTAGTCGTGATCGTCGACATCGAGTCGCTCCATCTGCGCTATTGGATATTTGTTGAAAGGTTTGCGGACGCGTGTCTAAAAAAAGCAAGCAGACCCGAGCCGATCAGGCCACACATCGCGGCCCCTGGCTTTCCAAATGACACGATGTTCAGATTTGCTGAAGACGATACGAGGCTTCGGCGATGACATCGTTCGTTGTCCTTTTCTTGGTTGAAGACTGTGAAACGGTAAATCCCTCTTTGGCTCCTGACCAAGACCTTGTAGGCTTCAAGCTATGCCTGGAAGATATACGAGGGACTCATGGAGCTCCGGCACCTGCGCTATTTCGTTGCCGTCGCTGAAGAAGGCAGCCTGCTGACCGCGGCCCAGCGGCGACTGAACACGTCGCAGCCCTCCCTGAGCCGACAGATCCGCGACCTGGAGACCGAGGTCGGCGTACAGCTCTTGGAGCGCCAGCCGCGTGGCGTGGCGCTGACCGCCGCCGGAAGAGTGTTTCTCGATCACGCACGGCTGGCGCTCCTGCAAGTCGAGGCGGCGACAGACGGTGCCCGGCGCACCGCGCAACCGCAAAGACCCGTCCTCTCGATGGGATTCCTGGTTGGGTTGGAGGTCATGTGGCTCCCCCAACTGCTACGCATTCTCCGTGAGGAAGCACCGGAGATCGAAGTCACGCTGTCTACGCAATCCTCCCCGGAAATCGCGCTCGCGTTGATGCGAGGAAAGTTGGACGTCGGCTTCCTTCGGCCCGAAAAGGAGAGTGCCGGCGTGATCTTCAAGACGCTGGCGAAGGAGCCCTTGATCGCCGTGCTGCCGGCTGACCATCGCTTGGCATCGCGTAAGAGGATTCGGCCGCAGGATCTCGCTCGGGAAATCTATGTCAGCTCGGCAAGAACCTCCCCGGTGTTGCAAGCCGTCATCGATGATTACGCATCAAGGATCGGGATTGCGCTCAAGGCAAAGTACGAAGGCGAGAATATCTCGTCGGCGATGTCGCTCGTGGCGTCCACGGGCGGAATTAGTCTTGTTCCGCTCTATGCACAGAACATGCTGGCACCCAACGTTGTCGCCAGAGCCTTGGAGGGAGGCACGCCAACAGTCGACCTGGCCCTGGGATACAACCAGGCGAATTCGTCGCCCTTGCTGCTTCGACTTTTGTCTCGCGCGGATGAATTGATCGCGAGCGTGCGAAATCAGAGCATCATTCGCTATGCCGAGGTTCAATAGCTTGCAGCCTGATCGCGGCCCGACCATGAAGCACTGCGTCGGAGGCCTGCGACGCCATCGCCGCCGCTAAGGTCGCGGCGTTGGCTGCGGCGACGGTGTCGCGGCAGGCTGCGGCGACGCTGGAGCAGAAGGTTGCTGCTGCGGTGCTACGACCGGTTGCTGATCGCCGCCACCATGCGGGACGCACGTCCCTACGTTGCTGAGCGGCCGCTTAGCCTCGATATCGCGGGCTTTCCTGTAGTCGCTGCGGCGATCGATCCTCGTTGCAGCCGTGCGATCCCACGCCTCGAACGCGTCGGCATAGTGCTGCCGCATCTGCTCCTCGGCGGATAGGCAGTCGCTGAACTTGTCGAACACCAGATCAGTGTTGACGGGTGAGACGCCGCCCACCAAGACGACCAACATCCATTTCATGATACGTGCCTAACAATCGTGCCCGCTAACGGGAACGGGGAGGCGTCGGCAAAGTTCCGAGCTGAGCCGGGCGCCGGCGATCACGCGCGCAGGGAATCGCAGCAGGAACACCGTGTGGCCATCTTCGAGGCGCCGGCCGTTGGCGGGCCCTCAGGATGACAATCGCATGTGCGCCTTCGTTTTGAAGAGCGCCGATGCGCGCGCTCGGGTCGCGCAAAATGGCATATGCGATTGGCCTCCTTTTGCTATGCTCTGGTAAGCTAACGATATACGCACTCGCCCCACGCGGGGTTCTCGTGACCACACCGCCCGGAAGGACAGCTCATGAATCTCAAAGCCGTCGTGTTCGACGCCTACGGGACGCTCTACGACATCCAGTCGGTCGCTGAGATCACCGAAGAGGCCTTTCCGGGCTATGGCGAGATGATCACGCAGGTCTGGCGGATCAAGCAGCTCGAATACACCTGGCTGCGCTCGCTGATGCGACGCTACCAGGATTTCGCAGCCGTGACGCGCGACTCGCTGGCCTATACGCTGCGCGTGCTCGGGCTGGCCTATGAGAACGACGTTTTCGAGCGTGTCATCGACAAATATCTGCACCTCGATCTCTATCCGGACGCGACCGCGGCACTCACGGCGCTGAAGCCGCGAAAGCTGGCCATCCTCTCCAATGGCAGTCCTGACATGCTCAACGCTCTGGTGCGCAATTCGGGCCTCGACCGCCTGCTCGATGCCACCCTCAGTGTGGACGCGAAGAAGATCTTCAAGCCGAGCCCGCAGGCCTACGAGCTGATCGGCGAGGTGCTCGGCACCGCGCCCGAGGAAGTGCTGTTCGTCTCCTCCAATCCCTGGGACGTCGCCGGCGCAAAATCGTTCGGGCTGAACGTTGCCTGGATCGAACGGGTGACGCCGGAGGCGATGGCACTGGCTTGCGTCGAGACCGAACTCGTGGCACCGCTGACCATGTTCAAGGCGATCCGCACCCAGATGGACGAGCTCGGCTTTGCGCCGGGTCATCGCGTCCGCTCCCTGTCGGAGCTGGCCGGGATCATCAAGGGATGACACGGGGATCGCCTCGGCCTCGTCGACCACCCGCAAGACTGGAATGAGCTGACTGGAATGAGCCTGGAATCCGTTCGCGCCTTCTTCGCCGAGAAAGCCCCCGACATATCAGTCATGGAATCCCCGATCAGCTCGGCGACCGTGACGCTGGCTGCGGAAGCCTATGGCGTCGAGCCCGGCATGATCGCCAAGACGCTGTCCCTGCGCGTCGGCGAGCGCGTGATCCTGATCGTTGCGGCCGGCACCTCGCGCATGGACAACAGGAAGGTGAAGGCGCAGTTCGGCGGCAAGCCGAAGATGCTGGGGCTGGAAGAGGTCGCCGACATCACCGGCCACGAGGTCGGCGGCGTCTGCCCGTTCGGGCTGAAATCACCGCTGCCGGTCTATTGTGACATTTCGCTGAAGGCATATGACGTGGTGGTCCCGGCCGCAGGCTCGACCCACAGCGCCGTCCGCATCACGCCCGAGCGGATGGCCGAGCTGACCTCGGCCGAATGGGTCGATGTCTGCGAGCACAGGCCATAACTCGGGTGCCTGGTGCATTTGCCGCTCAGGCAGGCTAGTGTGATGACCATGCCCGACGACAAGGTGAAACGACGACTGACGACCGTGCTGTGCGCTGACGTGTACGGCTATTCCAGGCTCATGGAAGCGGACGAGACCGGAACGCTGGAGGCGCTCCGCCGCTCGCGCGCGGCCATTGCGCGACTGGTCGAGCGTCATGACGGCCGCATCGTGAATACCTGGGGCGACGCCGTGATCGCCGAGTTCGCCAGCGTGGTCGAGGCCGTGCAATGCGCGATCGAGATCCAGCAGGAAATCTCCCGTCAGGATTCCGACGCGCCGCGGGCGAACCCGATGCAGTTTCGCATCGGCATCAACCTCGGCGACGTGATGGTCGACGGCACCAACATCTATGGCGACGGGGTCAATATCGCCTCACGGCTGCAAGAGCTGGCTGATCCCGGCGGCGTCGTGATCTCGAGCTCCGTCTACGATCAGGTGCACAACAAATTGTCGGTTGGCTTCGACTGTCTCGGCCAGCGGGCGATGAAGAACATTGCGCCCCTGACCAGCTATCGGGTCACCCTGGGCGGCCACCCCGCCGGGCCAGCAAGCATCCCGATCGAGCCAAACCGGGCTCCCTCAGAGCGCGCGCGCGGTGCGTGGATGGACGACAGGCGCGAGCCATCGTCGTCCACGAATGCCGTTTCGGATTGGCTGGGAAAGCTGCCCCGCCCGATTGCAGCGGCGCTCACGGTCTCGGCCTTCCTGATTCTGATCAATCTGTTCACCGGCGCGCACAAAATCTGGTTCCATTGGCCGGTCGCGGTCATTCTCCTTGGCGCCGCCTTGCGGACGGTGCTCGGACGTCGACCGGAACAGGACCGCCGCTAGCCAGCGTCAATCGTCATCATTGTCGTACGGCCGTGGCTGCAGCTGCTGAGGTGGCGGCGGCACATCGTTGTAGCGCGGCGGCGCGGCGCGATTGCGCGGAACGGGCTGTTGCGGCGGCATCTGATTGTTGGACTCGAACACCGCGCGGCAGCCGCTGGAGAGTTGCGGCGTGTTCTGTCGCAAGCACGCCGTGATGCGGGTCACATCCGGAATCTGGTCGCTGCACAGGCGCCAGACGTCCGGCGTGCAGGCCATCTGCTGCTCCATGGTTCCGCGATATTCCTCGGCGAATGCTGCGCTCTGCGCGATGCCGCCGATCGCGAGCGCCACACCCAGCGCAATCCGCTCTGTTCGCATGTTCCGATCCTTCCAATTCGCTCGATTTCTCTTCAATCAATGAGGCGCGGACAGGTTCTGGACCAACAACAAAATGTGAGAAAGCGGCTGGAACCTATGCCCCTCCGTCGGCTTGGCAAAAAGTCTTGCCGGGGGGCGTAAGGAGGGACTCTGCCATGGGAGAACTCGCGACCATCGACGTCGCCCTGGACGAGATGCTGGTGAACCTGGCGGCGGTCGTCCTGCGGCTGTCGAAGCCCGAAATCACGAGAACGCCGGAAGCCCGCCGCGCGTTGACGCAATCCGTGCATCAATACGCGGTGTGCGCCGCGCGCTCGACCGACCCGCGCGTGCATGAATTGAAGACCGAGCTCGAGAAGACGCTGAAGCCGACCTTGCGCATTGCCGCGATCGACGGCGTGAAGGTGTCGTAGTTGGAGATGGTGGGCACGGCGCAAGAGCGCCTTTGCCCATCCCACGATAGCCGCTTCGAGGATCAACTAGAATCTAGCCGGCTTTGCCACCCTTCTTCGGCTTCCGCTTGCAGGTGCCCGGCAGCTTCGCCGCGAGGAAATCGCCGAGCACCTCGACGCGCGCTGGCCTCGGGCCGCCGGGTGGGGTGACGAGGTGCACGGCGCCTTCGGCTTGCTTCCAGTCTTTCAAGATCACTTCGACGGCGCCGGAGGAGATCGCATCGCCGACGATGAACTCGGGCAGCTCCGCGATGCCGAGACCCGACAGGAGCGACGGCATCAGCGCCTCGCCGTTATTGACGCGAAGCAGGCCGCCGGGGCGGACGCTGGCCTGCTCGCCCGCAGAATTGGTGTAGTGCCAGATATTGGGCGTGGAGAGATAGGCGTAGCTGAAGCATTTGTGCTGGGCGAGATGCATCGGATGCGTCGGCCGGCCGTGCTTCTTCAGATAGGACGGCGCCGCCACGGTGAAGCGCGGCATGGTGAAGAGCCGCCGCGCGATCAGCGAGGAATCCGGCAGCCGCGCGATCCGCACCGCCATGTCGAAACCTTCGCCGATCAGATCGACGGTCGCATCGCTCAGGTGCAGATCGACCGAGACCTCCGGATAGGTCTCGAAGAACTCCGGCAGCAGAGGCGCCACCGCCTTGATGCCGAACGTCATGGGCACCGCGAGCCGCACCAGGCCGCGCGGCGCCACCGATTGCGCCAGCGCCTCGTTCTCCGCGGCCTCGCCATCGGCGAGCAGCCGCGTGGCGCGATCGGCGAGCTTGTGGCCGGCATCGGTCAGCGCAAGGCGGCGCGAGGTGCGGTTGAACAGCCGCGCCCCTAACCGCTCTTCCAGGCGGGTGATCGCCTTGGACACCGTGGCCTTCGACGTCGTGAGCTCGCTTGCAGCCCCCGCAAACGACCGTAATTCCACGACTTTTGCGAAAATCGCGAGCGCCTCGAAATCGGGCAGTTTGGCCATGGCGGGAGTCCGTGACGGATCGATATGGAAACAATGTGTTTCAACAGTTTCTATTTCTATAACACAGGCGGCGGCTTATCCAAGGCCGATCAGGAATTCACGACTGGAGAAATCCGATGATCGAACTCAGACCTTTCGACAAGCTCGGCGGCGCCGATCACGGCTGGCTGAAGGCAAAACATCATTTCTCCTTCGCCAGCCATTATGATCCGAACAACATGGGTCATGGGGCGCTGCGGGTGTGGAACGACGACGAGATCGCGCCGAACACCGGCTTTCCCGCCCATCCCCACGCCAACATGGAGATCATCACCTATGTGCGTGAGGGCGCGATCACCCATCAGGACAGCCTCGGCAACGAAGGCCGCACCGAAGCGGGCGACGTGCAGGTGATGAGCGCCGGCAGCGGCATCCGCCACTCCGAGTACAATCTCGAGCCGACCAGGACGCGAATCTTCCAGATCTGGATCGAGCCGACCGCGCGCGGCGGTCAGCCGACCTGGGGCTCGAAGCCGTTCCCCAAGGCCGATCGCTCCGGCAAGCTCGTGACGATCGCGAGCGGCATTGCCGAAGACACCGACGCGCTGCCGATCCGCGCCGATGCGCGGGTGCTCGCCACCACGCTGAAGGCCGGCGAAAGAGCCGAGTACGAACCGCAGAAGACGCGGCACCTCTACCTCGTGCCTGCGGCCGGCGCGGTCGAGATCAACGGCGTGCGCGTCAACGCCCGCGACGGCGCGGCGATCCGCGACGAGAGCAAGCTGACAATCACGGCGCTGGAAGATTCAGAGCTCGTGCTCGTCGACGCCGCGTAACACCCAACAACCAGCCATCGCATCCAATCCCAACGGAGACCACCATGACCAAAGTTCTCGTCCTCTATTATTCCGCCTATGGCCATATCGAAGCGATGGCCAATGCCGTCGCGGAAGGCGCGCGCGAAGCCGGCGCCACCGTCGACATCAAGCGCGTGCCCGAGCTGGTGCCGGCCGAAGTCGCCAAGGCCTCGTATTACAAGGTCGACCAGGCAGCCCCCGTCGCCAAGATCGAGGACCTCGCCAATTACGACGCGATCATCGTCGGCACCGGCACCCGCTTCGGCCGCATGGCCTCGCAGATGGCGAACTTCCTCGACCAGGCCGGCGGGCTCTGGGCCAAGGGCGCGCTGCACGGCAAGGTCGGCGGCGCCTTCACGTCGACCGCAACCCAGCATGGCGGCCAGGAGACGACGCTGTTCTCAATCATCACCAATCTCCTGCATTTCGGCATGGTGATCGTCGGCATGAACTACGGCTTTGCCGGCCAGATGAAGCTCGACGAGGTCACCGGCGGCGCGCCCTACGGCGCCACCACGATCACCGGCGGCGACGGCAGCCGCCAGCCCAGCGCCAACGAGCTTGCCGGCGCGCGCTATCAGGGCCGCCAGATCGCGGAGACCGCGAAGAAGCTGCACGGTTAAGCTTTACGCGCGATCGGCTGCATGGCTGATACGACTCGGGCGGCATTCTTCTTACGGGATGCCGCCCCATTTATGTGGGCAACAACGACACGGCTCACGACACGCAGGACTTGTTGGACGCAGGACTTTTTGGACGCAGGACTTACGAGACACATGGCTTTCGAACTTCTCTTGATTGCACAAATGATCCGCAGGCCGGCCCAGGCGCTCGCACGGCGCTGGTATTGCCGCAGCTTGTTCCGCGCCTCGCGCGGCCGTTTTCACTGTGCCGAGTGCGCGGGATCGTCGTCCGTCACGCCCGCGTGATATCCGCGTGCGGCGGGACGCTGACATCAGGCACGGATGCGGGTGCCGTTGAAAGCCACCAGCCGTCGCCGGCGAACCAGCAGGTCTCGTCAGGCTGGTCTCCTCGCCGCAACGATTGCACACCCTCCCAGCCTTTCGCGAATGCCTCGGCCAGCCGCCGGCCTGCCTCTTCATCCTGAAGTCCCGCGCAGCCGATGAACTGAGCCCGGCTCAGAAATTTCGCCGGCCAGGCCGCGCCCTGCTCCGGGCGCGTGACCATCAACATGCCGCCCAGCACACCGGCCGGGGCCAGCGGAAACACCAGCCGGCCGCCGGGCCGCAATGCATCCAACCATTCGGTCGCCGGCTGCGCCGCGCCCGCGCAAACATAGATCACGTCGACATCAGGCAGATCGGAGGCAACGCCCGAGCGCTCGCGCAGCTCGACAGTGCCGATGTCCTTCAAATTCTCGCGCGCAAGCCCGGCAAGGCGCTCGTCGATCTCATAGGCGTAGACGCGGCCATCGGGCCCGGCAAGCTCGGCGAGGATCGCCGTGTAGTAGCCCGTGCCCGCGCCGATCTGGAGCACGCTCTCGCCTTCCCTGACAGCGCAGCCGCTGAGCCAATGCGCGTGCGCGCCGGGCATGCCGATGTTGATGCCCCGCTCCCGATCCAGCGCCAGCAGCGCGTTCTGATAGAGATAGGCGGGATCGTCATCGGGCGTCACGACATAGGGATGGCCGCCGAGCGAGATCGACCACGGCCCGGGCCCCGCGAAGGCCTCGCGCCTCACATTGCGAAACGCCCGCTCGAGACGAGGGTCCGTGGCCCTGGCCGCGGCGCAGATCAATTGTGCAAAGAACGCGCGATATTTGTCCGAACGATCGGGCATGCCGCCTCCTGGCTGAGGCCGTCACGATAGCACAATTCATGCGATATTCGGGTGACCGCCGCAACCGGCGACGGATCAGCGCGTCTTGCCCATGGCACGCGCGGCCAATGCTGCCAGCCTTGGATGACGGCGCAGTCCCTGCGCGGCATGGTCGCGCAGAACGAAAGGCAGACCGCGCCAGGACAGCGCGACGCTGACATCGGTCAGCGGCACCGGCTCGGCGCCGAAGCGGCGCTTGTAGTCGTGATTGCCGATGCTGAGATCGAAGCGCCGCACGCCCTGCGCATGCAAGGCCGCCATGGTGCGCTCGGTCACGAGCAGCCCCGGCGAGCAATTCGCCCACCGCTTGCCGGCATGGCCAATGCGCAGCAAATAATAGGTCGCGCCGTATCTGACACCGTACGTGGTCGCCACAATGCCCTCGTCGCAGACGAGCGCCGAAATCACCGCATAGCCTTCGGCAACGCCCTGCCGGGCGACATCGCGGTAGAAGCGGGCATGGGCCGCGTCGTTGAGCACGAACGGCGAGCCCAGTTGCTGCATGCGCTCCTGCTGCTGCACATCGATGACATCCAGAAGCTCGTGCGCGCGCGCAACGTCGGTGGCGATCTCGAACCGCGCGCCGGCATGGCGGCTGAACACGCGCCAGCAGCGCGGCATCTGCATGCGCTTGATCGAGGCCTGATAGTCCGCATAGTCATCGCCGGTCAGCACGAGATTGCCGTTGAGCGAGCACGAGCCGGAACGGCCGAGCGACACCAGCGGGTTTGGCTTGGCGCCGACATAGGACGGCATCTTCTTGAAACGAAGCAGGTCGAAACCGTCGGGCAAGGCGCGCAGGCCATCGACCAGTGCCGCACCGATCGCCTCGGCGCCGGGCGCATCGAAACTCGCATCGCATGCAACGATCGGCGCGTTGTTGTCGGAGACGCCGAGATCGGCAAACTCGACGATACGGACGCCGCGCCTTAAGTGGCTGAACATCGGCACCAGCGCGATGTCCTTGGCCGTCGCCGTGTCGGTGATGACGGCGATCAGCGGCGCGACGCCGTGAAACGCTCCGTACCAGGCTCCCAGCCAGTAACCATGCTGAAACGCGGTGCGATGTCCGGCGTCCAGGCGCAATGCGGCCTGTTGCCAGTCACGCAGGAAATCGACTGAGATTCCCGACGTGCTGGATACCCGACCGTCTAGCTGCTCGAGGCTGAGAAACGCCATTTGCGGGGCATACAATTACTGAACACGCCCAGATAGATTATGTTTTGCCGCAGACCACAAGTTACGTCGCTGCTTATCGTTAAGCGGTTACCGTCAGCGCCCCCGCATGCGCGGCTGCGACATCTTGTCAGTGATCGGGTTCCGCTTGCGCAATGCATTGGAACCTGGCCAGGAAGTGCAGCCCTGCGACCGCAAGCGCGAACATGAACCAGACCGGATTCTGCCGCTCGACCAGGAAGGTTTCGGTCACCCCGAAATACAGGCCGAACAGCCAGATGGTCAGGAACAGCTTGCCTAGCGCGTTGCTGCGGTTGTGGGCCTGGACCTCCTGGAAATTGCGCAGCGGCTCGAGCACGAAGATGAGGATGACGAGCAAGAGGCCCGGCAGGCCGATGGTGACGGCCAGATCGAGATAGCTGTTGTGGCTATGCGCCGCAGTCACCGCCCATTCCGAGCCCTGAATGGTCTTTCCCTCCGCCGCACCGTCCCAGAACGCCGCATAGCCATGCCCGGTGATCGGCCTTTCCGCGACGGCTCCGAGTGCAAACTCCCAGATCTCGGAACGGCCGGTGAAGGTGGGGTCGATCGGAAGCGCCCGCGTAATGCTGCCGAGCACCGGGCTCACGACGCTGCCGACCGTCAGCAGGTTCATCACGATCAGCGGCGCGAAGCAGATGATCCGCTTCAGCCACAGGCTCCTGATGACGTAGACCAGCGATGCCAGGGCATAGATCACAAGGCACAGCACCGTCGACGTCTTGCCGCCGGTGAAGATCAGGAAGATGCCTGATAGCAGCGCGATCGCTGGCCCCAGCACGAAGGAGCCGGCGGATGACAGGTAAATGCCTATATAAACCAGGATGGACATGACCGGCGAGGCGATGTTCTTGTGGCCGAAGCTGCCACGCCAGTCGCCGGCAAGCTGCGGCTCGGTGATGTCGAGCGCGGTGTGGATCGCATAGTGCGGGGCAAGGATGATGCCGAGATAGCACGTCACCAGCAGCACCAGCGCGGCGCCGCCGAGGCACAGATTGAAGCTCCGTTGCGTCGGCGGCAGCAGCGGCACCAGGACGGCAAGCGTGGTTGCGCTGGCCGCGAGCACGAAGCGCTGGATCGAGATTTCGCGGCTCTCGGAGAACGCGAGATTGATCATCATCCAGCCGATCAGGCAGAGATGCAGCGGTGTGACCAGGCTTCTGAGCGAGGGCGCGTCGGCCGCGAGGGTGAACAGCACCGCGACCGCCGCCAGCAATCCGAACGACATGTAGGTCGTCGCCAATCGTCCGCTGACGATGGCTGCGACGTCGGGGTTGCGCAGATCTGGAAACGGATCGAGCGTGATCAGGACCAGCAGCAGGGCCGCGACGGCAATCAGGCAACGCGCCGCGTTCACGGCGTTGAACTTCGCCAGCGCATCGCGCAGCGCCTGGCCCGGCGAGCGGGCCTCGACGTCGGTCATGTCTGCGGCGCTGCGATCCATGCCTCACGGCCTGACGGGAAGATGAGGGACCCCAAAGGCTACCTCGGGTCTACCCCATCCCCGTTAACCATCCGTCAACCAGCATGCCTGAGGCGGCAGGAACCCGGCTCTGCCGCGCGACGCTGAGCGCCATCTCGTAATATTGCAGCGCGCGCTGCTCCAGCGTCAGATTATCGAGAATATAGCCGCGCGGATCGAATTTGCCCGCGGTGCAGCCAGCCCAGAAATCGCTCCAGTGCTCCTCGAAGCCGGCCTGGTCGGTGAACTTGAGCCCGCAGCGATCGTCCCAATAGGGCACCGACGAGACGGGCGCGAACTGGACACGGTGCGGATAATAGTCGGGATCTCGCCACGGGCCACCGGGATCCCAGGCAAACACCGGCACGCCGCAGGACAGCGCCTGCTGATAGGCGATGCCCTGACTCTCGTTCTGGCACAGGAAGATCATCGAGCGCGAACGCGCTAGCGCGGACCGGTAGTCCTCCTCCTTGTAGCTGCCGTAACGCAGCTCGGTGAAGGAGCGGCCTTCCCTCGTCAGCCGTGCGCGAACCGGCTCGACCATTTCAGGCACGTGGCGCTCGCGATCCAGGCTGACCTTGTCGTAGATCAGGACGTCGATGGTCTTGTCGCGCGGGCGCGACGGCGCCCACTGATCCGTGTCGATGCCGACGGGCCAGGCTTCCGTCTCCGGCCAATGCGGCCGGTACATCTCGGCATACCAATCGCCCGGCACCAGAAATTTCTTGACCGGAAGCCGCTTGAACAGGTCGGGATCGTCGAACGGATGGTTATAGGCACAAACGCCGAGCAGGATCGGGTTCTTCCACGCAAACTTGTCGAGCAGGAATGCGCGACCGATGATGCAGGCGACCTCCTCCGGGTGCTGCGCGATGTAGCGGTAGTCGTTGACGCGGTAGCGGATGCCCAGACGATCGAGCCCGGCACAGAGATTGAGGAACACGCGCAGCTGTCCGCTCATGCGCGGCTCGCCGAACAGCATCTTGCGCGCCATGCGCCGCAAATGGCGGTCGCCGGGAAACCAGCGATCGTCCTTGTCCTCGAAGAACAGGTTGAGGATCATGTCGTCGGGATCGTAGTCGAATGTCTTTGCGGGCACTTGCATCCATCCGCGGCATCAGGGCCTCGCATTGTCGCATGAGACCGGCTGTCGCACCTCTCGAGATCAGTGACAGACTTAACGCCACGGGCTTAACGGTAATCTACGAAACCGATGATCCGGGTGGCCTTCGCAACAACGATTTCGTCCTTATGTGGGTATCATACGCGTGCCCAGACCGCGGCTGCGGGCCGCCTGGTTAACAGATCCTTAAACACGACGAGCCCTCGCTTGACCCTCGCCGACGCCACGCTAGATGCACCGACCGCCGCGCCCGCGGCCGCGGATGCGCGTGCGGCAACGCCGGTGGTGTCGGTCATCGTCCCTGCGAAGAATGCTGCGGCCTATATCGGCGAGACCATCGCAAGCGCGCTCGCGCAAGATGGCGTCGCCGAGGTGATCGTCGTCGATGACGGCTCAACCGACGACACGATTACCATCGTCCACGCCATCCACGGTCCGCGGCTTCGCCTGATCAGGAACGATGCCAGCGGCGTGTCGGCCGCGCGAAACTTCGGCGCACGGAATGCGCGCGGGGACTGGCTGATGTTTCTCGACGCGGATGATCGGCTGCGGCCGGATGCAGTGACGACGCTGCTGGCGGCGGCAAAGGCCGCGCCGCGCGCCGTGCTGGTCTATGGCGACTACAACACGATCGACAGCGCGGGGCGGTCGATCGGCCGCCGCGATCTCTTGAAGGGACGCCTCAAGCCCTCCGGTCAGGTCCTGGAGCGGCTCGCCGGCGGCAATTTCATCGTCAACGGCGGCATCATGCTGGTTCGCGCCGACGCCTTCCGCACCACCGGCGGCTTCGACATTTCGCTGCGCTATTGCGAGGACTGGCACTGCTGGTGCCGGCTCGCCGCGACCGGCGAGTTCGCCTATGTGCCAAAGCTTCTGCTCGACTACCGGCTGCACACGGCCAACACGATGAACGCGGCCGTGCGAACGCCGCAGGATTTCTTCCCGGCGGTGGCGCGCGTGTTCGGTGACGAGCTCATCCTTGGCAAGCTGCCATCGGGCGCGGCAGCGCGGCTGCGGCGGGCGGCCGAGATCCATCTCGTCACTTATGCCGCGACGCAGGCCGTCCGCTTCGGGCGACATCGCGACGCACTTGCCTATCTCGGCATGGTCGGCCGGCGATCGCTCAAGGCGGTGCCGCGGTCCGCGATCAAGATCGCGCTTTCCTATTTTGGGATCTAGCGTCTCGGCGCGAACGCGTCAGGAGACGATCTTCGAGGCCTCATAAGGCTTCGGATCGAAGCCGAATGCCGCGAGCGCGGACCCGACGGCCACCAGCAAGGGGTGCATCGCAACGACAGCCCTCGATGACGTCAGCAGGCGGACCGAGCGCACCAGGGACAGCGGCAGTCGTCCGAGCGTCTGCGCAAACAGGCGCGCCCGTGCCGCCACACCGCGCGCGGCTTTCGATCGCGCACGGTAGTTGATCACCCCGATGCGCAGGCCCCGCCTGGCGATCCAGCCGAGCCTGGTTCGGCTTTGCGGCACGGTCTCGGTGATGATGGCTTCCGCGGTCCAGTGGAAGATCATGCCGGCATTGCGGCCGCGATAGAAGAAATCGCAATCGCCGCCGCCGAGAAAATTGAATTGCAGATCGAAGGCGGGGCTGCCGAGCCGGTCGAACGCGGCGCGCGTGATCAGGCAATTGCCGCAGCCATAGATCATCGGCACGGCGCCGGTGTAATCGTAGGCAGGACAGAAGGCCGGATGACGCGCGAGCCAGGGCCGGCTGTCATCGTCGAACACCGGCAGCACCGGTCCGCCGACAATGTCGGCGCCGGTCGCCTCCGCCGTGCGAACCATCAGCTCGAGCCAATCGGGCGACGCGATCTCGTCGTCGTCGATCATCAGAAAGCGGGTCGCGGAGGGAAACACCGCCTGCGCCGTCTCGAACGCGGCGTTGATCGCCTGGCAATTGCCCTGCCGCTGCTCGACCAGGCAGATGCCTTGGAGCTTGCCGGACGCGAGGTATTCCGCAGCCACCGGAGCGCTCGCGCGCCCTGCCGCGTCGTTCTCAACCATGACCACCGCGAAAGAGCGCGGGGTGCGCTGATTGACCAGCGAATCCAGCGTGAGCCGCAGATGGTCGGGTCGGCGGAAGCAGGGAATGCAAACGACGATGCCGACCGAAAGGTCGATGACGCGCGAGCTCGCCGCGATCTCCCTGAAGGGATCGCGCATGGAATCCGAGATCCGGCTGGCGGACAAATCTGTCGGGATCAGCGTCATTGCGTTCTCAATGCCCGAGATATGTTGAGAAAGCCCTGCGTCCACTGTCCCGCGACGACACGGCGACACGAGACAGATGCGTGCCAAAATGAGCGGCCTGCTCGCGTGATCGAATTGCACCGCGACGACGATATTCCGGCCGTGAAACGTCCTATCATGCGCTCAACCGCTTTTGCGTGTTTTCCCTGCGAATTCCTCGGCGCGTGATACTGCAATTCGTAGTCCATCACGCGCCGGCAGCGCTGGCACGGACGATGCCGTAGTTAACGTGGGGTCCGATTAACCGGACTGTAAGCACCGCGATCGGTGATGTCCCGCGGCATCGGATTTGCTCTTCGATGTCGCCAGATTTTTCCTGTAAATTTGAGTCGAACAAGCGCGGTTGGAGAAGATGCACAAGTCGGCCACGATCGAGTTTGCAGCGACGGCCAAAGCGCGCCGCGGCGACGATCACGTCATCCTGCGACGGGCCTGAGGCCATGCGCGCGCAACCACGCCATCACGCTGCGATGCCGGACGCGCGCGCACCGCTGGGCACGCCTGGTAACGAACCGTTAATCACTGGGGAGCTGCCGGCACCGAGGCGGCACAACGACGCGGCGAATGGCGGCCTGCGCTTAAACGCTTTGTTTGCCATTTCGGTGAATAGTCCCTCAATGAGTATGGTTAATTTTCCCTGTTGCGTTGGTTGCGCACCTATATCCCCGGTGCGAGGCGTAAAGCGAAGAGTAACCCCTCAGCCCGCGACCGTTGGAATGAAAGCTGGGGACTATGCTTGACTATAACCAGCCGATTGATCGGGCCAGGAATCCGACCGGGTCGGAGGCCCCGCAGCGAAAATCCGAGGCCGGCTTTAGTGTGCTGGAACTCGCCAACCTGCTGTGGCGGCGCAAGATCGCGATTGCCTCCGCGGCACTGATCGGCGCGTGCGTCGCCGTCGCCGTCGGCAAGAGCCTGACACCCCGCTACACCGCAACCGCGCAGCTCTATGTCGACCCGCGCGAGCTTCAGCTGGTCGATCGCGAGCTGACGCCCCGCGCGCAGGACGTCTCCGGCATGTCCATGCTGGTGGAGAGCCAGGCGCGCCTGATCACCTCCAACAGCGTTCTGCTGCAGGTGATCCAGCAGGCGGGCCTCGACAAGGATCCGGAGTTCGGTGGCGAGAGCAAGACGCTGGCCTCGTCACTGCTCGGCCTGATCGGTCTGCAGCCCCGCGCGCCCTCTGCTGCGGAAACCAAGGAGGTGCAGCTCGCCGCCCTCGATGCGCTGAACAGGCACATCACGATCCGCAAGACCGACAAGAGCTTCATCGTCGACATCGAGGTCTGGTCGACCGATCCGGCAAAGGCGGCGATGCTCGCCAATACCCTGACCAACGCCTACCTCACGGAGTCCCGCAACTCCCAGGCACTCGCCGCACGGCGCGCCACCAGCGAATTGTCGGGCCGGCTGAAGGAGCTGCGCGAGCGGCTGCGCAATGCCGAGACCGCGCTCGCCACCTACAAGGCCCAGAACAATTTCGTCGGCACCCAGGATGCGCTGATCTCCGATCAGCAGCTCTCTTCGAGCAACCAGCGGCTGTCCGCGGCCCGCGCGGCGACGATGGACACACAGGCGCGGCTGGATCAGATCGAGGCAAACAAGCGGACCGCCGCCGATGCCGGCGCGATCCCCGAAGCGCTGCAATCGCCGACGATCGCAAACCTGCGCGCGCAATATGCCGATGCCCGCAAGAAATATGCGGAGCAGACCGCCGAGCTCGGCCCGCGCCACCCGGCGCTGCGGCAGACCGAGAAGCAGGTCGAGGACCTCAAGCGCACCATCAACGAAGAGATCGACCGTTTTGCACTGTCCGCCAAGAACGATCTGACTCGCGCCCGCGACTACGAGGCTTCGCTCAACCGCGCTCTGGAAGTGCAGAAGCGGCAGAGCGTGCAGCTCAGCCAGGCGGCCGTGCGCCTGCGCGAGCTCGAGCGCGAGGCCGACGCCAGCCGCGACGTCTATCAGTCCTTCCTCAAGCGGTCGCGCGAGACCGAGGAACAGGAAACCCTGAACACCTCGGCGGCCCGCGTCATTGGCGAGGCAACGGTGCCGCAGCGCCGCTCGTTCCCGCCGGGCATGACCCTGTTCGCGATGATCGGCTTCATCTTCGGCGGGCTTGCCGCCGCCTTCTGGTTCGTCGCGGCCGAGCATCTGTTCAACGGCGCGGCCGCACCCGAACCGGGCCGCCGCGAGCGCAAGCCTGCGCCCGACATTGCGAAGCCCCAGGTCGAAGCCGCCGCGCCTGCGCCCGCGCTTGCGCTGGTCGAGAAGCCGCTGATCGCCCGCCTCCAGGAGGCGGACGTGATCCGCACGCTCGGCGGCATTCTCGCAACCGGCAGCGGCGTCGATCTGACCCGGTTAGGCTGGCCGACACTTCGTCCCGGATTTCCGTTGACGACCCTGCTCAACGCGCTGCGCGACATGCGCGCCGCGATGGCGCGCCGCACCGGCAGCAAGACGACGCCCGTGATCGCGCTCGTCGGGGCCGGCCAGACCACGGGGCGTAGCGTGAGCGCGCTGAATTTCGCGCTCGCGGCCGCGCGCGACGGCAGCCGCGTGCTGATGATCGATGCAGATCATCAAGCGCACGCGCTCTCGAGCAAGGTCAAACGTCCGGGCAAGTCCGAAGCCGGCAAGGTCGGCTGGCTCGCGATCGGCAGCAAGACGACGCGCGAGATCAAGACCGTGAACGGCATCTCCGTGCTGCCGGCGACCGAGAGCGATGCCGGCAAGGCGACTGATGCCATCCGCAAGGCGATCGCGCAGGCGCGTGCGGCCGGCCGCTATGACCTCGTCATCCTCGACGGCCCCGCGATGCCGCTCTCGGCCGCCGGCCGCAAGCTACTCGATGACACCGACGCGCTGGTGGCGGTGCTGCCGACCAGCCTCGACATCAACGACAGCATGGAAGAGATCCTGACCGCGCTCGGCCCGGCCCAGCGCAAGCTCGTCGGCGTCGTGCTCGACGAGCTCACCCCGGCGACCCAAACGCGCCAGCGAGGCAAACAATATGCTTGAGCGTCGCGTCAATCTCGAGGGTCGGGCCGCAACCGCCGACGTGCCCCGGATCACCGTCGGCGGCCTGCGCATGGCCGCACTCGACCTGGAAGCAACCGCCGACTTCATGATCGAGGCGACCGACCAACGTCACCGTATCAGCCGCCCGCTGTACCTGACCTCTGCCAATGGCGAGGTGCTGGCGCGCTGCTCGACCGAGCCGCAGACCGAACGTCTGTTCCGCGCCGCCGATCTGATCAATGCCGACGGCCAACCGCTGGTCGCGGCCTCGAAGCTGCAGTCCTGGTTTCCCCTGCCCGAGCGCGTCGCCACGACCGACCTGTTCCATGTCGTCGCGCGCAAGGCGGAGGCGACCGGTCGCACCTTCTACCTGCTCGGTGCCAGCGAGGAGGAGAACGCCGCGGCCGTGAGGCGCGTCCAGAACATGTATCCAAAGCTCAAGATCGTCGGCCACAGCCATGGCTATCTCCGTGGCGAGGCGCTGCGGGCCAAGGTCGACGAGATCAACGCGCTTGCGCCCGACTTCCTGTGGGTCGCGCTCGGTGTCCCGAACGAGCAGGCGTTTGTCGAGGAGTACACGCCGCTGCTTACCAATGTCGGCGTCATCAAGACGTCGGGCGGCCTGTTCAACTTCCTGTCGGGCAGCCGATCCCGCGCGCCGCGGTGGATGCAGAGGGTCGGGCTCGAATGGGCCTGGCGTACCTGGCTCGAACCGCGCCGCCTGTTCTGGCGCTATTTGACCACCAACCCGCGCGCGATCTATCTTCTGTTCAGCCGCAACCGGCCATTCAATCGCTGAGACGCCTCGCGCATCCGCTCAGATCACGCCGAGCCCGCCGTCAGACGACAGCGCGTTTCAACACCGGCCCCGCGTCGTCCCCGGCCAGGTCCGTCTCCGGCTGGAGCGGCGGCGCCATCGGCAGCTCCATCGGCCGCAGCAGCTCGGCCATCTGGTTCGCCGGCAGCGGCTTTGCGATCAGGAAGCCCTGCATCTCGTCGCAGCCATGGGTGCGCAGGAAGGCCTCCTGCTCGGCGTTCTCGACGCCCTCGGCGACCACGGTCATGCCGAGGGCCTTGCCCATGCTGATGATCGCCTGCGCGATCGCCTGGTCCTCCGAATCCTGCGGCAAGTCGCGCACGAAGGAGCGATCGATCTTGATGGTGTCGATCGGGAAATGCTTCATCAGCGACATCGACGAATAGCCGGTGCCGAAATCGTCGATGGCAAGGCGGATGCCGCGGCTCTGGATGGCGTCGAGCACCTTCAGCGCGCGACCGACATTGCGCATCATCATGCTCTCGGTGACTTCGAGCTGGAGCAGCACCGGCGACATCCCGGAGGCCGCCAGGGCCTCGTCGACGTCCTGCAACAGATGCTCGTCGGCGAACTGCCGCGGCGACAGGTTCACCGCCATCGACAGCGGGAGCAGGCCGCGGCGCTGCCAGGCCATCGCCTGTGCGCAAGCTTCGTTCAGCACCCAGCGACCGATCGGCACGATCAGGCCGGTTTCTTCCGCAAGCGGGATGAACTGCGCCGGCGAGACGTTGCCGAGATCGGGATGGCTCCAGCGCAGCAGCGCCTCAACGCCGGTGATCTGCCCCGTCTCCATGTCGACCTTGGGCTGGTAATGCAGCGAGAACTGCTCGCGCTCCAGCGCCCGGCGCAGCGCGCTCTCGAGCGACAGCCGCTCGATCGACTGCGTCTTCACTTCGTTGGAGAAGAAGCGATAGCCGTTCTTGCCGTCTTCCTTGGCGAGATACATCGCCATGTCGGCATTCTTGGTCAGGGTCTGTGCATCGGCACCGTTGGCCGGATACATCGCTATACCAATCGACGCCGTGGTGTGGCACTCGTGGCCGGCGAGCTCCATGGGCTCGGCGAGCGCGGCGAGCAACTCGGTCGCGATGTGCTGGACGGCGTCGATCTGGCCGCACTGATCGAGGATCACCACGAACTCGTCGCCGCCGAGCCGCGCCACCACGTCGCTCGCGCGCAGCGCATTGCGCAGGCGGTTCGCGACCTCGAGCAGCAGCAGATCGCCGGCCTCGTGCCCGAGCGAGTCGTTGATGACCTTGAAGCGGTCGAGATCGATGAACAGCAATGCGAAGCGGTGGTCGTGGCGCTGAGCTTCCTCGATCGCGCCGCGCAGCAGCCCGTTGAAGGTTTCCCGGTTCGGCAAATCGGTCAGGCTGTCATGCGAGGCGAGGTATTCGATCCGCTCGTCGGCCTCGTTCTTCTCGTCGGCGCGATCGAAATTCTCCATCGCGAAAGAGACGTTGTCGGCGAGGCGCTCCAGCAGCTCGACGAACTCGGTCGTGAAGGTCTCATACTCCGTCGACATGTAGATCATGACGCCGACCGCCTTGTCGTGCGTGATCAGCGGGAATGCCGCGCCGGAGCGCGCGCCGTCGGCCCGGACGACGGCATGGAAGGCGCTGACACGACTGTCGTTGACATAGTCGTTGCTGATGCAAGGCTGGCGCGTGCGGAACGCCGTTCCGCTCATGCCACGGCCTTCGGGCCGGCCGGCGTCGATGGAGAGACGGACGTTGCGGGTGGTGTCGGCGGACGGCCCCGCGGTCGCGACGATCGCGAGCTGATCGCTGTCGGCGCTGGCGAGCGCAATGGTCGTCGAGGTGAACTTGCCGCCGGCGGAGGCGGCCTGGCAGACGAGCTCGAACAGCTCGGTGCGGGACTTGGCGCGCACGATCGCTTCATTGGTGGCGCTCAGCGCCGCGAACATGCGCGTCAGGCGTTCCTTCTGCGCCTCGGTGCGGGCCTTTTCTTCGGCGCGATTGAAGTTGTCGAGCGCAAAGGAGACATTTTCCGCCAGGCGCCCAAGCAGCTCGACCAGGTCCGGGGTGAACGTATTCTCTTCGGGCGCGAGAAACAGCAGAATTCCGATCGGTTCAACGCCGGCACGGAGCAGCGGAAAGCTGGCTGCCGCGCGCGTCCCATCCTCTTTCGCCCTCTCATGCCAGTGGGTCGATCGCGGGTCATTCAGATAATCGTTGATGACGCTGGGCCGGCGGGTTCGCAGCGAAGTCCCGATCATCCCCTCCCCCTCGGGATGCCCCGGCGACACGCAACACGTGCGCCCGGCCATTCGCTCGTGAAGGCGTCCCTTGACCGCGACGACGCGAACGAGTTCGCGCGTCTCGTCGAGGATTCCGATCGTCGTCGAGGCGAACACATCGCCCAGCACGGCCGCCTGGCACACCACCTCGAACAGCTCTTCGCGTGTCTTCGCGCGCATGATCGCTTCGTTGGTGGTACTCAGCGCCTCGAACATGCTGGTGAGGCGATTGCGCTGCTTGTCGGCTTTCGCCTTCTCGTTCTCACGATCGAAATTCTCGAGCGCGAAGGCGACATTGGCCTGCAGCCGCTGCAGCAGCTCGACAAACTCCGGCGTGAACGTGCCACACTCCGGCGAATTGAACACGAATACGCCCTCGATGCGGTCGCCGTTGAACAGCGGCAACGCCGCGGCGGATCCGATGCCGGTGCGGCGGGCATTGTCCGCCCAGGGCTTGATCCGGTCGTCGGACAGCACATCATTGCTGATGCAGGGCTGGCGCGTGCGGAAGGCCGTTCCGGTCAGCCCGCGCCCCTCGGGCACCTGATCGGAGGTCGAAAATTTGAAGCCGCGAACCGTATCCGCGTTCGGACCATAGCAGGCGGCAACGCGGAGCAGCTCGGCCTGGTGATCGACCAGCGCTATGGCGGCCGAGGTGAATTTCGCGCCCTTTGCAGTCGCTTCACAAACGAGGTCGAACAGCTCGGCCCGCGAGTGGGCGCGCAGGATCGCCTCGTTGGTCGCACTCAGCGCCGCATACATGCGCGCGAGGCGCTCCTCCTCCTCGGCGATCCGCGCCTTCTCGGCCTCACGGTCGAAATTGTCGACCGCGAAGCAGACGTTCTCGGCGATGCGCAGCATCAATCCGACGACTTCCTCGTCCCTGGCCCAGGACTGGCTGAGGAACGACAGAATGACGCCGATGCTTCGGCCGTGCTTGACCAGCGGCGCGGCGACTAGCGCCGCGACGCCGGTATTGATATTGGACTGCTCCCACGGCGTCCCCTTGGTGCGGCGCGCGAGATCGCGCTCGATGATGGGTTTCTGTGTTCGAAACACCTCGCCGGAAATGCCGCGCCCGTAGGGATTCTCGGCATCTGCGGAGTAATGGGTCCGCGCCACAATCTCCAGATTCTCGCCGGTGCCCGCGACGGGCTTCAGCCAATGGGAGTCCTGTTCCTTCAGCAGGACGAAGGTTGCGATCGATTTTCCGCCATGCACCGAGGCGTCGCAGACGAGCTGATACAGCTCCTGCTCTGTCTTGGCGCGCAGGATGGCTTCATTGGTCGCACTGAGCGCACTGAACATCCGGTTGAGCCGCCGCGTCGCCCGCTCGCTATTCTGCCGCGCGGTCTCGCGCGAAAAATTCTCCAGCGCATAGGAAATGTTGGCCGACATACGCTCGAACAGCGAGACCATCTCGTCGCTCAGCGAGCCGGCCTCGCTGCGGGTCACGAACAGCACGCCGATACTTGTGCCGTTACACAGAAGCGGGAGTGCCGCTGCGGCACCGATATTCGCTCTGGCCGCGCCCTCACGCCATGCCAGCGAGCGCGGATCGTTCAAATAGTCGTTGCTGATGCAGAGCTTCCGGCTGCGAAACGCTTCACCGCCGACGCCCAAGCCCTCGGGTGCGCCGGCTTCGGTGGTGATCTTGATCGCGCGCAGGCGCGCGACGTCGTCGCCACGCCCGGCAGCGAAGCGCAAGTGCTGGCCCTCCGGCTCCACCAGGAACACGGCGACGGCCATGAAGTCCCCGCTCGAAAACCCGGCGTCGCAGACCATCTGGTACAGCGCGTCCGGCGATTTCGCGTAGAGGATCGCTTCATTAATGGCGCTCAGCGCCGCAAAAGTGCGCGCGAGTGACGTCGGCACGATCTCAACTCCCGGGCATTTCTGCCGATTTATCCCGGGTACTTTATGAACTGACATCGCCTAAGTGGTCGTTATTGCGGCGGGGAAACCGCCAATCAGAGTGAACGAGCAACGAATGACGGCTAGAAAACTTCCGGGAATACCGCCCCGCGGGAGGAAAGCTTCGACGAAAGGCGCGCTCTGTTTACGAATTTGCAGCCCTGTATTGGTTTACGGGAGATTGATATCGCACTCGGGCTTTGAGACGATGGCCTCCAACGAGCAGCCCGTGAAGGGCACGAAAGCCGAGGGAACGCCATGCCGATCGTTAGGGCCGACCGCCTCACGCGCGTCAGCGCTGCGCTGCTCCGTGCCGCCGGCGCCTCCGAGGAAGAGGCCGATGCCGTTGCCGTCGGCTGCGTCAACGCCAATCTCGCCGGTCACGATTCGCACGGCGTGATCGCGGTTCCCACCTATATCGACCGCATCAAGGCCGGGCACATCGTCCCCGGTGCGGCCTGGACCATCGTCCAGGAATCGCCGACCACGACCGTGATCGACGGACACTGGGGCTTCGGCTTTCACGTCAACGCCAAGGCGATGGCGCTGACGATCGAAAAGGCGAAGACCGCGAATGTCGCCGCCTGCACCGTGTTCCGGCAAAGCCATGTCGGCCGCCTCGCCGCCTATCCGCTGATGGCGATGCGCGAGGGCATGATCGGGATCGCGACTGCCGATTCAGGCCGCTCGCCAAAACACGTCGCGCCGTTCGGTGGCAAGGAAGCGCGGCTTGGCACCAACCCGATCTCGATCGCCGTGCCGTCCGATCTCGAGGCGCCGTTCTACCTGGACATGGCGACGTCGGCGGTCGCGGCCGGCAAGATCCAGCTCGCCGTCGCCCGCGGCGAGGAGATCCCCACGGGATGGATCATCGATGCCGAGGGCCGGCACACCACCGATCCCACGCAGTATCGCAAGGGCGGCGCGCTGCTGCCGCTCGGCGGCACGGAGGGTTACAAGGGCAGCGGTCTCGCCGCGATGGTCGAGGTGCTATGCGGCCTTCTCACGGGGCTCGGCTTCGGCGTCGAACCGACGGGACGGCACAATGACGGATGCTTCATGGCGGTGTTCAACGTCGCCGCATTCCGCCCGCTGCAGGAGTTCAAGCGCGAAGTTGCGGAGTTCGCGCGCTATCTGAAATCGACGCCGCCGTCCGAGGGCAGCAAGGGCGTCTATTATCCCGGCGAGCTCGAGGGTTTGCGCGAGCATCAGCGATGGCGCGACGGCATCGCGGTCGAAGACGCGACCTGGGAGAAGCTACGCGCGCTGGCGCGCGACTACAGGCTCGACACCGTCCTCGATCTATCCTGACACAATCCGGAGAACAGCAGCATGTTCAGGCAGATGGTCCTGGTCGGCTTCCTTCAGGCGCAGAACTGCACGAACTTGCCGAGCTCGTGGCGGCATCCGGACTCGCGCAGCGATTCAATGTCGGCGGATTATTACCAGGAGATCGCGAAAATTCTCGAAGCCGGCAAATTCCACATGGCTTTCTTCGACGATCGTCTCGCCATGCCGGACCGCTACGGCAATGATCACGCCCACACCGTCGAATACGGCATCCGTTGCGTGAAGATGGATCCGCTGATCGTGCTGACCACGATGGGCATGGTGACCGACAAGCTCGGCTTGGGCGCGACCTGCTCAACGACTTACTACGAGCCATTCGATGTCGCCCGCCGCTTTGCCACGCTCGATCTGATGTCGGGCGGGCGCGCGGGCTGGAACGTCGTGACCTCGCTCAACGACGGCGAAGCACTGAACATGGGACGCGACTCCCATCCCGAGCATGATTCCCGCTACGACAAGGCCGACGAGTTCATGGAGGTGGTGCTCGGCCATTGGGACACCTGGGAAGACGGCGCGCTGATCATGGACAAGACCAGCGGCCGCTTTGCCGATCCGAGCAAGGTGAAGCGGCTCGACCACAAGGGACCGGCATTCAAGTCGCGCGGACCTTTCACCGTGCCGCGCTCGCAGCAGGGCCATCCGGTCATCATCCAGGCTGGCGCATCCGGCCGCGGCCAGCGTTTTGCCGGCCGATGGGGCGAGGTGATTTTTACGGCCGCGCGCAATCTCCAGGGCGCCAAGGATGGCTATGCCGCCGTGCGCAACGAAGCCGCGAAGGCCGGACGCGATCCGGATCAGATGTTCCTCTGCAATCTGACCACGCCGGTCTGCGCCGCGACCAGGGCGGAAGCCGAGGACAAGATGGCGCTGATCAACAAGTTGCCGCTCGAGATCGACGCGCTGTCGCTGCTATCGGAAGCGCTCAATTACGACTTCGCCTCGAAGGATCTCGACGCGCCCCTGACGACGGATGACCTCAAGAGCATGCAGGGCATCCTGGGCATCCGCGACGGCGTGCTGAAGACCTCTGGCAAGAGCAATCCGAGCGCGCGCGACTTCGTCACCTTCTCCGGCCGCGGCCAGGTGCATGACGCCATGGTCGGCGGTCCCAGGGAGATCGCGGACAAGCTTGAAGAGATGTTCGTCGAGCGCGGCTGCGATGGCTTTGTCATCGCGGCCACTTACGTGCCAGGCTCCTATGCCGATTTCGTGCAGCATGTGGTGCCGGAATTGCAGCGGCGCGGCCTGTTCCAGAAGGACTATCGCGGCAAGACGCTGCGGGAGAATCTCGGCTTGAAGCGGCCCGCCGCCGGCGCGTGGAAGGTGCAGCCGCGTGATGCTGCGGAATAACGACGAGGACACAATATGCGCTGGCTGAAATTCACCGCCTCCGGCAAGACCTCCTGGGGAATCATGGACGGCGACCAGGTGATCGCGGTCGACGGAGATCCGTTCGGCGAATGGCAGCGCACGTCGCGCACGCATCCGCTGGCGCAAGTGAAGATCGAGCTGCCGCTGATCCCGCGCACCTTCTATTGCGTCGGCCTGAATTACCTGAAACACCTCAAGGAAGCCGCCGACAAGGCCGGCACGGTGCCGGCCGTGCCCGACAGGCCCGAGATCGGCTACCGCGCCCAGAATGCGCTGATCGCGCATGACGAGGATGTCGTGATTCCGTCCTTTGCGACGGAGAATATCCATTACGAGGGCGAGCTCGTGGTCGTCATCGGCAAGAAGGCGAAGCATCTGACCGAACAGAACGCGATGGATTGCGTGTTCGGCTACACCATCGGCAACGACGTCAGCGAGCGGTCATGGCAGAAGGCCGATCGCGGCTTATGGCGCTCGAAGAATGCCGACACGTTCAAGCCGATGGGCCCGTGGATCGAGACCGAGGCCGACATCGCGAAAATGGAGACCATCGTCCGCGTCAACGGCAAGGAGACCAACCGCTTCGCGACCCGCGACATGATCTTTGGTGTGGTGCCGTTCCTGGTCGAGCTGACGAAGTATTTCACGCTGTGGCCGGGCGACGTGATGTGGATGGGCACCGACGGTGCGTCGCCCGACATCAAGCACGGCGATGTCGTGGAGATCGAGATCACCGGCGTCGGGACGCTGCGGAACAGGTTTGTGCGGGAGCAGAGGTAGGTACCGGTGCCGTAGGGTGGGTTAGCGAAGCGTAACCCACCACTGTGTATCTCCGTGGAAACAGAAGCGGTGGGTTACGCCGAGCAGACGCGCGTCGCGCATCTGCTCGGCTAACCTACCTACGGCACTTCTTCAAAACGGCAGCGCCACGCTGGTCTTGATCTCCTTCAGCACCACATTGCTGCGGACATAGCGGATGCCGGGGATGCGGAACATGAACTCGTCGAGGAAGCGGTTGTAGGCCGCCATGTCCTGCACGACGACGCGCAAATGGTAATCGGCATCGCCCGTGGTCGCAAAGCACTCCAGAACCTCGCGGCGGGTGGTGACGCGCGAGACGAACTCGTCGACGAATTTGGCGTCGTGCCGCTCCAGTGAAACATGGAGAATGGCCGACATCGCAAATCCCGCCTGCTCGCGCGCGACAAGGGCCGCATAGCCGCGGATGACGCCGCTGTCCTCGAGCGCGCGCACCCGGCGCCAGCAGGCCGAGGTCGACATGCCGACCTCATCGGCGAGTTGCTGGTTGGTGGCGCGACCGTCTTTCTGGAGATGGGCAAGAATCAGCGTGTCATGGTCTTCGATCATCGAGAGCCCTCCAGTCGATTAAACCTACCAAACTTCGATCGTTCTTGCAAAAATCTACCGTTTTATTGGGTCACGGCGGGATAATTAGGTAAGACCTACCAGCGTCCCAGGCCTAACCTTCGCCATCGGCAGGATGCCGCGCGAGGTCCATCATGGACGCCATTCCGTCACTCGACGCCTACGAACTCTCCGACCGCTACGAGCGCCAGGAGGGTCGCGTCTTCCTCACCGGCACGCAGGCCATCGTCCGCATCGCGCTCGATCAGGTGCGGCGTGATCGGGCGGCTGGGCTCAACACCGCCGGCTTCATCTCCGGCTATCGCGGCTCGCCGCTTGGCGGCATCGATCTCGAGCTCTGGCGCATCCAGGAACGCCTCAAGCGCGACCGCATCGAATTCCTCCCCGCTGTCAACGAGGACCTCGCGGCTACCGCGGTGTTCGGCTCGCAGCAGGTGCAGACGCAAGGAGAGCGCGAGGTCGATGGCGTGTTCGGGCTATGGTACGGCAAAGGCCCCGGCGTCGATCGTTCCGGCGACGCGCTCAAGCACGGCAACGCCTATGGCTCCTCGCCGCAAGGCGGCGTGCTGGTGGTCGCCGGCGACGACCATGGCTGCGTGTCGTCCTCGATGCCGCACCAGTCCGACGTCGCCTTCATGAGTTGGTTCATGCCGACGCTGCACCCCGCAAGCGTCGACGAATATCTTGAATTCGGCGAATATGGTTACGCGCTGAGCCGCTTCTCCGGCATGTGGGTCGGCTTCAAGGCGATCTCCGAGATCGTGGAGTCGGGCGCCTCCGTCGTGCTGCGCCCATCGCGACTCTTCCGTACGCCCGACTTCACGCCGCCGCCCGGCGGGCTGCATTATCGCTGGCCCGATCTGCCGGGCCCGCAGATCGAGGAGCGGCTGGAGGCGAAGAAGCACGCGGTCTACGCTTTTGCCAAGGCCAACCCGATCGATCGCCACATCTACGACATTCCAAACGCCACCTACGGCATCGTCACCACGGGCAAGGCGCATCTGGACCTGATGGAGGCGCTGCGGCTGATGGGCCTCGACGAGGCCGCCTGCCGCAGCATCGGCATCGACATCTACAAGGTCGGCATGGTCTGGCCGCTGGCGCTGCACGACGCCATGGATTTTGTGAAAGGCAAGCGCGAGATCCTCGTGGTCGAGGAAAAGCGCGGCATCATCGAGAGCCAGTTCAAGGAATATTTTTACGATTACCCCGGCAGCAAGCCGGAGCGCATGGTCGGCAAGCACGACGAAACCGGGGCACGGCTGATTTCCTGGACCGGCGAATTGTCACCGCGAGCACTCGCCGACGTTCTCGTGCGCCGGCTCGATCCGATGTTTCCGGGCCTCAATCTCGCAGCGCGCGCCGCTGCGCTTCTGCCGGAAGCCGCGCGCACGATCAACGTCCTGGGCGCGACGCGGACGCCCTATTTCTGTTCGGGCTGTCCGCACAACACATCAACGAAAGTGCCTGAGGGATCGAAGGCCCTGGCCGGCATCGGCTGCC
Organism: Bradyrhizobium guangzhouense; assembly: GCF_004114955.1. Lineage (NCBI taxonomy): Bacteria > Pseudomonadati > Pseudomonadota > Alphaproteobacteria > Hyphomicrobiales > Nitrobacteraceae > Bradyrhizobium > Bradyrhizobium guangzhouense. The sequence goes on from NZ_CP030053.1 coordinate 6,405,308, forward strand.
ACTTCATGGCGAGCTGGATGGACCGCGAAACTTCATCGCTGATCCAGATGGGCGGCGAAGGCGTGAATTGGGCCGCCTCCTCGCGGTTCACCGGCAACAAACACATCTTCCAGAACCTTGGCGAAGGTACCTACTACCACTCCGGCTCGATGGCGATCCGTCAGGCGATCGCCGCCAAAGCCAATATCACCTACAAGATCCTGTTCAACGACGCCGTCGCCATGACCGGCGGCCAACCGGTCGACGGCCCCGTCAGCGTGCATGCCATCGCACACAGCGTCCGCGCCGAAGGCGTGGCCCGCATCGCGCTGGTATCGGACGAGCCCGCGCAATTCTCGCCGGCGGATCTCCCCGGTGGGGTCACTATTCATCCGCGCGAGGAGCTGGACGCCGTGCAGCGCGAGCTGCGGGACGTCTCAGGCGTCTCGGTTCTGATCTACCAGCAGACCTGCGCCACCGAGAAGCGGCGCCGGCGCAAGCGTGGACAGATGGCCGATCCCAAGCGCTTTGCTTACATCAACGATCTCGTCTGTGAAGGCTGCGGCGACTGCTCGGTCGAATCCAACTGCCTGAGCGTCGAGCCCAAGGAAACGCCGTTTGGCCGCAAGCGCCAGATCAACCTGTCCGCCTGCAACAAGGACTTTTCCTGTCTCAACGGCTTCTGCCCGAGCTTCGTTACCGTCGAAGGCGCGACGCGACGGAAGAAGAGCGCCAGCCGGATTGATGCGATCGGCCGTGCCGCGACGCTTGCCGTCCCCGCCCCCGCGACGCTCGATCGTCCCTACGACCTGCTCGTGACCGGCGTCGGCGGCACCGGCGTGATCACGGTCGGCGCACTGATCGGCATGGCCGCGCATCTGGAACGTCGCGGTGTCTCGGTGCTCGATTTTACCGGCTTTGCGCAGAAATTCGGACCCGTGCTGAGCTACATCCGTCTTGCCCCGTCGCCCGACGCGCTGCATCAGGTCCGTATCGACCAGGGCGCAGCCGATGCGCTGATCGGCTGTGACCTCGTGGTCAGTTCCTCGCCGAAGGCATCCGGCACCTATCGCCGCGGCACGCGCGCTGCGATCAACACCGCGGAGATGCCGACCGGCGACGTAGTCCGCTTCCGCGATGCCGACCTCGCCTCGCCCGCGCGCCTGCGTGCGATCCGCCAAGTCGTCGGCAACGACAATCTCGACAGCATCGACGCGAACGCGCTGGCCGAGCGGCTGCTTGGCGATGCCGTCTATGCCAATATCATCATGCTCGGATTTGCCTGGCAGCGCGGGCTGGTGCCGCTCTCGCTATCGGCGCTGCTGCGCGCGATCGAGCTCAACGGTGTCGCGATCGACCGCAACAAGCAGGCTTTCGCGTGGGGCCGGGTCGCTGCCGCCGATCCCGACTTCCTGCCGAAAGCAAACGGAGCGTCCAAAGCCGAGACGCTCGATCAGCTCATCCTCAGGCGCGCCGATTTCCTCAGGGATTATCAGGACGACGCCTATGCCGCGCGCTACCGCGCACTTGTGGCGCAAGTCCGCGAGGCCGAAGCCGGGCGCGATAGCGAGGCGCTGACCGAGGCTGTCGCGCGCGCCCTGTTCAAGCTGATGGCCTACAAGGACGAATATGAGGTGGCACGCCTGCATATGAGAAGCGGCTTCCTCGACGAGCTGAGGCGCGAGTTCGAGGATGGATTCAGCGTGCAGTACCATCTCGCGCCGCCGTTTCTGCCGTCCGGCCGCGACGCACGCGGCCGCCCGCGCAAGCGCGCCTTCGGTCAGTGGATCCAGATGCCGCTCGCGATGCTGGCGCGGCTGAAAGTGCTGCGCGGGACAGCGTTTGATCCGTTCGGCTACACCGCCGAGCGGCGGACTGAGCGAGAGCTGATTGCCTGGTATGAGGGCGTCGTCGCGCAAATGCTTGATCAGGTCGACACAGCCCATCTTCCCGATCTCGTCGCCATCGCCAAGGCGCCGATGGAGATCCGCGGCTACGGGCCGGTGAAGGACATCGCCATCGCAAAGGTGAAGGCTGAGGTCGAGCGGTCGCTCGCCAAGCTTGCAGCGTCTTCGCCAGCAAAGCTGCGCGCCACCGGTTGACGCAACGGCCGGGCTTCACGAATACGGATTGATCAGCTTCTGCTGCTCGGCGCTGTGATGCACCAGCATGTCGATGAAGGTGCGCACCTTCGCCGACAGATGGTGACGATGCGGATAGACCGCGTTCATCGACATCTCGACCGGACGATATTCCGGCAAGAGGCGCACGAGCCGCCCCGCATCCAGATCGTCGCTCACCAAAAATCCCGCGAGCAGGCCGATGCCGGCGCCCTCGATCACCATCCGCCGCAGCGCCTCGCCGCTGTTGGTGACGAGGCTGCCCGAGATGCGCACGGAAGCCGGCGCGCCCTTGCGGTCGAAGAAGCGCCATTCGTCGCCGAAGGGATAGTTGAGGTGGCGGCCGCAATTGTGCTCGGTGAGCTCGGCGAGCTGCTGCACCTTTCCATGCCTTTCGAGATAGTCGTGCGAGCAGCACAGCACATGGCGCCAGGTGGCGAGGCTGCGGACGATCAGGCTGGAATCCGGCGGCGGCGTCATGCGCAGAGCAACGTCGTAGCCCTCCTCGATCAGATCGACATTGGCTTCGCCCATGCGTAAGTCGACCTTCACCTCCGGATAGGTCGACAGCAGCTTTGCCACGACGCCCGCCACGAACGGCACCATGTGGGTGGCGGAATGAATCCGCAGCGTGCCCCGCGGCACCGACTGCAAGGCGCCGGCAATGTCGTCGGCCTGCTCGATGTCGGAGAGGATCTGGACGCAGCGGTCGTAATAGGCCTTGCCGATCTCGGTGACGCTGACCTTGCGGGTGGTGCGGTTGAGCAGCCGTGCACCGAGCCGCTCCTCCAGCGCCTGGATGTGATTGCTCACCATGGTCGTGGACATCTCGAGCTTGCGGGCCGCGGCGGAGAACCCGCCGGTGTCAACGACCCGGACGAAAGCGGTCAGGCTGGTCAGCCGGTCCATGAGCGCCTCGGATTATGCAGCATGGGTGGACAATCATTTTGCTTTTTGGCGGATTATCACAAGCGCCGGGACAGCGCATCTTCCACGCAGACAACAGCGCCCCTTCGGAACGGGACGTCTGCCAAAGCCGGAGGATGTCATGTCGAACGCGACTTATATCACTGAAACCACTGACAAAATCAGCTTGAAGCCGTCCCGGCAGGCGATCAAGCGGGCCGCCCTCGCGCTGGCGCTGGTCCTCGGCATCGCTGCTGCCGGCGACTTTGGCTATAATTACCTGACCACGGGCCGCTACCTGGAATCCACCGATGACGCCTATGTGAAGGCGGATTCCACCATCATCGCCCCGAAGGTCTCGGGCTACATCGCGAAGGTGCTGGTCGGCGACAACGAAAAGGTCAGGGCCGGCCAGGTGCTGGCCAGGATCGACGACCGCGATTTCAAGGCCGCGCTCGGCCAGGCCCGCGCGGACGTCGCCGCCGCGGAAGCGTCGGTGCGCAACCTCGATGCCCAGCTCGAGCTGCAACAGCCTATTATAGCGCAGAGCACCGCTGACGTCTCCGCCGCCGATGCCAATCTGAAATTTGCGCAGGAAGAACGCGCCCGCTACGACGACCTCATGAAGTCGGGTTCCGGCACGATCCAGCGCGCGCAGCAGACCGATGCGGCGCTGCGCGCCAGCGACGCGCAATTGCAGCACGCCAAATCTGGCCTTCTGGCCGCGCAGCGCAAGGTCGACGTGCTCACCACGCAGCGGGCGCAGGCTTCTGCGCAGCTCGACCGCGCCCGCGCGGTCGCCGACCAGGCCGAGCTGAACCTGTCCTATACCGAGATCACGGCGCCGGTTGACGGCACGGTCGGCGCCCGATCCTTGCGGGTCGGCCAGTACGTGCAGGCCGGCACGCAATTGATGGCCGTGGTTCCACTCGACGCCGTCTATGTGGTCGCGAATTTCAAGGAGACCCAGCTCACGCATGTGCGCGCGGGGCAACCGGTCGAACTGATCGTCGACAGTTTTCGCAATCGCACGCTGCACGGCCATGTCGACAGCCTTTCGCCGGCCAGCGGGCTTGAATTCGCGCTGTTGCCTCCCGACAATGCGACTGGCAATTTCACCAAGATCGTGCAGCGCGTGCCGGTGAAGATCATGCTCGACGATCATAGCCTCACGGGTCTGCTGCGGCCCGGCATGTCGGCGGTGCCGACGGTCGACACCAAGGCGGCGGTGGTGGCCGAGCGCGAGAGCATCAAGCGCGTCGCCGACAACGCACCGCATCCGAACGGAGGCTGATGTCGCGGAGGATCGCGGCGGGATTATCAACTCCCGCCTGATGATCCTTCCCAGATTCCCCCGATTATCGAAACGAACCGTCCAATGCATCCTGTCTCCACATTAGAGACGAGGCTTCCATGAGCACGCTCCAACCAACCCTCAACGCCGCTTCCGCTGCCGACATCCCCGCGCCACAAGCTGCTCCCGCCACGCCGGCGGTTTCTGCAAAAACCTGGATCGCCGTGATCGGTGCGACGCTCGGCGCGTTCATGGCGGTGTTGAACATCCAGATCGTCAACGCCTCGCTCGCCGACATCCAGGGCGCAATCGGCGCCGGCATCGATGACGGCGGCTGGATCTCGACCTCTTATCTGATCGCCGAGATCGTGGTGATCCCGCTGTCGGGCTGGCTCGCCCAGGTATTCTCGATCCGGATCTATCTGCTCACCAATGCGATCCTGTTCCTGGCTCTGTCCGCGGCCTGCGCGCTGGCGCAAGATCTGCCGCAGATGATCGTGCTGCGCGCCGTGCAGGGATTTACCGGCGGCGTGCTGATCCCGATGGCGTTCACGCTGATCATCACGCTGCTGCCGCGTGCAAAGCAGCCGGTCGGCCTTGCGCTGTTCGCCTTGTCGGCGACGTTTGCGCCGGCGATCGGCCCGACCATCGGCGGCTACCTCACCGAGAATTTGGGCTGGCAGTACATCTTCTACGTCAACCTCGCGCCCGGTGCGATCATGGTCGGCATGCTCTGGTACGCGCTCGACGCCAAGCCGATGAAGCTGTCGCTGCTCGCAGACGGCGATTGGGCCGGCATCATCACCATGGCGATCGGCCTCTCCGCGCTCCAGACCGTGCTGGAGGAAGGCAACAAGGACGACTGGTTCGGCTCGCCCTTCATCGTCAAGCTCAGCGTGATCGCGGCCGTGGCGCTCACCGCGTTCCTGATCATCGAGCTGACCGTGAAGAAGCCGCTGTTGAACCTGCGCCTGCTGGTCCGCCGCAATTTCGGGTTCGGAATGCTCGCGAACTTTCTGCTCGGCGTCGCGTTGTATGGTTCGGTATTCATCCTGCCGCAATATCTGTCGCGGATTCAGGGCTACAATTCCGAGCAGATCGGCATGGTGCTGGCCTGGACCGGACTGCCGCAGCTGGTGCTGATCCCGCTGGTGCCGCGCCTGATGCAGAAGTTCGACGCGCGGATCATCATCGGCATCGGCTTCATCCTGTTCGCCGTCTCCAACTTCATGAACATCTCTATGACCAACGACTACGCCGCCGCTCAGCTGTTGTGGCCCAACATCGTCCGCGCCATCGGCCAGGCGCTGGTGATGGCGCCGCTCTCGGCGGTGGCGACCGCAGGCATCGAGGCGGAGAATGCCGGTTCGGCTTCCGGCCTTTTCAACATGATGCGCAATCTCGGCGGCGCCGTCGGCATCGCGCTGCTGCAGACCGTGCTGACCAAGCGCGAGCAGTATCACTCCAACGTTTTGACGCAGTCGGTCTCGGTCTTCGAGCAGGCCACCCGCACGCGGCTCGAACAGCTCACGCAATATTTCATCAATCACGGCTTGCTCGACCGTGCCGATGCCGCGCATCGCGCCTATGTCGCGATCGGCCATGTCGTGCAGAAGCAGGCTTACATTTTCGCGTTCAGCGACACCTTCTATCTGCTCGGCATCGCGCTGATCGTCGCCTTCATCGCGTCCCTCTTCCTGACGAAGCCCGGCCATGTCTCGGCCGGGGGAGCCCACTGATCTCTCACCCAGCGAAAGGAGAACCACCATGAAACCCCGCATGAACTTCTACCAGGCCGCCCCCGACACCATGAAGGCGCTGATGGCGCTGGAAGAGCAGATCCAGTCGACGGGTCTGGAAAAATCGCTGATCGAGCTCGTCAAGATCCGGGCTTCGCAGATCAACGGCTGCGCTTTCTGCATCAACATGCACACCGAGGACGCGCGCAAGCGCGGCGAGACCGAGCAGCGCATCTATCTGCTCAACGCCTGGCGCGAATCTCCGCTCTATACCGACCGCGAGCGTGCCGCGCTTGCCTGGACCGAGTCGGTGACGCTGATCTCCGAGACGCGTGCACCCGATAATGTCTATGAAGAGGTCCGCGCGCAGTTCTCCGATGCGGAGACAGTGAACCTGACCGCGCTGATCGGCGCCATCAACGCCTGGAACAGGCTGGCGATCGCGTTCCGCGCGGTGCATCCGGTGAAGGTGAAGGCGTCGGTGGCGTAGGCCACGGCGCCGTGACGGACGCATCCCCGCTTCCACTCATTCAACTGTCATGCCCCGCGAAGGCGGGGCATCCAGTACGCCGCGGCCCATCTGTTCAACCACCGCCGTCTCGGAGTACTGGATCGCCCGGTCAAGCCGGGCGATGACAGTGACGGGTGTGGCTTAGACCGCGGTCGCCTTGGCGAACTCGACATAGATCTCGCGCAGGCGCGTCGCCATCGGCCCGGGCTTGCCGTCGCCGATCGTCTTGCCGTCGACGGCGATCACCGGCTGCACGAACGACGAGGCCGAGGTGATGAAGGCCTCCTTGGCGGCGAGCGCCTCGGCGACCGTGAAGGAACGCTCCTCGACGCGGAGCTGGCGCTCCTCCGCAAGCGCGATCACCGCCTTGCGGGTGCAGCCGGGCAGGATCGCGTTCGAATTCTGTCGGGTGACGATGACGTCGTCCTTGGTCAGGATGAATGCCGTGGACGAGCCGCCCTCGGTGACATAGCCATCCTGCAACATCCAGGCTTCGCCGGCGCCGACTTCGGCCGCGGCCTGCTTCGCCAGCACCTGCGCCAGCAGCGCCACGCTCTTGATGTCGCGCCGTTCCCAGCGGATGTCGGGCACCGTGATGACGTTGATGCCGGTCTTTGCGACCGGAGCGTTGATGATGTCCTTCACCGAAGTGAACATCACCAGGCTCGATTTCACGTCGGCCTTGGGAAACGGGAAGTCGCGGCCCTTGTCGGCGCCGCGCGTGACCTGGAGATAGACGAGGCCGCTCACCAGCTTGTTGCGGGCGATCAACTCCTTCTGGATCTCGGTGAGGCGCTCAACCGTCTCCGGCAATTTCAGCTTGATCTCCCCGACCGAACGCTCCAACCGCGCCAGATGCGAGGCGTTGTCGATCAGCTTGCCGTCGAGCACGGCGGAGACCTCATAGATGCCGTCGGCGAACAGGAAGCCGCGATCGAGCACCGAGATTTTCGCCTCCGCGAGCGGGACGAATGAGCCGTTGACGTAGGCGATCGAATCCAAGGCGGGTCTCCTGGCAGTAAAGGGGATTTGGGGCGCTTATACGCGAAATGGGGGCGCCGATCACCCCTCGTTTCGTCATTCCGGGGCATTCGCAAAGCGCGCCCCGGGATGACGACCAGTTAGTGGGATAGAATCTTCGACAAGAACTTCTGCGCACGGTCGCTGCGCGGCTTGCCGAAGAAATCGTCCTTCGGGGCGTCCTCGACGATCTCGCCGCGGTCCATGAAGATGACGCGGTTGGCGACCTTGCGGGCAAAGCCCATTTCGTGGGTCACCACCATCATGGTCATGCCCTCATGGGCGAGGTCGACCATGACGTCGAGCACCTCGCTGACCATCTCGGGGTCGAGCGCCGAAGTCGGCTCGTCGAACAGCATCACGATCGGATCCATGGCGAGCGCGCGCGCGATGGCGACACGCTGCTGCTGGCCACCGGAAAGCTGTGCCGGAAATTTCTGCGCCTGTTCCTTCAGGCCGACACGCTCCAGCAGCGTCATGCCCTTCGTCACCGCCTTGTCGGACGACCGCCCCAGCACTTTCTGCTGGGCGAGGCAAAGATTGTCGATGATCTTGAGGTGCGGGAAAAGTTCAAAATGCTGGAACACCATGCCGACGCGCGAGCGCAGCTTCGGCAGATTGGTCTTGGGATCGTTGACCTTGGTGCCATCGACGCTGATGTCGCCGCTCTGGAACGGCTCCAGCGCGTTGACGCATTTGATCAGGGTCGACTTGCCCGAGCCCGAGGGGCCGCAGACCACGACGACCTCACCCTTGGTGACGCTTGTGGTGCAGTCGGTCAGCACCTGGAAGGTCGGGCTGTACCATTTGTTGACGTGGCTGATTTCGATCATGTGTCTCTCAAGTCCTGCGGCAGACTCGGTCACCTCTCCCGAGGGGAGAGGTCGGCGCGGAGCGCCGGGTGAGGGGTTCAGGTCTATCGTTGGAGCGAAGCCCCTCACCCGGATCGCCGACGCGATCCGACCTCTCCCTGTGGGAGAGGTGAAGGGGCACCGTTCGTTGGGATGTCAATTCCACATCACACCTAGCGGATGATGGCGATGCGCGCCTGGAGGCGGCGGACGCCGAAGGACGCGATACAGGAAATGGTGAAGTAGACGACGGCGGCAAACAGATACATTTCGACCAGACGGCCGTCGCGTTGCGCGACCTTGCTGGCGGCACCGAGGAAATCCGTGATCGACAGCACGTAGACCAGCGAGGTGTCCTGGAACAGCACGATGGTCTGTGTGATCAGCACAGGCAACATGTTGCGGAACGCCTGCGGCAGCACGACGTAACGCATGGTCTGGGCGTAGGTCAGGCCGAGCGCGCTGGCAGCGGCCGGCTGCCCGCGCGAGATCGACTGGATGCCGGCGCGCATGATCTCGGAGAAGTAAGCGGCCTCGAACATGATGAAGGTGATGAGCGAGGAGGCAAACGCGCCGACGCTGATGGGGCGCGACGCCCCGGTCAGCCACTGTCCGATATAGGGCACCAGGAAGTAGAACCAGAAGATCACCAGCACCAGCGGCAGCGAGCGCATGAAGTCGACATAGACGCCGGCGATGCGCCCGAGCGTCTTGTAGCCGGACAGCCGCATCAGCGCGATCGCGGTGCCGAACACGAGGCCGCCGAGGGCCGCGAGCCCCGTCAGCATCAGCGTGAACGTCATGCCCTCGTAGAACAGATAGGGCAGCGCGCGGCGGATGACGTCGAAATCGAAATTGGCGAGCATCGCTTATTTCCCCGTGATGTAGCCGGGGATCGCGACCCAGCGCTCGAGGAAGCGCATCGCGGTCACGACGACGGCGTTGACGAGGAGATAGAGGACGGTCGCGGCCGTGAAGGCCTCGAACACCTGGAACGAGAATTCCTGCATCGAGCGCGCCTCACCGGTCAGCTCCAGCAGGCCGATCGTGATGGCAACCGCGGTGTTCTTGATGGTGTTGAGGAACTCGGAGGTCAGCGGCGGCAGGATGATGCGGAACGCCATCGGCAGCAGGATGTAGCGATAGCCCTGCACCGTGGTCAGCCCGAGCGCGGTCGCGGCCATCTTCTGCCCGCGCGGCAGCGAGGAGATGCCGGCCTGCAACTGCACCGCCACGCGCGCCGACATGAAGAAGCCGATGCCGATCGACGCGGTCCAGAACGGCGCGTTCGGCAATTGCTTGAGCCACAGGCCGGCCGCCTTCGGCAGCAATTCCGGCAGCACGAAGAACCACAGGAATAGCTGCACCAGCAACGGCATGTTGCGGAAGAATTCGACATAGGCGAAACCGAACCAGTTCGCGCCCTTGGACGGCAGCGTCCGCATCACGCCGACGACCGAGCCGGTGATCAGAGCGATGATCCAGGCCAGCACTCCGGTTTCGAGGGTCAGCACAAGTCCCGACAGCAACAGGTCGAGATAGTTGCCGGTCCCCATCGGGTTCGGCTCGAAAAAGATTCCCCAGTTCCAATGGTAGTTCACGTGTCCCCCGCGCGAACGCGTCAATCAAAATTGGCTCGAAAGAAGGTCTGGGCGCCTATGCAAATGTCCGGCCACTCTGGTGTCAAGAGTGGCCGGACATGATCCCGATCCTGAGATCGAGTTTATATCTTTACTTGTAGTCGTCCGGGATCGGCGAGTCCGAGGGTTTTGCGAACTCGTGCTTCAGCTGATCGGAGATCGGGGTGTTGAGGTTCAGACCCTTCGGCGGGATCTTGGACATGAACCACTTGTCGTAGATCTTCTGGCCTTCGCCCGAGGTGTAGAGCGCAGCGGTTGCTGCATCGACCACCTTCTTGAAGGGGGCGTCGTCCTTGCGCAGCATGATGCCGTAGGGCTCGGGCTTGGAGAACGCATCCTTGGAGATGACATAGTCGGACGGCGTCTTCGCGCCGGCGACGAGGCTCGCGAGCAGGATGTCGTCCATCACGAAAGCGACCGCGCGGTCGGTCTCGACCATCAGGAAGGCTTCGGCGTGATCCTTGGCCGGAATGATGTTGGCGCCGAGCTTCTTCTCGACGTTGGCTTCAGTGAGCTGCTTGATGTTGGTGGTGCCGGCGGTGGAGACCACCGTCTTGCCCTTGAGGTCGTCGATCGACTTCAGGCCGCTCGATTTCTTGAACACATAGCGGCTGGCGGTCAGGAAGTGGGTGTTGGTGAAGGCCACCTGCTTCTGACGCTCGGTATTGTTGGTGGTCGAGCCGCATTCGAGGTCGATGGTGCCGTTGGCCATCAGCGGGATGCGCGTGGCCGAGGTCACCGGGTTGAGCTTGACCTCGAGCTTGTCGAGCTTGAGCTCCTTCTTTACCGCGTCGACGATCTTGTAGCAGATGTCCATCGCGAAGCCGACGGGCTTCTGGTTGTCGTCGAGATAAGAGAACGGAATCGAGGAGTCGCGGAAGCCGAGGGTGATGGCGCCGGTGTCCTTGATGTTCTTCAGCGTGCCGGTGAGTTCCTCGGCCCCAGCCTGGCTCACAGCAAAGGTCGCGACGAGCGCGAGGCCGATGTGACGGAAATGTTTCACTTTTTCTCCCCTTTCAGGATGATGCGGCCGGATGCAAGCACATCTTGGCCCGGATTAGAATGTGACTTTCGGCTGGATGCCCGCCCAGGTTAATGGACTGAGGCAAGCGGCCTCACGTCAAGGGTCTGGGTAATTCACCGAGATCCCAGAACAAGCCGGCCATCACCGTCAAGGCTTCTTCGGTCAATGGCAGCAGGATGTGTTCATTCGGCGCATGCTGGGAGCAGCCGGGATAGGAGTGCGGGACCCAGATCGTCGGCAGGCCCAGGACTTCCGAAAACACGTCGTTCGGCAGCGAGCCGCCGAAATTTGGCAGCACCGCCGGCGCCTTGCCGGTGGTCTCTCGCACCGAATCCGCCGCCCATTTGATCCACGGGCTGTCGAAATCGGTGCGCGAGGCCGCAAAGCTCTGGGCCGCCCGCACCTCGACCATCGGAAAGCCCTTTGCAACCAGATGCGCGCGGACGGCCTCGATCAGGCCATCGACCTTGGTGCCGACGACGAAACGCAGCTGCAACACGGCATTGGCGTGGCCGGGGATGGCATTGGCCGGCTTCTCGATATTGCCCGACGACATCGCCAGAACTTCCAGCGTATTCCAGGCATAGAGCCGCTCGGCCGCGGACAGGCCATCCTCGCCCCAATTCTCCGCAAGCGCGGGCTCGTCCTCGGTCGGGACCACCTGGACGTCGGCAAGGTAGCTGCGGATCTGGTTGGTCAGCCGCGGCGGCTTCAAGGCCTCCAGCTGAAGCCGGCCATGGCCGTCGACCAGCGTCGAGATCGCGTTGGCCAGGATGGTCGCGGGGTTGGCGAGCACGCCGCCCCAATTGCCGGAATGGTGTCCGCCATCGCGCAAGACCACATCGAGATGGATGCGGATGCCACCGCGGCAGCCCAGAAAAAGAGTCGGCCGATCTGCCGACAGCCGCGGCCCGTCGGAGGCCATGAATAGATCGGCCTTGAGCGCATCGCGGTTGAGGTCGCAGACCTTGCCGAGATCAGGCGAGCCGATCTCCTCGCCCATCTCGACGATGAATTTCGCATTGAAGCCGAGCTTGCCGCCACGGGCCTCGCGCACGGCGCGGAGCGCGGCCATGTTGATGCTGTGCTGGCCCTTGTTATCGGCGGTACCGCGGCCATAGAGGCGAATGCCTGATGTCGTCGTACGCCAGGGATCGCGGCCCTCGCGCCATTCGCCCTCCATGCCGTCGACGACGTCGCCATGGCCGTAGATCAGCACGGTCGGCAGCGACGCGCTTTCTTGATGCTCGGCAAACAGGAACGGCGACTTGCCGCTCGGGGATTCCACGATGCGGCTGGTGAAATCGAGCGCGGCAAAGGCCGGCACCATCTCCTGCTCCAGATAGGCGCGCAGCTCGGGGCCGCGCGAGGCATTCTGGCTTTCGGTCTTGTAGGCGACGCGGCGGTCGAGTTCGGCGAGGAACGCGCCGGATTTGAAGTCGTCCCGGGCGCGGGCGATGGCGTCGGCTCTGGTCATCAGTCTCGTCTTCAACGTCCTGGAACGAGGCAGCGTAGCGGAGTACGCGGGCACTCGAAAGTGGCGGGGACTTGCGATTTCGTTCTTGCTCTCTTGAGCCTGGCTTGCCAAGGACGGGCGTGCCGCCGGTTTTGGCCTTGCCGAGCGCAAGCCTTTCTATCCTCGGTCCTTCTATTCTTGGCCCTTGCCAAGGGCCAATTATATGCAAGAACTTCGCCAAGTTGGGGCGCACGTCTATCATTCAAAGAGCGCTCAGTACAGGGCGCCGGGGGACCAGCATGGCCAAAGAGATCAGGCTCAACGCATTTGCGATGAATTGCGTCGCGCATCAATCACCGGGCCTGTGGACCCATCCGCGCGACCGCACCGCCGAATATAACCGCCTGCCCTACTGGATCGATCTCGCCAAAACGCTGGAACGCGGCCGTTTCGACGGGTTGTTCCTGGCCGACGTGCTCGGCGTCTACGATGTCTACGGCAATAGCCCTGACGCAGCCTTGCGCAATGCAGCACAAACGCCGTCGAACGAGCCGCTGCTGCTGCTCTCGGCCATGGCGGCGGTGACCAAAAATCTCGGCTTCGGCGTCACCAGCAATCTCTCCTTCGAGCCGCCCTACCCGTTCGCGCGGCGGATGTCGACGCTCGATCATCTCACCGAGGGGCGGATCGGCTGGAACGTCGTCACCGGCTATCTCGACAGCGCCGCACGCGGCGCCGGCAAGGACAAGCAGACCGGGCACGACGACCGCTACGATATCGCCGACGACTATATGGAAGTGGTCTACAAGCTGTGGGAAGGCAGCTGGGAGGACGACGCCGTGCTGCGCGATCGCAAGCGCGGCATCTTCACCGATCCAAGCAAGGTTCACCGCATCAATCATGACAGCGCGAACTACCGCATCAACAACACCATTCATCTGAGCGAGCCGTCGCCCCAGCGCACGCCCGTGCTGTACCAGGCCGGCACCTCGCCGCGGGGCCGGCAATTCGCGGCCAAGCACGCCGAATGCGTGTTCATGTCGGGCCCCTCGGCCAAGATCATCGCGCCGCGCGTCGCCGCGATCCGCGAGGAAGCCGCCAAGATCGGCCGCAACCCGGCCGAGATCCTGATGTTCAACATGATGACGATCATCCTCGGCAAAACCGAAGCTGAAGCTGCGGCGAAATATGCCGACTACCGCTCGCACATCAATCCGGAAGGCGCGCTCGCCTTGATGTCGGGCTGGACCGGCATCGACTTCTCCGGCTACGAGCTCGATCAGCAGGTCCGTCACGTCCAGAACGATGCCGGCCGCAGCGCGCTCGACAACGTCACCCGCGGCGATCCCGACCGCATCTGGACCGTACGCGACGTCATCGAGCATGTCGGTATCGGCGGCGCCGGACCCGTCGTTGTCGGCACGCCCGAAAGCGTCGCCGACAAGATCGAGGACTGGTTCGAGAAGACCGACGTGGATGGTCTCAACGTCGCGTTTGCGATCTCGCCCGGCGATTTCGAGGATATCAGCGACATGCTGGTGCCGGAGCTGACCAGGCGCGGCCGCTATAAGCCGGAATACGCCAAAGGAACATTGCGGGAAAAACTGTTCGGCGATGGCCGCGCGCGACTGGATGCACCGCATCCGGCGGCGACGTATCGGGTGGGGAAGAAGGGGTAGAAGCCACGTACTCGCTGTCATGCCCCGCGGAGGCGGGGCATCCAGTACGCCGCGGCCTATCGAGGAATCACAGCCGTCTCTGGAATGCTGGATCGCCCGCCTGCGGGCGATGACAGCTGAGAACGTTGAAGCAGCGCGGCCCTACACCTTCCCGTCCACCATCACCTCGATCAGCTTCGTCCCCGGCCGATTGAACGCCGACGCCAGCGTCGCCTTCAACTCCCTGGGATCGCTGATCTTGATCGCTTCGCAGCCCAGCGCCTTCGCGACGCCGGCGAAATCCACCGGCGGATCGACAAAATCCATGCCGACATAATTGTCGTCGCCATGAAACGCGAGCAAGCGCTGCTTGATGATGCGGTAGCCGCCATTGTTGGCGATGACGACGTTGAGCGGCAGCTTGTGATGCGCCGCGGTCCACAGCGACTGGATCGAATACATTGCGCTGCCATCGCCGGAGAAGCACACGACGGGACGATCCGGATTGGCGATGCTGGCGCCGACGGAGGCCGGCAGGCCCCAGCCAATGCCGCCGGAGGCAAGGCCGTGATAGCCATAGCGGTCGCGGTGTGGACGCAAGTTGGTGATCTGGCGGCTGGAGGTGAGGCCTTCGTCGACGAGGATCGCGTGGTCGGGCATGGCCTCGACCATTTGGAGCACCAGATAATCAGGATCGATCGGCGCACGGCCGGCGCTCTTGCCGATCTGCTCGACCAGCGCGGCGCGGCGCGCGGTCCAGTTCTTCGGCGTCAACTCGGCAAGACGCTGCTTCGCGCGGGTCGCGAGCGCCGCGCCGCCCATCTCCTTCAACACAGGGATCAGCGCGCGCAGCGTTTCCTTCAGATCCGCCTTCAGCGCGATCTCGGCGCCGTAGTTCTTGGCAATCTCCCAATCGACCAGGCCGATCTGAATGATGCCGAGTCCGTCAGGCAGCGCATCGACCTCGCTATAGACCGACATGCGCAGGGGATCGCCGCCGAGCGCGATCAGGAGATCGTAGGGCGCGAGCGTATCGCGCGCGACTTTCTGGACGCGGGCCAGCGTGCCGACGAAGCTCGGGCTCTCGGAGAGGAAGTGCGAGCCATAGGGTGTCGAGGATTGATAGGCGGCGGCGCCGAGCAGTTCGGCGAGCTCGGCAGCTTCCTTCAGCGCATCGCTCTTGACCACCTCGTCCATGGTGACGATGACAGGGCGCTCGGCCTTCAGCAGCCGCGCGGCAAATGCTCTGAGCGCCTCGTCCGTCGGCTTCGTGCGGGCATCGATGCGGGTGGAGCGGCCGAGATCGATGCCGGCCTCGCTGTTGAGGATATCGCCGGGCAGTGAGATGAACACCGGCCCAGTCGGCGGCGTCATCGCCACCTTGGCGGCGCGGCGCACGATGCGCGGCAGGTCCTCCAGCCGTGTCACCTCGACCGCCCATTTCACCAGCGGCTCGGCC
Source organism: Bradyrhizobium guangzhouense (assembly GCF_004114955.1). NCBI lineage: Bacteria > Pseudomonadati > Pseudomonadota > Alphaproteobacteria > Hyphomicrobiales > Nitrobacteraceae > Bradyrhizobium > Bradyrhizobium guangzhouense. The sequence goes on from NZ_CP030053.1 coordinate 6,420,965, forward strand.
ATGCGCACCAGCGGGCCGTAAAGCACCGGCTCCATCAGGCCGTGGCCCTGCTCCTGCTGGCCCGCGGTCAATATCATCGGCGTGCCGGTGAACTGGGCGTTGTAGAGCGAGCCCATCGCATTGCCGAGGCCAGGCGCCACATGAACGTTGCAGGCGACGAGCTTTCCGGAGGCGCGGCTGTAGCCGTCGGCGATCGCGACCACCAGGCTCTCCTGCATCGCCATCACATAGGTGAGGTCAGGGTGGTCCTTCAGCGCATGCATGATCGGCAGCTCGGTGGTCCCGGGATTGCCGAACAGATGCGTGATGCCCTCGTCCTTGAGCAGCGCGAGAAAGGCGGAACGGCCGGTGATCTTGTTCTTCATGTTTCCTCCAGGAGCGGACGTTGCCGCAAGGACGGAGGACATGATGGCCGAAATTTCGACGTGCGCGCAAGGAAGCACGGTCATGGCTGCCTTGCGCGCGCGGGGAGAAGCTGGAAGGATCGGCCGATTCTGGAGGGACCGTCATGGCCTATGACGAAGGCACCGCAGTTCGGGTTCGCAAATTGCTGGCCGGCCAACGCCACGTCGCGGAAAAGAAGATGATGGGCGGGCTTTGCTTCATGGTGGACAACGTCATGTGCTGCACCATCAGCGGCCGCGGCGGCATGCTGTTTCGCGTCGGACCTGAGGCGCATGCGCGGATGCTGAAGGAGCCGCACACAAGTCCGATGGAAATGCGCGGGCGCATCATGACCGGCTTCGTGCGGGTCTCTGATGAAGGCACGCGAACCGATGCCGGGCTCAAGTCCTGGGTGAAACGCGCGCTCGATTACGTGGCAACGATACCGGCCAAGCCGCCGGCGAAGCGGGCTACACCGCGCAAGGCCGCACCATCGAAGGCGAGGGCTAAAGCGGCTCCTCGCGGCCGAGCTCGAACGGGTCCTCGCCGCTAGCGCGCTTCTTCTTTTTCGAGCGCTGCCAGACCACGCCCGGAAAGCCCTTCAGCGGCACCAGCGGCTCGCCGGTATAGGCCCATTCCTGCAGCTCCTCGATGGCGATGTGATAGAGCGGCTGGCGCCCGGTGCGCTCCTTGAACAGTGCGCGCGGGATGTTGACCATGTGCGGGCCGCGCGGGCGCTCATAGGCGATCGGCGTGCCGCAATGTGCGCAGAAGCTGCGCGCGGTCCTGGTGGCCTTATCCTCGTAGCGGGTGAGCGCGGCCTTGCCGGAGGTGATGCGAAAACGCTTCTTCCAGCTGCCGACATAGGTGGCATAAGCCGCGCCATGGGCGCGACGGCTGGCCGCGGAGTGATCGTGCCACGCCCAGCGCGCCGGCACGTCGATCTCGAAGGTGACCTTGCCGCAGAGGCACTGGCCCGTGGCGGTTCCTCCGGCGACTGCGGCTTTGGCCATGATGCGTCCTCATCGTCATCGCGAGCGACAATACACGATCGTCATTTCCGGGGCGCGACGAAGTCGCGAACCCGGAATCCAACGAACGGCATACCAAGAGGCTGGATGGATTCCGGGCTCGATGCTGCGCATCGCCCCGGAATGACAGGAGGGGATTACGCCGGCGTCAGCTCGTCATACCCAGGATAATCCGTATACCCCTTCTCCTCGCCGCCATAGAACGTCGCGCGGTTATATGGCGTGATCGGATAACCGTGCTCGAGCCGTCGCGGCAGATCGGGGTTGGAGATGAAGATGCGGCCGAAAGCGATGATGTCGGCATGGCCATCGGCAATCGCGGCATTCGCGGTCTCGCCGGTGAAGCCCCCGGCGGTCATCAGCACGCCGCTGTAGTAGGGGCGGAACAGCACCATGGCAGAGGGCACGTTCTCCCAATGGACGTCGGCGCGGCCGGCGCCGCTGGAGCGCGGCTCGATGAAATGCAGATAGGCCAGACCGAGCTTGTCGAGCGCCTTCACCAATTGGGTGTAGAGCGGCATCGGATCGGGCTCCGCTGAATCATTGGCGATGCCGTGCGGCGACAGCCGCACGCCGACACGGTTCGCGCCCCACACATCGATCGCGGCCTGGGTGACTTCAAGCAGCAGTCGCGTGCGGTTCTCGATCGAGCCACCATATTGATCGGTGCGCTGGTTGCTGCGCGACTGGAGGAACTGCTCGAGCAGATAGCCATTGGCGCCGTGGATCTCGACGCCATCGAACCCGGCCGCGAGCGCGTTCTTCGCGCCCTGCCGGAAAGCCTCGACGATGCCCTTGACCTCGTCGGTCTCGAGCGCGCGCGGCGTCTCGTAATCGGCGATCTTGCCGTCGGCGGTCATCGCCTTCATGCCTTCGGCCCTGATCGGGATCGCCGAAGCCGAGACCGGCAGCTCACCGCCATGGAAGGAGGAATGCGAGACGCGGCCGACATGCCAGAGCTGGAGGAAGATGATGCCGCCCTTGGCATGCACGGCATCCGTCACCCTGCGCCAGCCCGCGATCTGCGCGTCCGTATAGATGCCCGGCGTCGCCGGATTGCCGCGCCCGTGCGAGAGCACCGGCGAGGCTTCGGCGATGATCAGGCCGCCTTTCGTCGCGCGCTGGCCATAATACTCGGCGTTGAGCGGCCGCGGCGAAAAGCTTTCGCGCTCGGCCCGCATGCGTGTCAGCGGCGCCATCGCGACGCGATGCGCAAGCTTGTAAGGACCGACCTGCAACGGTTGAAACAACGCTGGATATTTCATACTGGCCCCAGTTGGCTATGAAAGGATGCTGATCATATAGCGAGGGGCGGCCACCGGAAAAGGTGCCGCCCCACCAAAAGCAGTTATTCCCTCGTGCGGAACGCTTACGCCGTCTTGACCCAGACGGCCTTCACATTGAGATATTCCTCGACGTGCTGCTTGCCGGATTCGCGGCCATAGCCGCTCATCTTGTAGCCGCCGAACGGCACGGCTGGGTCCATCGCCTGGTAGCAATTCACCCAGACCGAACCGGCGCGCAGGCGTTTTGCGACCGCATGGGCCTTGGTGACGTCACGCGTCCACAGGCCGGAACCGAGGCCGAAGGTGGTGTTGTTGGCACGCTTGACCAGCTCGTCCATGTCCTTGAACGCAATCGCGGAGATGACGGGACCGAAGATCTCCTCCTGCGCGATCCGCATGTTGTCCTGGACGCCCGCGAACACCGTCGGTGAGACGAAGAAGCCCTTCGACAGCGCGCCCTCGGTGACGCGGCCGCCGCCGGCGAGCGCACGCGCACCTTCCTTCTGGCCGATGTCGAGATAGCCGGTGACGCGCTCGAGCTGCTGCTCGGAGACCAGCGGGCCGATCTGGACGTTGGGATCGAGCCCGTTGCCGACTTGCAGCTTCTTGCCGAACTCGGCGACGCGGCCGACGAACTCTTCGTAGATGGCCTGCTCGACGAACAGGCGCGTGCCGGCGCTGCAGATTTGACCCGAATTGGCGAACACCGCCATCGCGGCGCCCGGCACGGCGGCATCGAGATCGGCATCGGCGAACACGATGTCAGGCGACTTGCCGCCCAGCTCGAGCGAGACGCGCTTGAGGTTGCCGGCCGACGCACGAATGATCGACTGGCCCGTCACATGCGAGCCGGTGAAGGCGACCTTGTCGACATCATGGTGCGAGGCAAGCGCAGCGCCCGCGGTCTCGCCATAGCCGGGCACGACATTGACGACGCCGGGCGGAATGCCGGCTTCCATCGCGAGCTCGGCGATGCGGAGCGACGTCAGCGGCGCCTCTTCGGCGGGCTTGAGGACCACGGTGCAGCCGGTCGCGATCGCAGGACCGATCTTCCAGATCGTCGCGGTGAGCGGACCGTTCCAGGGAATGATAGCGCCGACGACGCCGATCGGCTCCTTCAGCGTGTAGGAGAAGATCTCGCCGGGCAGCGAGTTCTCGATGGTCTCACCGTGGATCGCCGTGGCCTGACCGGCGTAGTAGCGCAGCATGCCGACAGCGCGCAGGCGATAGGCGCGGGTGCGGCTGAGCGGCGCGCCCATGTCGAGCGTGTCGAGCTGCGACAATTCGTCGAAATTCTTCTCGACGAGGTCGGCGAGCTTGAGCAGCAGGTTCTGCCGTTCGAACGGCTTGACCTTGCTCCACGGCCCCTCGAAGGCGCGGCGCGCGGCCGCGACCGCCCGATCGATGTCGTCCTTGTCGCCTTCGGCGACGGTTGCCAGCAATTCGCCGGTGGCGGGATTGTGGGTCTCGAAGCGCTTGCCGGACGCGGCATCGACCCACTTCCCGTCGATCAGCATCTGCTTGTAGGACCCGTTGGCGAACGGATGGCGCGTGATCGGAATAGCCTGCGACACAGCCATGTCTGCACTCCCTAGGTTTTATGATTTTGATGGGCTCGATCTGGCCGGGATCGTTAGGTCGAAGAGGATACAGCGGCGCCGGAAACGCGTAAAGTCGGCGCGGAACGAAGCCCTGCCATGCCGACTTGTGCAGGGTCGGGCGAATGCCATGTTATAGCTCGAGCAAGATCCACGCCTGGAGAACAGCCATGCCGCATCCTGTCATCGCCAAGGGCAATGTTGCCGTGATCACCGGCGGCGCTTCCGGCATCGGTTTCGCCGCGGCCCTGGCGTTCGCACGCGCCGGGATGAAAGTGTGCATCGCCGATGTCGACGAGGCCAGCCTGGCAGAAGCTGCAACAAAACTGTCATCGATCGCAGGCGCAGCGAACGTGATGACATCAGCAACCGACGTCAGCCGGATCGAGAGCGTGACGGAACTTGAACGCGCCGTGGGCGCGCATTTCGGCGGCACCGACCTGTTGATGAACAATGCCGGCATCCAGCCGGGCAGCACGCTGTTCGGCGAGCCGGACCATTGGCAGCACATCATCGGCGTCAACATGTGGGCCATCATCAACGGCACACGCATCTTCGCGCCGAACATGATCGCACGCAGCAAGGCCGGGGTGATCATCAACACCGGTTCCAAGCAAGGCATCACCACCCCGCCCGGCGATCCCGCCTACAATGTCTCCAAGGCCGGCGTGAAGGCGTTTACGGAGGCGCTTCAGCACGAGCTGCGCAACACCAGGGATTGCCACGTCACGGCGCATCTCTTGATCCCCGGCTTCGTGTTCACGAGGCTCACCGCCAAGGGCCGCACCGAAAAGCCCGCCGCCGCCTGGACGCCCGAGCAGACCGTCGAGTTCATGCTGGCGCGGCTTGAGGCCGGCGATTTCTACATCCTCTGCCCCGACAACGATGTGCCGCGCGTGCTCGACGAGAAGCGCATGCTGTGGGCCGCCGGCGACATCGTCGAGAATCGCCCGCCACTGTCGCGCTGGCACCCGGATTACGCAGACGCGTTCAAACGATTTGTGGAAGGGACGTGATCTTCTTCCTTCTTCCCTTGTGGGAGATGGTGGCGCGAAGCGCCGGATGAGGGCTCCGCAAACTTAGGCGAGGGAGGGCTCATGGAGAGAGACCCCTCACCCGTCTCGCCGCTACGCGGCGAGCCACCCTCTCCCACAAGGGGAGAGGGTAAGAATCCTACAGCGTCTCTTGCTTGTGTCCGCAATTCTTGCAGGCGAACTTGACGCGGCTCTGGCCTTTTTCCGCCTGCACCCGGTTCGGCGCGCCGCATTTGCCGCAGACGGCCTCGATGCGGGTGGTGCCCTGCTTCACGACGATGGTCTTCTTTTCCATCGATTCGCGGATCAGGCGCTCGGCCTCTTCACGCAGGGATTGTTTCGACAAAGCTCGTCTCCGCCTCTGAAAGCGCGAGAGCCATATCGTACCTGCGTGCGAATCTCAATCGGCAATGCCGATCAGACCTCGACAATTACATAGGAGTCTTCGACATGGACCGGGAAAGTCTCGGCGACATACGGCCCCTTCTGCAATTCGTCGCCGCGTTCCACAGCAACCGGATATGACCGGATCTTGAACCGTTTCGGGTCGAACCAGGACTGGCCGTTGCGCATGTCGAATTCCCAGCCGTGCCAGGGACAGCGCAGCATCTCGCCGACGCGCGAACGCTCATAGACGCCGGGCTCCGGCGAGGTCAGCCGCGCCACGCAAGCGGCCTTCTCCAGTGGCGCGCCTTCGTGCGGACAGCGGTTCAATAGCGCGAAGAACTCGCCATTGACATGGAACACGACGATATCGCGCCCGGCGACATCGACGACCTTGTTGCCGCCGGGTGGAATCTCCGAAGTCGACGCGACGATGTGACGGGCCATACCAATCTCAGAACTTGTAGACCGCGCGGGCATTGGTGCTGAAGATCTTCTTCCGCTCGGCCTCAGTCAGCGGCGTCTTGAAGGCGAAGCGCGGATCGTCGAAATCCCAGTGCGGGTAGTCCGACGAGAACAGCAACCGGTCGATGCCGACCCATTCGATCAGCGCGCGCAGATGCCGCGCCTCGTCCGGCTCGTCGATCGGCTGGGTCGTGAACCAGAAATGCTCGCGGACATATTCCGAGGGCTTGCGCTTGAGATGCGGGACCTCGCTGCGGAAGCGCTCGAAATGCTGATCCATGCGCCAGACCGCCGAGGGAATCCAGCCGAAACCGCCCTCGATGAAGACGATCTTCAGTTTCGGGAACCGCTCCGGCACGCCTTCGATGACGAGGCTGGCGAGCTGCGCTGCGATCGTGTGGGCGTTGGACTGATGCTCCTCGACATAATAAGACGGCCAGCCGCCGCCGGTCGGCGCATGGCCGCCATAGCCGCCGACATGGATGCCGAGCGGAAGGTCCAGCGCCTGCGCGCGCTCGTAGATCGGCCAGTAGCGTCGGCGCCCGAGCGGCTCGTTGGCGCGCGGCGAGACGTTGATCTGGATGTATTCGCCAGTTTTGGCGCAGCGCTCGATCTCGGTGAGCGCCAGATCCACCCCGTCCTGCCCGACCAGGATCGAGGCTTTCAGGCGAGGATCGCGATGCGACCAGAACGCCAGCTGCCAATCATTGATGGCGCGCTGGATCGCGGCGCCGAACTCCAGATTCTGCTGCGAGAAGATGAAGAGATCGAGCACCTGCAGAATCCCGAACTCGACGTCGAGCGGATCGAGATGCTGCTTCTGCATGAAGGCGAGATCGGAGCCCGGCGGCCCGCCCGTCGGCGGCCAGGCATCGCGCCGCGCGATCAACGGCGACGACCGCGGATAGGGCGTCGTGAAGAGATAGGGCGTGCGCAGATGGCTGCCATATTCCTTCAAATGCTGCCGCCAGCGTTTGGGCAGGAATTCGTTGAGATCATCGTGAGAATGCAGGCTCGGATGCACGTCGCAATCGACGATACGCAGCCTTGATGCAGCGGGCTTCTCATCGTCACGCAGCGGACGGTCGATGACTTCACTCATGCGAACCTCCTTAAGACCTGTTCGGCAGTTCTTCACCTCTCCCCGACGGGGAGAGGTGTGGCACCGACGATTCGGCTCCGAGATGGGACACCCTCAACATGGTTCACGCATCCAGCCTCAGCCGCGGAAACGTCTCCAGCGGATTGTCGACGCACATTTTCTCGATGATGCTCTTGGGCAGGTTCGGCGGGATCGGATCGTCGCCGTCGAACTGCCAATGTGGATAGTCTGACGCGAACAGGAACATCTTTTCGGAGCCGATCTGGTCGATGATCTCCTCGACGCTTTTGGCGTCGCCCGGCGCATCGAAGGGTTGCATGGTGACACGGAAATTCTCCCGGATGATCGATGCGGGCTCGCGCTCGACCCAGGGCACCTCGACGCGCACGCCGCGCCAGGTCTTGTTGGCGCGCCACATGAAGGCCGGCAGCCAGCTCACGCCCGACTCCATCAGCACGACCTTGAGACCAGGATATTTCCCGAACACGCCCTCATAGATCAGGCTCAAGATCTGTGCCTGAAACGCCTGCGCCTCGACGAAATAATATTCGTAACGGTGCGACGGCCAGCCGGCGGAGCTCGGCGCCTGGCGATATTGCGTGCCGGCATGAATTGCGAGCGGCAGCTTGTATTTTTCCGCGAGCTGATAGACCGGCCAGAAATGCCGGCGGCCCAGCAAGGTTTCGCCCTGCGCGAGCACCAAGATGGACACAAAGCGACTGTCGCTCGCACGGCGCTCGATCTCCTCCATCGCCAGATCAGGCGCCTGCATCGGCACCACGATCGAGGCGCGCAGGCGCGGATCGCGCGACAGCCATTCGGCGGCGATCCAGTCGTTGATGGCCCTGCAGAAGTCCGCTGCCATGTAGGAATCGAATACGGCCTGGGCGCCGTAGAGCACGTTCAGGATGGCGTGGCTTGCGCCGAGCTGGTCGAACGCCCCTTTCTGCACCATGGCAAGATCGGACCCCGGCTTGCCGCCATTGGCCAGCCGCCAATCGGCGCGACCCGAAAGCGGCATGCTCGGCGGATAGGAAGTGAGATCGAGGCCGTCGATGGCGCGGCTCACCACCTGCTCTTTCCAGTGATCGCTGAGATAGGGCAGCAGCGTCGTACGCGTGCCACCAACCGCCGGGTGGATATCGCAGTCGATCCGCGTCACCGCCATGGATGCTTCCTCGGGCAATCTCTATTGGCGGCGTTCTCTGCGCCGCCTGTGCAGAGTGCTCCGAGCCAAACCGGCGCGCAAGGGTGTCGGCCGGCGCGATCCGTCATGGCTCGGTTGCATTTCGCAGGCGCGATATGGGATCAGGCGGAAGCGCCTGAATCCGCGATCGGACTCTGCAAAGGATGTTCTTTCGGCCGCTGCTGCAAATGACATGCGCGAAAGCGGCGGATGCTCCAGCATCCGCCGCTTTCGCTTCCGACGTTGTCGGCTCACGCAGCCTTGGAGACCTCCATCAGCAACCGCTCGGCCTTGGCATCCTCGATGCGGTTCACGAGACGGCTGCTTTCGTGGTTGTCACGCACGGTCTTGGTCAAAGTGACACAGGTCTGGATCAGCATCACGATGCCCATGGTGAGATAGCCCTTCATCCAGAGATCGATCGGCAGGAAGAAGACGCCGAGGGCGACCAGGAAGGCGGAGGCTGCGAAGGACGCGTAGGTGAAGGTCACCCAGGCGCCGCTGTGGGGTTGGCCGTTCTGGTTCATGGTCATCTCCTGTAGGTTCTGATGAGGTTGATTGGGTTTGAGCTCAGGCAGTCGTTGGGCGACTGGACTTCAGCCGCGCCAGCACGTCGTCCGCGGTTGTCTTGAGCCGGGGGCCAAAACCCTGTTCGGCGAGCCTCTCGGCGGTGGCGAGCGGGCCTGTGGCCGCATCGAGCTCGACCAGCGCGTCATCGGCGGCCTGCGCCTCGATCTGGCGCTCGCGCAGACGCCGCAGAGTGCTCTCGGCCTCGGGCAGCGTAGATTCATAAGGGCGTGCCGCCTCGATGCCGCTGCGACGAAGCGAGCGCACCGCTTCCGAAGCGCGGGCGACACGGCGGCCGCGATCGAGCTCGGTGATGCGGGCCTGCGCGCTCGCGACATGGCGCTTCAACCTGATAATCTCGGTTGCGAACAGCGCCCTCGCCGTCAGTGCCGCGTCGCGATCAGCCTCGAGGCCCGCGATGGCTTCAGCGGCCTCCTTGGCAAGATCCTCGCGGCCACCATCGAGAGCTGCGACCGCGCGGGTCTCGAGGTCGGCGATCCGCGCGACCGTGGCTTCGAGCTTGCGGCCTTCCTGCTGGTCCTGCGCGATCGCCAGCGCCAGCGTCCGCTTGCTGCGCTCGACGGCCGCGGCCGTATCGCGCATCTGCTGATCGAGGATCAGCAGGGCCGTGCGGTCCTCCAGCTCCTCGCCGGCAGCGGCCACGCTGCCGCGGAAAAGTGTGACGACAGTCTTGAACATTGCTTGCTCCCTGTTATGAGCATTGCTCATAGAAGCTTTGTAGCAGATCTTGAGCATTGCTCAAGAGAAATTTGAGCAATGCTCACACAATTGGTTGATGCATGTCTAAGGCCTTGGAACGTCGAGAGAAGTTGCGGTCCGACCTGATCCTGGCGGCGGAGCGGATGATCGCGACCCGCGGATTGGCGGGCCTGAAAACCCGCGATCTGGCCAGCGAGATCGGCTGCGCCAACGGGGCGGTCTACAATCTCGTTGCCGACATGGACGAGTTGATCCTGCGGGTCGGCTCGCGCACGCTGCATCGACTGGACGAGGCGCTCAGTGCCGCGGAAGGTGCCGGCGAGCCCTCACCGCAGGAGAGGCTGGTCCGCATCGCGATCGCCTATTGCGATTTCGCTGCGGGCAATCTCCAGCTTTGGCGCGCGCTGTTCGAGCACCGTATGGAGGCCGACAAGATCGTGCCCGACTGGTCCATTGACGACCAGATGCAGCTGTTCAGGCATATCTATGTGCCGCTCGCCGCCCTGTTCCCCAAACGCAGTCCGGAGGAACTCGGCATCACCGCGCGCAGCCTGTTCTCTGCGGTGCACGGCATGGTGGCCCTCGGACTCGAGCAGAAGCTGGTCGCTGTGCCGCTGGCGGCGCTGCGCAAGGAGATCGCGGGCCTCGTGCGCGCGATGATCGACGGATTGATCGCGAGGACGGCTTAGCAAGTCGAAGCGCCGCGAGGCCAAGAGCGGAGATCAATGGGCGGCGGTTGACTAAAATTTCGCCTGTCGCATCGTGGCCGGTGTGCTTAGTTTTGCCGCGTTCCGTCCTCTCCCCTCTCCTTTCGGAGTTCCCATGTCCCTCCTCATCCGCGGCGGCACCGTCGTCAATCATGATCATTCGCGCCATGCGGACGTGCTGATCGAGGGTGACCGCATCGTCGCGATCGGCGCATCGATCGCAGCGCCGACGGGCGCGGAGGTCCTCGATGCCGGCGGCGCCTACATCATTCCGGGCGGCATCGACCCCCACACCCATCTCGAAATGCCGTTCATGGGCACCGTTACCGCCGACGATTTCGAGTCAGGCACGAAGGCGGCACTGACCGGCGGCACCACCATGGTGGTGGATTTCTGCCTGCCTGATCCGGGCCAGTCCATGCTCGCGGCCTATCAGGAGTGGCGGCACAAATCCGAGAAGGCGGCTTCCGACTACGGCTTCCACATGGCGGTGACGTCATGGTCGAAGCAGATCTACGACGAGATGGAGACCGTGGTCAAAACCTACGGCATCAACACCTTCAAGCACTTCATGGCCTACAAGGGCGCGCTGATGGTGAATGACGACGAGCTCTACAACTCGTTCGCGCGCTGCGCCCATCTCGGCGCCATGCCGGTCGTGCACGCGGAGAACGGCGACGTCGTTGCGCTGATGCAGGAGGCCCTGATTGCGCGCGGCGTCACCGGCCCGGAAGGCCACGCCTATTCACGGCCGCCGGAAGTCGAGGGCGAAGCCACCAACCGCGCCATCATGATCGCCGACATGACAGGCACGCCTGTTTATATCGTGCACACCAGTTGTCGCGAAGCGCATGAGGCGATCGCGCGCGCGCGGGCCGCGGGCAAGCGCGTCTATGGCGAGCCGCTGATCCAGCATCTCTTGCTCGATGAGGGTGAATATCAGAGCAAGAACTGGGATCACTCCGCGCAACGCGTGATGTCGCCGCCGTTCCGCGACAAGTCGCATCAGGACAGTCTGTGGGCTGGCTTGCAGTCCGGCTCGCTGCAAGTGGTCGCGACCGACCATTGCGCCTTCACCACCGAGCAGAAGCGGTTCGGCCTCGGTGACTTCAGAAAGATCCCGAACGGCACCGGCGGCCTCGAAGATCGCCTGGCGCTGCTATGGACCGCGGGCGTCGCCACGGGGCGTCTGACCAAGGAAGAGTTCGTCGCGGTGACCTCGGCGAACATCGCCCGCATCCTCAACATCTATCCGCGCAAGGGCGCGGTCGCCGTCGGCTCGGATGCCGACATCGTGGTATGGGATCCCAAGGCAAGCAAGACCATCAGCGCGAAGCGGCAGATGAGCCGGATCGACTACAACGTGTTCGAAGGTTTTGCCTGCACCGGCGGCGCCGCTGCGACGCTCTCGCGCGGTCGCATCGTGTGGAAGGATGGCGATCTTCGTGCCGAAGCGGGCGATGGTCACTATGTCGAGCGTCCGGCGTTCTCGCCGGTGCATGTCGCCAACTCCACCTGGAAGGAGCTGACCGCCCCGCGGGCCGTTAGCCGCGGAGCGGTGACGCCGTAGCGCTCTTGCCGCGATCCGTCGAGCGCGCAGCCACGAGCGGACGACGCTTCTGCTGACAGTCAGCAATCTCCGGCAGCCTAGATCGCAAACACCCAGGCGGCGACGATGGTGCCGATGGTGACGAGACCAGCAATGGTCCAGCCGGCGGCGTATTCGAGTTCAGGATGACCGGTCGCGCGCATGATCTCCGCGGGATCGGCGGTATGCTTCTCTGCCATGACAGCCTCGCACGTGTTTGCCCGTGTCATGGATAAGTCGCACGAGCCGCGATTAGGTTCCATCACGGACGCGCGAATGGCAAAAAAGTCGAAAACAACCCCATGCAAAGTAGAACGACCCTACCGGGATAAGCCGGCGTCGCGCATCCCAACCATTTGAGCGGACGCGGCAAAACCGCCGCCTTGCGCAATCGCCGCGCACGCGGCGTCTTGCACCGCAAAAATCCGATCGCATGCTAGACTGGATGAACGCGATTCAGGGCAGGAGAGAAGCATGGCCGACGACAAGACCAAGCGGGGCGGAGCGGACCGCAAGCTGATTGCGCTCACCGAGAAATACGAAGTCGCCTACTGGTCGAAGAAATTCAAGGTCACCCCGGCCAAGCTGAAATACGCCGTCAACAAGGTCGGCCACTCCGCCAGCAAGGTCGAAGCCTACATCAAGCTTCAGAAGCACCGTGCCGCCGACAAAAAGCGCATCGCGCTCGGCGAAGCCTACGAAGTCCGCTACTGGTCGAAGAAGTTCAAGATCACGCCGGCCAGGCTGAAGGCCGCCGTCGCCGCCGCCGGCCATTCGTCCAGGAAGGTTGAGGCGTACCTCACCGCCCAGAAGGCTGCGAAGAAGAGGAAAGCAGCGAAGAAGACTGCGAAGAAAAAGACATCCGCCTCGCGGAAGAAGGCCGCCTGACGCCTCGGACACCCGTCCGTCAGCGCGGGCACATCCGCCGGCGTGCATCGCGCGCTCCTGCACGCGCGCGGATTGCGATGAGCCAACTGCGTCAGATCGATTGGCTCATTGCCGACGCGCGCCTTCCGATAGACTGACGCAATTGTGAGACGCGCAGCGCGCGATCGGCTTTGCTGCATCAGCATCCCGCTGCTAGGATGCATCACGTCGTTTTGCTATTTTAGGTTTGATCTATTTGAGGCCGGCAATTTCCGCCTGATCGCCGCGATCCATTTTCGAACACCTGAGCACTTTCGAACCAACAGGACCCGCGTCCGCAATTCCGGTTTTCCAGCGCACCACCACCCCCCGTACAAGGAGGAAATACTATGTCCCCTAGTGCAACACCCCACATGGTCGAACTTCCCAACTCTGTCCATCAACTGCCGACAGGCTCGAAAGCGATGCGCCAAACCAACGGCCAGCGCTGGATCGAGCTCACGCTCGGCGTCAAACGATCCGCCGATCTGCCGGACCTGTCCGATCTCGACAAAAAGCTCCCCAAAGATCGCAAATACATGATGCGCGAGGAGCTGGCGAGCCGATACGGCTCCGATCCGAAGGCCATCAAGTCGATCGAGGATTTTGCCAAGGCGCACAAGCTGGTCGTCACCCGCAACGAGCCGGCCGCCGCGCGGCTCGGCATCGCAGGCACAGTCGACGACGTCAGCGACGCCTTCGGCGTCACGCTGTTCGACTATTCCCATCCGCAGCTCGGCGACTTCCATGCCCGCACCGGTCCGGTGCACGTCCCGGCCGAGGTCGGCGACGCCATCACCGGCGTATTCGGCCTCAACAACCACCGTGTGCTCCGCCGTTCGCGCCATTTGGCGAGCAGCGCGAAGCCGGATTTCGCCAGCTCCGTGCGGCACTGGTTCATTCCGACCGAACTCGGCGCCATCTACGACTTCCCAAAGGTCGATGCGAGCAAGCAATGTATCGGCCTGCTCGAATTCGGCGGCGGCGTGGAGACGCCCGACGTCGCGGCCTATTTCAGCAAGATCGGCGTTCCCGCGCCGGAGGTTGCCGTCATCGCGGTCGATGGCGTCTCGACCGATCCCGCCGGCGATCCGGATTCGACCGGTGAGGTGATGCTGGACGTCGATGTCGCCGGCGCGCTCGGCGGCGGCGCCAAGATCGCCACCTATTTCTCGACGTTCGACGAGAAGGGCCTGGTCGACTGCCTCGCCAAGGTCGTCAGCGATTCCGTCAACGATCCCTCCGTCGTCTCGATCAGCTGGGGCTGGGACGAGAATCAGGCCTTCAACAACAGCGGCGTGATCTGGTCACCGGCGGCAATCGACCATTGCAACCACAGCTTCCTCGCGGCGGCCCATCTCGGCATCACGTTCTGTGTGTCCACCGGCGACGACGGCTCGGAAGCGCAGATGCAGGACGGACGGGCGCACGTGAATTTCCCGGCGACCAGTCCGTACGTGCTAGCCGTTGGCGGCACCACCCTGCATGCGCGCGCCAACGCCAAGAAACAGGTGCAGATCACCGAGACCGTCTGGAACGACGGACCCGGCAGCGGCACCGGCGGCGGCGTCAGCGACATCACCCCGGTCCCGAGCTGGCAAAACGGCATCGTGCCGAAGTCGATCAATCCCCGGCACTTCGCCGGACGCGCAATCCCGGACGTTGCGGCCAATGCCGACCCGGCCACGGGCTATCTGACGATGTCCGGCGGCAAGCTCGGCGTTGTCGGCGGCACCAGCGCCTCCGCGCCGCTCTGGGCCAGCCTGATCGCCCGGATCAACGCCGCACTCGGTGCACGCTCGGGCAATTTCAATGCGCTGCTTTATTCCAAGTTCGGGCCATCAGGCGTGCTGCGCGACATCACCGTCGGCAACAACGACACCGATGGCCTGCTCGGCGGCCAATACAAGGCCGGCCCGGGCTGGGACGCCTGCACCGGCTGGGGCGTGCCTGACGGCGGCAAGCTTCTCAGCGCGCTTCAGGGCGGGCCGAGCAGCTAGGCCGTCGATCTGGCGCAGGCGGGCAATCGTCCGCCTGCGCGAGGCCATAGACTTGCGGTCACGTTCATTCCGACGCGTCGGTCCGCCGTCGCCGCCCTCGGTATCTCATCGCCCTCGACACTCGTTAAGGTTGTCGTCCATTCTCGATGGCAACGACCGGCCAATTTGCGGCCCGCGACGACCGCTCTGATTTTTCGAAAGGCATTTTCATGCGTTCGCTTTTTGCGCGGCTACACCGGCGTTACGGACCCAGAATTTCGGGCGCCGAGCGACAAAGCCGGGTCAAGGACAAGCTCGCGGGACAACCCGTCCTGCCCTCGCTGCGCCTGCTGGCCGCGCACGCTGAGCTGGCACGTCCGCGCCCCAAAGTGGCCGTCGTAGGGGGCGGCTTCGCGGGCCTGATGGCGGCCTATGAATTGGTCGCGCATTGCGAGGTGACGCTATTTGAAGCCCGCTCTCGCTTCGGAGGCCGGGTCTGGAGCAAGGATAAGCCAAGCGGGATCGTCGAAGCCGGCGGCGAGCTGATCGGCTACAATCATCCGATCTGGCTGAGCCTCGCCAAGCGCTTCGAGCTCGGCCTGTCCGTCATCACCTCGGACTCGAATTTCGAAGCGCTCGACCTCGAAGCGCCGTTGTTTCTCGACGGCCACAAGCCGTCCGACAGCCAGATGGAGCACATCTATCACGAGATGGATCACGCTTTCAAAAAGATCAGCCAGCAGGCCGCAGAGATCGATCCGCGCAAGCCCTGGCGCGCGAAGGACGCTAGGCATCTCGACGAGATGACACTTGGCGAATGGATCGACGGTCTCGACTGCTCGAAGCTGACCAAGGTTGCCATCGACGAACAGATGTCCAACGATCAGGGCGTGCCGACCCATGAGCAGAGCTTTCTCGCCAACCTCGCCGCAATTTCCGGCGGACGCATGAAGGACCAGGTCGATGCCTTTTTCACCCAAACCGAAACCTTGCGCTGCTCCGAAGGCAACCAGCAGCTTGCCATTCGACTCGCCAAAGAGATTGAGAACATGGGCGGCGCGCACTTCCGGTCGACGCCCGTCAAAGCCGTTCGCGTCGAAGCCGAAGGCGTGACACTGGAGTTCGCCGGCATTGGAAACGCCGAGCCGCGCGAGCCCTTCACGGCGGACTACGTCGTTCTGGCCATACCGCCAAGCCTGTGGCCGGCCTCGCGCGATGCCAAGATCACGATCACGCCGGAGCTGCCAAAGGACTATTACATCAGCATGGGATCGGCGGTGAAATATCTCAGCACCATGACAAAGCGGTTTTGGATCGGCGAAGGTCAGGCACCGACGTCGATGTCGACCCGGTTCGGGGTCACCTGGGAGGGGACAGACAACCAGATCGGGCCGCCCGACCGCCCGGTCGAGCTCAGCGTGTTTGCCGGCGCCGAGGTGGCCAAGGAAGCGCTTGCGCGTCTGAAGCCCAATAACGATCAGAGCGCGGTCGATGCGTTCTACGCGCGAGGCATTGGAGAACTTTACAGGGACTACAGCGCCAATCTGGCAGGTCAACCCGAATTCATGGCCTGGCCTAAGGACGAATGGACCGCCGCGGGCTATTCCTGCCCCGCCCCCGGCGAAGTCTGCAGGGCCGGGCCGCTGCTGGAGAAGGGCTTCAAGGACCGTCTCTTCTTCGCCGGAGAGCACACCTGCTTTGCCTATTTCGGCTACATGGAAGGCGCACTTGAATCTGGCAGGACGGCAGCAACCGCAATCATCCGCGCCATCGGCAAGCACATCATGGTGTAGACTTCGAAAGCGAGCCTTCCCCTGGCCGGAACATCCGGCATAGGCTTGGCACAATCGCGCGGCGGCCAAGCCGTGGCCTTCGAGGAGAGACGCCCATGAAACTCACGACGTCCGCGAGCCTCGCCGCCACCATGCTGGTGGCCGGCGCCGCCCATGTCGCCGCCGCCAACGGCGCTGGTCCTGCACCCTCCAAGATCTCCGGCTCCACGGCGCTGGCGCTGGCGGGCGTGATCGCGCCGCTGTCCCCGACGCTGTCCGGCGCCGAGAAGAAGGCGGTGGCGATGCTGTTCGCGGCCAATGCCGACATCCCCTACAAGAAGCCTGTTGTCGTGACCGCGGACAAGATCGTCTGCCGCACCGGCAATGTCGACATCACGTCGCGCAATTGCGAGGTGACGTTCGGCAAGAAGGTCAGGACCGTGAATGGCCCCACCGCCAACGAGATCTTCGCGACCCAGGCGCTGGCCGGCATCCCGCCTGACGGTGCGGCGGGATCGAATTTCGAGAGCCTGAGCAAGCTGAGCTGCACGATCGATCCCAACGCCATCAGGCGGAAGGACGGCAGCGGGGCGGATTGCACGTTCCAGCCGGCGAATTGAGCGCGCCGCGTTGCCGAATTTCGACATGCGCCAAAAGCGCGCAATGCGATCGGAATACCGTCGCCGTTGGCTTCGGCGTCGAGCGATGCGAGTCCCCACGAACAATGCAATTCGAGATTAGTAGCGCAGTCGGAGCGAATGCGTAGATTTGCGCGCGCGGTTTCGGGTGCTTCGTTTGCCGGGTTCAAAAGACGTCATTTATCTGGATAAGTATGAGGCCGTGCGTTCGCGCGACAGCGAGCTTGCGCGCGACCGCCTGTTCAGCGTCTACGGCGCGGACGGTTTCGCCAAGAGAAGTGGATCCTTCGGCATCCGGGCCAACTACGCCAGGCTCACGGCCGTCGGTCTGGGTTTTTGCTCCTACGAAGCTCCCGTCTCGTTGACATTTCCCGAGGCGAACTTCGTCAGGCAGTTCTTCTCCATCCAGGGCCGCGCCAGTTTCGCGACGTCGCGCGGCAGCAGCTTGATCGGAGCCTGGACACCCATCGTCTCCGGAAACTCGCGGCTGCGACTGGAGTTTGGCGAGGATTACCGACAACTGGTCCTGCGCATCGACACGCCGACGCTTGAACGCACCATGAAGGCGCTCGCCGGCGACGCAAGCGACCGACGGCTCGAACTGTCCGAATCCGATCCGAATGCGTCCAGCATGTCGTTTCTGCGGCGGCAGGTCTTCCATCTGGCCGAGGAGCTGGAGACGTTTGCGGATCAATATTCGCCGCTCGCGAGGGCCGAGCTCGAGCGCGACCTCATCGTCAGGTTTCTGCTGGGCCACGAACATAATTTCTCGGATCTGCTCAGGCGCGAGCCGCGCAGCGCGGGGCGGAGCGTCGTCGCCAGGATCGAGGCCTTCATCGAGGCGAACTGGAGCCGGCCGATCGATCTCGACGAAATCGCCGGCGTCGCCAATGTCGGCGTACGCACCGTGTTTCGCGAGTTCGCCCGGGCCGGCAAGGGATCTCCCGCCCAATTCGCCAAGCGGGTGCGGCTGCAACGGGCCGCAGAATTCCTGCGCTCACCGGTGGAGACGACCACGGTGACCGGCGTTGCCTTCCGCTGCGGCTTTCACAATGTCGGTCGCTTTGCCGCCGATTATCTGCGGCTCCACGGCGAGCTGCCGTCTGAAACCCTGAAGCGCGCCTCTTCGACACTGTAGCAGCCGCGGCGCTCTCTCGCCGCGGCCGCCATTCTCCCCAGACGCCGGTCAGGCTGCGCGAATGGTCGCCAGGAATTTGTCGACCTCCGTCTTGAGTCGATTGCTCTCGATCGACAGCGACTGCGCCGAGGACAGCACCTGTGACGATGCCGATCCCGTCTCCGATGCGCCACGCTGCACGTCGCTGATGTTCGACGAGACGTCCTGCGTGCCCTTCGCGGCCTGCTGCACGTTGCGGGAGATCTCCTGGGTCGCCGCGCCCTGCTCCTCCACGGCGGCGGCGACCGCCGCCGATATCTCGGAGAGGCTTCCGATCGTCGCTCCGATCGTCTCGATCGCCGCGACGGACTCCTGGGTCGCAACCTGAATACCCGTGATCTGCTGGCTGATCTCTCCGGTGGCCTTCGCGGTCTGCTCGGCCAGCGCCTTGACCTCGGAGGCCACGACGGCGAAGCCCCGCCCGGCATCGCCGGCGCGCGCGGCTTCGATGGTCGCGTTCAGCGCCAGGAGATTGGTCTGCCCCGCAATGTTGTTGATCAGCTCGACGACATCGCCGATCCGACCCGCCGCACGCGACAATTCGCTGACACGGTCGTTGGTCTGCCGCGCCTGATTGACCGCCTCGGCCGCCATCCTGGCGGAATCCTGGACGCGATGGCTGATCTCGGTCACCGAGGAGGACATCTGCTCGGTCGCCGACGCCACGGACTGCACGTTGGTGGACGCCTCTTCCGATGCTGCCGCGACGGCGATCGAAAGCTGCTGCGTCGATTCCGCCGTGCCGGTCAGCGTGCCCGCAGCGGCTTCGAGCTCGGTGGAGGCCGAAGCAACGGTCTCGATGATATTGCCCACGGCGGCCTCGAACTCACCGGCCATCCGGTGCATGTCGATCCGCCGCTGCTCCGCAGCCCGCTTCTCCAGATCCCGCTGAGACTCCCGATCGAATCCGAGCTTGGCCTGAAGCGCCTGGAGGGCACGCAATGCCAATCCTGCTTCGTCGTCGTGCTCGACATTGACCCGGCTGTTGAACACACCCTGGGCGATCTTCGACATGATGTCGTTCAGATGCGCCAGGGGGCGCGTGATGGCGCGAATTGTCGCCCATGACAGCAGGGCGCCGGCGAGCAGGCCGAGGCACAGCGTGACCACCGCGATCAAATTGGCGAGGGTGAACGCGCCTTGCGCGGCATCGTATTCCGCCTTTGCTTCCTTGACCTGGATCGCAACCAGCCGGTCCATGTCGGCCTTGGCGGCCCCGAAGAGTTCGGCAGCCTTGCCCGTCATATGAGCGTTCAACTCATCGAGCTTGCCGTCGGCCAGCATGGCCAGCGCCGGCTTGAGGCCACGCTCGACATATTCGGCTCGTTTCGGTGCAAACGACTCCGCAACGGACTTCTCCTCCGGCGTGAGATAGGTCGCCATGTAATCCGACCACAGCTTGTCGATCCGGCCGGCGTTGGCCGCGATCACGCCTTGGGCGTTCGAAGCGGCACGGCTGCTGCGCGCTTCGATCGCCGACCTGAAGATGGCGAGCGAGTTCTCCTTCATGCGGTCATTGATCTCGAACAATTGGGCCAGCGGCACCGACCGGTCCTCGTAGATCGATTGGGCGTGCCGGTTGACCTGGCTCATGCCGATCAATCCGGCGGCGCCGATGACCATCGTGGACAACGACACGACGCCGACCAGCGAGACCAGTCGCGCCTTCAGGGACCGCGTGAATGGCGAGAATATCTCGAACATGGAGCGCTTGCGGATCATGCCGGCCTCGATCTTGAAGGCGCCGGCCTTCTTGTCCCGGATCGCGGCGTAGACGCGCTCGGCCTGCTCGCGCTGGTCCGCAGCCAGCTTGGTGCGGATCGACATGTAGCCGACGACGTGCCCTCCTTCCCAGATCGGCGTTGCACTCGCCAGGACCCAATAGAAATCGCCGTTCTTGCGGCGGTTCTTGACCGCCCCGGCCCAGGGCTTGCCGGCCTTCAGCGTCTCCCAGAGATTGGCGAAGGCTTCCGGCGGCATGTCGGGATGCCGGACGATGTTATGCGGCTGGCCGGCCAGCTCCTGCTCGGTGAAGCCGGACGCCTCGACGAACTGATCGTTGAAATAGGTCAGCTTGCCCTTGAGGTCGGTCTTCGAGACGATCAGCGTCTCGTCCGTCAGGGGATATTCGGTGGCGGTGACAGGCAAATTGGTACGCATCGTTCATATCTCCGAGAACATTGACGTGTAGGTGGAAAAGCCGCAGGTCGGCGCGGCTAGATCTGCAGGATCTTCAGGTGGACGATTTCGAGCAGATGCCGCGTCCGCTTGATCTGGTCCGAAAACTCCCGCCGCTTTTTCGGATCGGGAATGCGCAGCTCGATTTCGCCTGCGTGCTCCATCGCCAGCTCGAACTGGCCAGCCAGCAAGCTCAGCGCATTCCGGGCGGACGCGCGCAACGCGGCGGACTTGATCTCCGCAGAACAATCACAATGCGCGATTGACGTACCGAGATCATGCCGCTGCGAGCGAAACTGTATGATGTTCGACATGCTATTCTCCCGCGGCGGAAGATCCGGCCGGCAGGATCGCTAATAAACGAGTCGAGTTATCAGGGTATTTGACCGATCTACGACACTCTGGCCGGATTCTGACACGCGCGTTAAGCCGCCCATGACGTTTGACGGTAACGGGATCGCTTTCATAAGACGGAGCTAATTGGCCTGTCGAAAATCGGCAGCCGAGAACGCGTCGAGGAGCGGCTCCGGTCTCCCGTCATCGAAAATGCGCACCGCCACGGGCAAACGTCACCTTCGTTCCGCGGAGACAGAACCGGAGTGGAAGAGCCGAAGTGCCGTGAAATTGCCCAAAGGGGACTAACTAATAAGGCGAATTGAAAAGACAGGCCCGACGCGCGAGCCATGATGGGAACGCAAGGCCGGCAGTGACATGAAGAATTTCCTCGTACTTTTCCTCCTTCTCACCGCGACGGCAGCTTCGGCGCAGGGCGTGAGGCCGGTGCGACCCGCCGCACCGTCCGATCTGGTTCTGACAGGCCTCACCGACAACGACACCACCGCAGGCGGCGTCGGGCGGCTGTGCGAGCAGGTCACCTTCTCGCGCGGCCTGCGCTATGGCGACAGCGAGGCCAATGTGCTCGACGTCGCGACCAGTGAGATCACCAAGGCGGACACGCCGCGGCCGGTGCTGCTGTTCGTCGCCGGCGACACCTTTACGGGTGATCGCGGCGCGCCGGAGCTGGCCCGCGAGATCCAGGACGAGGCGATGTGCTTTGCCGCGCGCAACGGCATGATCGGGGTGCGCGTGAGCTATCGCCTCGCGCCCGCCGCAACCTGGCCGATGGGCGCGACCGACGTGGCCGCGGCGCTGTCCTGGGTCCACGGCAATATCGACCTGTTCAATGGCGATGCCCGCGAGATCGTCGCGGTCGGTTACGGCGCCGGCGCCTTCCATGTCGCGAGCCTGCTCGCGCATCCAGAGCTCCAGACCGATCGCGCCGACGTCGCCGCCGTGGTGCTGGTCTCGGGCATCTACCGCGCCGGCAAGGATGCCGGTGACAGCGAGAAGGCCTATCTCGGCCTTGATGCCGCTCAATATGACAAGCGCTCGGTGTATCCCGGCATCCTCAACGTCGAGGAGCCGATCGTGCTGGCCTGGGCTGCGAACGATCCAGCCAACATCGTGGCGCAGGGCGAGACCCTGAAGAAGACGCTCTGCGGCGCCGGCCATTGCCCGCGGCCGACCCTGCTGCGCAGCCACGACGGCATCGCCGCCGCATTTGGCCTGGATGGTTCCGGCGACAGCCTCGCCGAGCCGACGCTGCTGCTGGTGCATCAGCTCGAGGCGCGCGGGCTGCCGTAGGGTTGCGGGCAGCCCGACAATTACTCACACCATTTGCTGGGCCACCCCCCATGTGGAGGAGGGCCAGGGAGAGGGGTGCCGCAGGGGGGACTCTCTCGTCGGCCCGTCAGCACGCCTGCCGCTTTCATCGGGCCGACAGCCACACGATTGCCAAACGCTTGACGTAGATCAACCTGTCCTTGGACGGGTTGAGCCGAGTTCGTTGGGGGCCAACGACAAGGTGTCGAGCATGCGCGTCACCGGCAGACTGCTGTTCATTTCGATCGCCGCGCTCGCCTCGCTGGGGGCGATGTCGCAGCAGCGCTCAGACCAACCCGGCTCCGACAAGGACATCCGCATCGGCAACATCGTGCCCTATTCGGGAGCGCTGTCGGAATTCGGCGCGATCGGCAAGGCGGAAGCGGCCTATTTCGACATGATCAACGACCGCGGCGGCATCAACGGCCGCAAGATCCGCTTCATCAGCCGCGACGACAATTCCGATCCCGCGACCGCGCTGCAGCTGACCCGCGATCTCGTCGAGAAGGACGGGGTGCAGCTGATGTTCGGGTCGTTCGGCACGCCGGGCAATCTCGCCACGCGCTGGTACCTGAACGAGAAGAAGATCCCGCAACTGTTCGTCGCCTCCGGCGACGAGGAGCTGAGCCAGGCCAAGGCGTTTCCCTGGACCATGGGCTGGCAGCCGCCGTACCGTTCGGAGGGGCGCATCTACGCCAACTACATCCAGGCCTATTATCCCCGGAAGAAGATCGTCGTGCTCTGGCAGAACGACCAGTTCGGCCGGACGCTCTACAAGGGCATTCAGGAAGGTCTCGGCGATCTGAACCGTCATGTCCTGGTCGACGTCGCCTTCGACATCAACGACGAGCATCTCGAAGCACACGTCGCGATTCTCAAGCGCGCGGACGCCGACGTCTTCGTGTTTCTCGGCGTGCCGTCGACGGCGGCCAAGGTGATCGGCCTCGCGGCGTCGCTGAACTGGCATCCGGTCTTCATCGTCAACGATGCCTCCGCCTCGATCGCCAATGCGATGGCGCCGGCGGGGCTGGAGAATTCGGCCGGCGTGATCTCGGCGACGTTTTTGAAGGATCCGAGCGATCCCGCCTGGAAGGACGATCCGGCCATGAAGAGCTGGTTCGCCTTCATGGACAAGTTCTACCAGGTCGAAAGCGCCAACAGCAGCGCGGCGCTCTACGGCTATGCCGCGGCCGAGGCGCTGACGCAGGTGCTGAAGCAATGCGGTGACGACGTCTCGCGGGAGAACATCATGCGCCAGGCGGCGTCGCTGCGCGACTACCACCCGTCGGTCGCGCTGCCGAACATCAAGATGAATACCTCGCCCGACAGCTATCTACCGATCAAGCAGATGCGCCTGGTGCAGTTTGATGGGCGGTCATGGCAACCATTTGGAGCGGTGATCGAGACGGCATTCACGGAAGGCGCGGCAAGGTGAGGTGAGGCTTACCCTCCCCCGGGGGAATCCGGCGAGGGTCTCACGCCGGCTTCAGCGAGGCCAGCGCACTCTCCAGCAGCGAGCGCACGCGCGCCGCATCGCCCGACTTCACGACGGCCGGATCGAGGTACAGTTCCAGCCCGGGCGCGCGTTCGGTGATGACGCCGCTCCTCTCCGCTGCCGCATCGCTCAGCGCATCGACCGCATAGGGGATGACCTCGCGGCTGATGCCCTTCATCGTGATCGCCGGCAGCGCGTGGGCGCGGACGATGTCGCTGACCAGCGCAAAGGTCTCGTAGCTCAGCACGATGCCGCCGGGCTCGGCGATCGATTGCAGCCGCGCGGCGAGGTTCGCTTCGGCACCGATGATGGTGTAGTCCATGCGATCGCTGCTGCCGAAATTGCCGACATTGCAGTAGCCGGAATTGATGCCCATGCGCGAGCGGAACGGCTGCTCGATGCCGGCGGCGCGCCATTTCGCGTTGAGCTCGGTGAGGCGCTGCTGCATGCGCCAGGCCATCTGCAGGCAGGCCTGCGCATCGGCGCGGTCGCCCTTGGTCTCGGGGTCGCCGAAGAAGATCAGCATGGCATCGCCGATGAACTTGTCGACGGTGCCGCCATGCTCATGCGCAATCGCAGACATCTCCGTGAAATATTCGTTGAGCAGCTGGGTCAGCAGTTCCGGCTGCAGGCGCTCGGTGGTGGCGGTGAAATTCTGGATGTCGGAGAAGAAGATCGTGAGCTTCTTGCGCTCGGTGTGGATGGTGACGTCCTTCTGGCCGGAGAAGATGCTCTTGTAGACCTGCGGCGGGATGTAGCGCGAGATCTTCATCGAGAGCGAGGCCAGGAAGTCGTTGGCGGATTCGAGCTCCCTGTTCATGCCCTTGATGCGGCTGGCCTGCCGGCGCTGCAGCGAGAGGAAGGAAAGCCCGCTGCCGGCCGCGATCAGGAAATAGGCGAGCAGGAACTTGAACGAGAAGATGTTGGCGGCGATCGGCTGGGCGATGATCACCTCCTGGATGCCCCTGACATCGCCGACCTTCCAGTCCTTCTTCGGGCTCTCGGGGTGGCTGTTGTGGCAGCTGACGCAGGCCGGGCCCATGATGACGGGCGCGACCAGGCGGACCTTGTCGGAGAACAGCGAGGTCTCGGTGTCCACGATCTTCCGCTCGGGATCGGCGCGCAGCGCGGCCAGCGCATCCCGCTCGAACGTGTCGAGCTGATGCGGCGCGCGGTTCTGGAACGGGAAGTCTGAGACGAAGCGATAGGTGATGTTCTCCTGCTGCGCGCCGATGACGCGGCCGAGCTCCAGCGACAGCGTTGCCGGGATCGGGATCGCGCCGGGAACGGATTCGTAATTGTGCACGACCTTGGTCGTGCCGTCGGGGTTGGCGAGGACGCGCCCGACCACGTTGGACGCATAGTAGCTGCGCACGCTCGTGATGACCGAGTTGAGATCGGCGGTCTGCCGCCGGAGCGCGTTCTTGTTCAGCTCCGTCAGGTCCAGCCACACCGCCAGCGGCAGCGCCAGCAGGAGAAAGGCAACCACGGCCCCGATCAGGATGCCGTTCTTGCGCTGCTCTTCGGCGATCTCTTGTTTCACTCTGCGGCTCCGTGATGTGCGTTTTTGCCGCAAGGGCGGGAGATTTGCGGCAGCTAGCGGGTTTGCACAGAGCCAACAAACCCGCGCCCGCGCAACCCCATTTTATGGTGGGTCGCGGCGGGCGGCTTTTCGTTTCATGACGGCAGGCTGCATCCGCGGCGGCGGCGCGCAGAGTCCAACTCTCGCCTGCCCCGCGGGGATCACCGCGCCGCGGCGTTCAAATCCATCGTCTCCAGCAGGCTGTTCTGTCGCCAGTCGATGAAGGCGTCCTTGAGGCGGCTGATCTGGCCGGCGTGTTCTGGCACGCCCCAGAGATTATGCTGCTCGCGCGGGTCGGTCTCGAGGTCGAACAGCTGGCCGTCCTCGGCACCGTGGATGAACACGACCTTCCACCTGTCATCGCGCACCATGGTGATCAGCCGGGCGCCGGTCATGGCGACATCGCCGGCCTGCTCGGAGAAGACGAAGTCGCGGCCGGTCCATTCCTCACCCTTCAGCGCCGGCAGCAGGCTGCGGGCCTGGAACGGCTTTGGATGCTCCGCGCCGGCAAGATCCAGAATGGTCGGCGCCAGATCGAACAGCTGGCACTTCTCGTGGATGCGGCGGCCGTCGGAAAGCAGGTTCGGCGACCAGAACAGCAGCGGGATGCGGGTGACGGGCTCGTACATCGACCATTTCTGGCTGAGGCCGTGCTCACCGAGATTGTCGCCATGGTCCGACATGAAGATGATGACGCAATTGTCGAGGTAGCCCTTGTCCTCCAGCGTCGTCAGCAGGCGGCCGATCTGCTCGTCGATCATGGTGACGTTGGCGTAGTAGTGCGCGCGCAGGCGGCGCATCTCTTCATGCGTGGGTGCGAGCTTCCATGACACCGCGTCGTGGTCCACTTCAGTGTCGTGGCGGCGCTTCTCCTTCAGATAGGCCGGCAGACCCTCGATCTCGGCCTCGGTCGGCTGCGGCACCGGCAGGTCGTTGCGGGCGAGATAATGCTCCAGATATTCCGGCAAGGGATCATAGGGCGGATGCGGTCCGGGCAAACCGATCTGCATGAACAGCGCCTCGGGCTTGGGCCGCGTTTCCAGCCACCACATCGCGGTCTCCGCGACGAAGATGTCCGGGTGCAGCGATTTCGGCATCTCCCAGGTGAAGGCGCCCATGCGGTCGCCATAGTCGGGCAGGCTGCGGTAGCCGGCGCGCGACGGCTTCGTAAGCTTGTGCGCGGCGAACGCCTTGTCGAGCTCGTCGGCGAACCAGCGGCCCTCGAAGAAGCGGTCCTTGTTCTCGACCACGAAGCGCTCGTGGAAGCCGGCCTTCGCGTCATACGGGATCGTGTGCATCTTGCCGACATTGACGCAGTGATAGCCGACCTCGCCGAGCTTGCCGACCCAGGTCTTCTGCCAGTGCTGGCCGTTTTTCAGGACGCCCGAGGCGTGCGGATAGAGGCCGGAGAACAGCGCCGCGCGCGAGGGCACGCAGCTCGGCGCGTTGATGAAGCAATTGTCGAAATAGACGCCCTCGCGCACCAGCCGATCGAGATTCGGCGTCTTCATATAGGGATGGCCGGTCGCCGCGATCGTGTCGAAACGCTGCTGGTCGGTCATGACCAGGATGATGTGGGGCTTTGTCACGATGGCTTTGTCCTAGCGCGGCGTTGAGTCAATAGAAAATATGTCTGACATAATAATTCTTGTCAAACCAGGACCGATTTGATTTATTGCCTTCTACGGCACGATTTCAGCGCGATTATCGACCGCCACTCGCAATAAATCAGACATTTCAGTTCAAAAATCCGGGATCGTCGTGGCAAAATCTCCCAGCAAGGACAGCCCGCAATCGAGCGCCCAGGTCGCCCGCGAGGTGGCCCGGATGATCCTGACCGGCGTCTGGCGCGAAGGCACGACCCTGCCGCGCGAGATCGAGCTCGCATCCCGTTTTGACGTCAGCCGCGCCTCGATCCGCGAAGCGCTGTCGCTGCTCAAGGCCAAGGGCCTGATCGCCTCGAAGCAGAAGGCCGGCACCCATGTGCGGGCGCGGTTCGACTGGAACATGCTCGACGAGGAGCTCTTGAACTGGACGCTGTCGGCGCTGCCGACACAGGAGTTCGCCAAGCAGATTTTGGAGGTTCGCCGCATCGTCGAGCCGGAGGCCTGCGCGATCTGCGCCGTGCGCGGCACCGACGAGGACTTTGCCCGGATCGAGCGCGCCTATCGCGGCATGGACGCGGCCGGCATGGACCGTGTCGCCTATGCCGAGCCCGACTTGCAGTTCCATCGCGGCATCCTCATCGCCACCGGCAACGATTTCCTGATCGCGTTCGGTGCGACGGTCGCCGCTGCCCTGCGGATGTCGTTCGACCTGTCGAGCACCAATCCCGGCGCGCCGCGCAAGAGCCTGCCCTATCACCGCGCCGTGCTCGACGAGATCTGGGCGCGCAACGCCGACGGTGCGCGTCAGGCCATGCACAAGCTGATGGATCTCACCGAACAGAACATCGTCACGGCGATGTCGCGTCAGAAGAAGAAGGACGCCGAGGACGAGACCGTCCGCACCAGACGGACGCGTTGACGCCTGCAAACAATAAAATGAGGGAGAGAAAGATGAAGACCGCATCGCGCGTGAGCTCGATCACCCGCCGCAAATTGCTGAAAGCGAGCGCCGCAAGCGCGGCGCTGGCCGCATTCCCCGCACCGCTGATCGCGCAGACAAAGCCGTTTGCCGGCGTGACGCTGCACGGCGCCTCGTTCCAGCACCGCTTCTTCACGCTGCTGCAAAAATACATTCCCGAGTTCGAGGACAAGACCGGCATGAAGGTCGACCTCCAGCTCTCGGCCCTGCCCGTCTACAACCAGCAGGCCAATCTCGAACTGTCCTCGGGCGGCTCCGCCTATGATTTCGTCAACGTCACCTTCACGCTCGCGACGCGCTGGATCGCAGCCGGCCTGCTCGCCAATCTCGACGAATTCACGGGCGATGCCAACCTGACGCCGGCCGAGTGGAATCCGAAGGATTTCGTCGATGGCGCCCAGGTGCCTTATCGCGACGCCAAGGGCGCGACCTACGGCTATTCCTGGGAGGGCGGCGCCATGCTGATGGGTCTGTCGCGGATGGACCTGATGGAGAAGAAGGGGCTGAAGATCCCGAAAACCTTCGCCGAGCTGCAGCAGGTCTGCGCCGAGATCAACGGCACCGACGGCGTCAGCGGCCTGGTGTCGTGGTTCCTGCACAACTGGAATTTGCCACCCTACATCCAGGGCTTCGGCGGCAATATCTTCAGGAATCCGCCAAGCGACCCGATGCCCGCGCTGAACACACCCGAGGCGATCCAGGGCGTCGAGTTCTACGCAAATCTCCTCAAGAGCGCGCCGAAGGGCGTGTTGACCTATACCGAGGATCAGGCCCGCCAGGCGATGCTGACCGGCCGGGCCAACATCTTCATCCATTCCAGCGCCTGGGTGACGCCGATCCTGCTCTCCGACGAGAGCAAAGTGAAGGAGACATCGCGCGTGGTGCGATCGCCGGCCGGCCCCGTGCACGACTATCCGGCCTCGAACAGCCAGGGCCTCGGCATTCCCAAGAACGCCAAGAACCAGAAGGCGGCGTGGGAATTCATCAAATGGGCGCTCAGCCCGGAGATCTCGATGAAGCTTGTGAAAGAGCACGGCCACTCCTCGATCTGCCGCCGCTCGATCATCACCAGCGAGGACTATCGCAAGCTCAACACGGTGAACGGCCAGGACCTCGGCGCGCTCTATCTCGAAGTGTTGGAGCTGCCGGGCAAGGGCGAGAACTACATGGCTTATCGCACCTCGAAGGAGTTCCCCATCGTCGGCGACGTCCTCAACAAGGCGTTCGAGCAGGTTGCCACCGGCCAGCTGCCGGCCAAGGACGCAATGAACGCGGCGCAAGACCAGGCCATCGCCGCACTCCGCCGCGCCGGGACAAAGCTTTGAGCGAGAGTGGAATTGACCGAGAGCGGAATTGACCTGGAGCGCCGAAGGTTCATCGCCTTCGCGCTCACACCAAGCCTGATCGTGCTGTTCGCCGTCGCAGTGCTGCCGGCGATCTATCTGATCGTGACCAGCCTGACGCCGTTTCAATTGACGACGCCGGGCTCGGCCACGGATTTCAGCGAGCCGCTGCGCAATTATGGCCTGCTGCCCGGCGATCCCCGCTTCGTCAACTCGCTGGCGGTGCAGGCCAAGCTCTCGGTCGCGAGCGTATTTTTCCAGGTGCTGCTCGGCATGCTGCTGGCGCTGCTCCTCAACGTGCCGTCGCGCTTCGTCGAATTCGCCCGCACATTCTTCCTGATCCCGATGGTGCTGCCGCCGATCGTGGTTGCGGTGATCTGGAAGCTGATCTACGCACCCGATATCAGCCCGCTCTATTATGCAGCCCAGGCGCTGCACCTCACCTTGCCTGCGCTGACTTCGAGCGTCGATTTCGCGCTGACCTCGATCGTCATCGCCGACACCTGGGAGTGGACGCCGTTCACCTTCCTAATGGTGCTGGCGGCGCTGCAGACCATTCCGGACGAATATTCGGAAGCCGCCCTCGTCGATGGCGCGAGCAAGCTGCAGATCTTCTGGTACGTGACGCTGCCTTTCATCACGCCGATCCTGGTCATCTCGGGCATGTTCCGCCTGATCGACAGCGTCAAGGCCTTCCCGTTGATCTTCCTGCTCACCGGCGGCGGCCCCGGCACAATCACCGAGGTCACCAACTACTACGCGTACCTGCTCGCCTTCGACACCAACGAGATCGGCTATTCCAGCGCGGTGACCGTGGTGATGCTGCTGCTGGTCTGCGGCATCAGCCTGGGGCTGGTCTGGATGGGCCGCCGCAAGGAGGCGCTGGCATGAGCGAGTCCTCCTTGCGCAAGGCAACCTCAGGCCGGCTGATCGCGATCACGGTCACACTGATCATCCTGCTGTCGCCATTCCTGTGGCTGTTGCAGATGAGCTTCAAGACCAACGACCAGATCCTGCAATTCCCGCCGCCGCTGATCTTCACGCCGACGCTGGAGAATTACGTCGCGCTCTGGCATAGCGCGTTCTCGGCGTCCATCGTCAACAGCCTCATGAGCGCATCGCTGTCCACCGCGCTGGCGCTGCTGTTCGGCGTGCCCGCCGCCTACGCGCTGTCACGCTGGTCCGGCCGCGGCAAGCACGGCCTCTCATTCGCCATCCTGGTGACCCGCATGGCGCCACCGATCGCGTTCACGATTCCCTTCTTCCTGTTCTATCGCTGGATCGGCCTGCTCGACACCATCACCGGCCTCGTTCTGGTCTACACCAGCTTCAACCTGCCGCTGGTGATCTGGATGATGCAGCCGTTCTTCGACACCATTCCGGTATCACTGGAAGAAGCAGCATTGGTCGACGGGGCGCGGACACGCACGGTGTTCACCAAAATCGTGCTGCCGATGGTGACACCGGGCATCGCCGCAACGGCGATCCTTTGCTTCCTCTACGCCTGGAACGACTTCTTCTTCGCGCTGATCCTGACCCGCACCAATGCGCGCACCGCGCCGGTCGCCGTCGTCAACTTCATGAACTACGAGGGCTGGGAATGGGGCAAGATCGCCGCCGGCGGCTCGCTGGTGATGGCGCCGGTCCTGATCTTCTCGCTCGCGGTGCGCCGCTATCTCGTCTCCGGGCTCACTGCCGGCGCGGTCAAGGGCTGACGTCATAGGTTGCTGTCGTCCTGGCGAAAGCCAGGACCCATACGGCGTGATTTATTGGTTTCGATCGGCGTTCATCCAGAGCAGCCAATCTTCGCAAAACCTCTCCCTGGGGTAATGGGTCCTGGCTTTCGCCAGGACGACGATGGGGCACTGTTCCCCGGCGCCTGCATCCCCACTTCGCGTCGTTGCCATCGGCTTGCACCTCCCGCCTGCGCCGAAATACAGGCGCCACTGAACGGTCCCGGCTACCAATTCTCCGCGCCGGGGATCTTCTTGCGCACCGCCATGCGCTGGATCCAGATGCAGCGACGGACGGATCTGTTGGAGCGGCCAACCGCCGATATCCCCTCGCCGGCCTGAAGCAGCGGCGCGACGCTCGCGCGCAACTCGCGGCAGCGCTGGAGCTCGGCCTGCCAGTCGATGACGGCGGCATTCGCGCGCGCACCCACGAGCCCAAGCACAACCAACGCTAGACGGACCGCCCGTATCATTCGCATTCCCCTCACCGTGACCCGCCTGTGGCTCCGTGATCGGCATTCTTGCCGCAAGGGCGGGGGATTTGCGGCAACATGCGGGTTTGCACAGAGCCAACAAACCCGCCCCCGCGCAACCCCATTTTATGGTGGGTCGCAGCAGGCGCCTTTTCGTTTCACGACGAATGTTTAAGATCGGGATGAACCTGCATCGATAAATCCGGAACCAGTGCCCATGACCCGTGACATCCGCATCAGGCGTTTCATTGCGCGCCCGGTGATCGTGCCGATGAACTTGCCGCTTCTGACCTCGACCGGCGCGGTCGCCAAGGCGCCGCTGGTGCTGATCGATTGCGAGACCGACCAGGGCGCGGTCGGGCATGCCTATCTGTTCTCGATCACGCCGTCGGCCCTGAAGCCGCTGACCGCGCTGGTCATGGAGATGTCGGAGCTGCTCGCCGGCGATGAGCTGCTGCCGTTCGAGATCGAGCGCAAGCTGACCCAGCGCTATACGCTGCTCGGGCTCGCCGGCCTGCAACGGCTGGCGCAATCCGGCATCGACATGGCGGCATGGGACGCATTGGCGCGCGCCCGCGGCCTGCCGCTGGCCCGCCTGCTCGGCGGCGCGCCGAAACCGGTGAAGGCCTACAATTCGAAGGGCCTCGGCATCATGCCGGATGGTGCCGCGGTGGACGAGGCGCACAAGCTGCTGGCCGAGAGCTTTCATGCCGCCAAGATCCGCGTCGGCCGGCCCGAAGCACGGGACGACCTCGCCGTGGTGCGCGCGGTGCGCAAGGCCGTCGGCGACGAGGTGACCCTGATGTGCGATTACAATCAGGCGCTGACGGTGACCGAAGCCATTCGCCGCGGCGAGATGCTCGACGACGAGGGCTTGAGCTGGATCGAGGAGCCGATCCGCCACGACGACTACGCAGGCTGCGCCCGCATCGCGGATGCGCTGCGTACACCGGTCCAGATCGGCGAGAACTTTGACAGCGCATTTGCGATGCAGGCGGCGCTCTCGGCCGAGGCCTGCGACTACGTGATGCCCGACGTGCAGCGCATCGGCGGCGTCACCGGCTGGCTCCGCGCCGCGTCACTGGCGCATGCTGCCGGCATCGAGATGTCGACGCATCTGTTCTCGGAGGTCAGCGCGCACCTGCTCTGCGTGACACCGACGGCGCACTGGCTGGAATATGTCGACTGGGCCGACGCGGTGCTGGCGAGCCGGCTGAAGATCGAGGATGGGTTTGCGCTGCCGGGGGAGGAGCCGGGAAATGGGATTGAATGGGATGAGGCGGCGGTGAGGAAGTATCTGGTGGGATAGATTGTGAGCGGCAGATACTTCTTCGCGTCTTCGTCACTGCTGTCGAACACACACTTCAAGAGGGGGCCGTTCGTCGATCTTCCATCACTGAATATTGAAGCGCGCGCCCGGGCATTCGTTGGTCACGGACGTTGCGACCAGCTGGGCGGCGACCGAGGTCGGCTTCGGGACCGCGACGATCATCCAACGTCCCTGCTTATTGAGCCAGAACCGACCCGTCGTCGTTGCGATGCGACGCTCGGTGTATTTCTTCGTCGAGATCAAGGGGACCTTCGACTTCGGCGCGGGGACTTCCTTCCAACCGTCGAACGAATAGAATTCCTGGAAGAAGTAGTGCCACTCGATCTTTTGAAACTCGTGATGCGAAACGACGACCCGGACGAATGAGTTTCCCGTAAGCCATTCCGAACCCATCGGGTCGGGTTCAACCTGCAAACATCTCGTGTGTAGCGGCTCCTGGACCTGAAGCAAATTCACGCGCTGACTCTGCGACAGCATCGCCGAGGTCACCGGCTGCCCCACATTTGGGTCGTTGGCGGGCCCTGAGCAGATCGGCACGGTGGGCGGGCCTTGCCCGGTCCATGGATTATTGCTGCAATAGACGTAGCGCGACCAGGACGACCAGGCGGTGGACGCTTTTTCCTCCGCTTTGCCCGTCTCGCGGTCCCAAATGCCGCTGAACTTGATCGTCTTGCTCGGCGGGCATGCGGTTATGGCAGGCCCAGTCCACCAATGGGTGGTTTCGAACTCATAGATGGATTGGTTCGGATGCGGGTACATCACTGCTTTGGCGCTGGTCAGCGCGTGATGTTCCGAACACCCTTCGCCCTTCGTATCGAGCCAACAGACGAGCGGAAAGTTATCGCTGGGCCAGCAACCCGCGTGCGCCGAAGACGATCCAAGAATGGCGATCGCGAGAGCCAGTGCAAAGAGACGAGCGCGCATGGTCAACTCCGATTTGCATCCTCTCGTTGAGCTTGCTCCGTTCCGTCGCCGCCGCCTTGACCGAGATCAACGCATGGATTCCGGCGACGCGGCCGTTTCGCAAAGGGACGAAGCCGGCGCGTCGACCCAAATTGATGTTGTCGCGCGGCGCGCTCGAGCACGCGCGACAGACGGCAGCCCTGATGCCTGCAGCGCTTGGCTAAATCCGCGCGGGACCTAAAGCACGACGAGATTGGGTTGAATCGTCATCGCGCTTTGGTTCTTTGGTTGAGCATGATCTCTTCGGGAAACCGCTTCGCGCTTTTCCGGATCATGCTCTGGTGCCGATCAACTGCGCAGGCGTCGCAGCGCCCGGCCCTTGTGCAGGGCGACGTGATCGGTCTTGTCGCTCTTGATCTCGTATTGCGGATCGTCCGGGCTCGCATGGTGCGTGTGCCCCTTGTAGTCGACGTCTTTGGTGCGGACGCGCAGGATATGGCCGCGGACGCGGCCGGCCTCGGAATTCCAGCTGACGTGATCGCCGCGGTGGAAGGGTTTGGGCATGGCGGAACAATGCCGGATCGTGGCGGCGTGTTCCAAGAGAGCGGAGGATGAGGGGACAGTCCGTCTTCGCTCTTCGAGCGACGCCGGACACGCTTCGCCGTTATTGGGCGTGGCTGCGCCACGCGAAGCCCTTTGGCGAAGCGTGGTGGGCACGACAGGGATCGAACCTGTGACCCCTACCATGTCAAGGTAGTGCTCTCCCGCTGAGCTACGTGCCCTAATCGTCCACTTACGTCGGGTGGGGGTCCCTATAACGGCTCAGGGGAGCCGGCGCAAGGACGGAACGGGGCCAATTTAGGCCGCCAGCATCTTGTTCACTTCGCTCACCAATTCGCGCAGGTGAACGGGCTTCGACAGCACCTTGGCGTTCTTGGGCGCGTCCGAATCCGAGTTCAGGGCGACCGCGGCAAAACCGGTGATGAACATGATCTTGATGTCAGGGTCGAGTTCCGAGGCCCGGCGGGCAAGCTCGATACCGTCCATCTCCGGCATCACGATGTCGGTCAGCAGCATCTCGAACGGCTCTTCCCGCAGGCGCTGATAGGCAGCCATGCCGTTGTCATGGGACGAGACCTGAAAACCGGCGTTTTCCAGCGCCTTGACCAGGAAACGGCGCATGTCGTTGTCGTCTTCGGCGAGCAGGATTTTTGGCATGAGCTGAACGTCGATCCCCAGAGGATATGCAGAGGTCACTAAGCCCGACAGAGGGTAAATTTGGGGTGAAAATCCTAACCCTGGGCTCGCGCTGCGAGGGGTGTTGTGAACCGGAATACGGGACGAATCAATTCCGGTGGACCCACGCATCCCCGCCTCCCTGCCCACACGGTTAAGACATGTTCCAGCGCGGATCACCGCTTTTTCGCTTGGCAGAATGGTTGCGATTCCGGACAATGACGACACATAAGAGCCGCTCGATCGGCCGAATCATCCGATCTGGACCTGCCGGATCGTGCGGCGTGAAGGGACGAAGCCTGAGAAGATGACCCGGTTTGACGGCGAGGTGTCGCCAGCCTTCGAGATCGTGGAGCCCGCCGAGTGGCGCGCGCCTGTTATCTTCAACTCGCCCCATTCCGGCTCGACTTACCCGGACGAATTCCTGAGCGCATCGCGGATCGACCTGCCGACGCTGCGGCGCTCGGAAGACTCCTTCATGGACGAGCTGATCGGCCATCTGAGCGCACGCGGCTTTCCGACCGTGCGGGTCAACTTTCCCCGCTCCTATGTCGACGTCAACCGAGAGCCCTATGAGCTCGACCCCCGCATGTTCACCGGCCGCCTGCCGAGCTTTGCCAACACCCGCTCGATGCGGGTCGCCGGCGGATTAGGCACGATTCCACGCGTGGTCGGCGACGGCCAGGAGATCTATCGCGACCGCATCGCAGTCGACGATGCGCTGGCGCGGATCGAGACGCTGTACAAGCCCTACCACCGCGCGCTGCGCCGGCTGATCAACAAGGTGCACCAGATGTTCGGCACCGTGGTGCTGGTCGATTGCCATTCGATGCCCTCGGTCGGCGTCAGCAGGGACGAGCCGCGCCGGCCCGACGTCGTGATCGGCGACCGCTACGGCACGAGCTGCACGCCGCTGCTGCCCGACCGCGTCGAGGAGACCATGACCGGTCTCGGCTATTCGATCGGCCGCAACAAGCCCTATGCCGGCGGTTTCATCACCGAGCATTACGGCAATCCGGCCAGCGGCCTGCATGCGGTGCAGCTCGAGTTCAACCGCGCGATCTACATGGATGAGCGCCGCCGCGAGCGCAGCCAGCGCTTTGCGCAAGTGGCGAGCGATTTCGGCGTCCTCGCCGACGTGCTGGCGACCACGATCCCGTTCGGCGATCTCGGCCCGTTCCAGGCCGCAGCGGAATAGAGGCGCGTCTCGAACGATCGACTTGCCTGCAAGAGGCGCGAACGCGTTTTCGCTTCGCTGCGGATCGCGCGCCAAACTGAAACGAGACGGACAAGAAAAAAGGGCCGCTCGCGAATGACGCAAGCGGCCCAAGTCTAGGGAGGAAACGCCCAAGGAGGGCAGCGGTAACGCGAGAAGCGCTACCGCACCGCAACAATATGCGGCCGCGCCGCACAAAGTGCAAGGGCTTTTGAGCCGTTTCCCATGCAAAAACACATGGCTCAGTTGCTCCCAAAGAAACCCAGATTCAGTTTCTTTGATAAGGAAATTCAATGGGTTGATAGTCATTTGCATACGAACAAGGCATGCTCGGAACTAAGTATTCAACTCGGTGATCGATATTTGGCCAGCATATGGCTCGCCAATCGTCTGACTATTTCGCTTGCTGGGGCCGCCGGCTGTCCGGTCCAAAATACCGGGGCGCAAATCAACACAGCGCTGCACGCGGCGAGCGAATTGAGCTAGGCAGATGCGAGCTTCACCCAACTTTCGTTTTGAGGATGCGCCGTGACGGTGATCGACTTCTCAGCCTTCATCGGACGGCTTGCCACGGCCTCCGGCGAGACCATCCTGCCGTTCTTCCGCACCTCGCTGTCGATCGACGACAAGAGCAAGACCCGGGAATTCGATCCCGTCACGGAAGCCGACCGCGCCGCCGAGGCGGTGATGCGGCGGCTGATCAAGGCGAGCTTCCCCCAGCACGGCATCGTCGGCGAGGAATTCGGCAATGAGCGCGAGGATGCCGACTATGTCTGGGTGCTCGACCCCATCGACGGCACAAAGTCCTTCATCGGCGGCTTTCCGATCTGGGGCACGCTGATCGCATTGCTGCACAAGGGCACGCCGGTTTACGGCATGATGCACCAGCCCTTCATCGGCGAGCGCTTTTCCGGCGACAACGGCTCGGCCAATTATAAAGGTCCCTCCGGCGAGCGCCGGCTGCAGGTCCGCCGCTGCGCCTCGCTGTCGGAGGCAACGACCTACACCACCTCTCCCTTGTTGATGAACGAGCGCGATCGCGCCATCTTCGGTCGGATCGAGCAGGGCGCGCGGCTGTCGCGCTATGGCGGCGACTGCTATTCCTATTGCATGCTTGCCGCCGGACATGTCGATCTCGTGGTCGAGACCGAGTTGAAGCCTTACGACATCGCAGCCCTGATCCCGATCGTGACCGGCGCCGGCGGCGTCGTCACCACCTGGGAAGGCAAGCCGGCCCAGGGCGGCGGCCGCATCGTCGCGGCCGGCGATGCAAGGGTCCACGAAGAAGCCCTGAAATTGCTCAACGGATAGGCGAAGCGGGAGCCTGCATGAAAAACTGGCGTAAGCTCCTCCTCTCGATTCTGCTGCTGTTTCCCGCGCTCGCCTCCGCCCAAAACTTTCCGGCGAAACCGATCAAGCTGATCGTGCCGTTCCCGGCCGGCGGCCCCAACGACATCATCGCCCGCGTGATCGGTCAGCGGATGTCGGAGCTCTCGGGCCAGCCGGTGTTGATCGACAATCGCGGCGGCCAGGGCGGCGTGCTCGGCACCGATGCCGTCGCAAAGAGCCAGCCCGACGGCTACACCATCGCCATCTCCTCCGCTGGCGCACTTGCGATCAGCCCGAGCATGGAGAAGGTCGCCTACGACACGCTCAATGACCTCGCGCCAGTGACGCTGGTGGCAACCGTGCCGGAAATGCTCGTCGTCGCCACCAACGTGCCCGCCAAGGACATCGGCGAATTGATTGCGTTGGCGAAAGCCCAGCCGGGAAAGCTCAATTTCGCCTCCTCCGGCCCCGGCAGCCTGCCGCATCTTGCCGGCGAAT
Source organism: Bradyrhizobium guangzhouense (assembly GCF_004114955.1). Taxonomy (NCBI): domain Bacteria; kingdom Pseudomonadati; phylum Pseudomonadota; class Alphaproteobacteria; order Hyphomicrobiales; family Nitrobacteraceae; genus Bradyrhizobium; species Bradyrhizobium guangzhouense. The sequence goes on from NZ_CP030053.1 coordinate 6,459,053, forward strand.
TGTTCAAGCTGACGGCCAAGATCGACATCGTTCACGTGCCCTATCGCGGCGCGGCGCCGGCCGTGAACGACCTGCTGGGCCAGCAGGTGCAGATGACCTTCCTCGACCTCCCGGTGCTGCTGCCGCAGATCAAGGCCGGCGCGCTCAAGCCGATCGCGGTCGGCTCGGTGGAGCGCGCCCCGACCGCGCCCGACGTGCCGACCACGAAGGAAGCCGGCTTTCCCGATCTGCGCATCGAGAACTGGTACGGCATGGTCGCGCCCAAGGGCACGCCGCGGGAGATCGTCGCCGCGCTGCACGATCTTGCGACCAGGGCGATGGCCGATCCGGCCGTGAAGCAGAAACTCGCGGCGCAAGGGGCAACGCTCGTCGGCGACGAGCCCGAGCATTTTCGCGCCTTCATCGCGGATGAGATGCAGAAATGGGCGAAGGTGATCAAGGACGCTGGCGTCGAGACGGCGAAGTAACGCTCCGGCGCCTCACACCGCCTCCGCCCTTAAATGCTCCACCAGCATCTTGGCGGGCCGCGGCAGCGCCTTGAAACTCCGCGCGCAGATCACGAGCCTGCGGTTGGCGAAGGCGTCGCGCAGGCGGACGATGGCGAGCGGCATCAGCTTGGAGCAGCGGCGCGCGGCGGCTTCCGGCACCAGGGCGACACCGACATCGGCCGAGACCAACTGGCAGATCGCATCGAAGTCGCGCAGGCGCGCACGGAAATGCGGGCGCATGCCGAGCCGCGCGGCGTGCTTCGAAATATGCATCTGGAGCGCGGTGGCGCTGGTGAGGCCGACGAACTCGCAGGCGCCCGCCTCCTGGAAATCGATCTGGCGGCGGCCGGCGAACGGGCCGCGCTTCGACGTCACCAGGGTCAGGCGGTCCTCGCTGAACACGAAGCGCTCGATATGATCGGGCAGCGCGTGCTCGGCGGCAAAGCCGAGATCGGCGGCGCCGGCCGTGATCGCAGCCGCAATGTCGGTGCTCTCGCGCTCCTCGATGTCGATGGCGACGTCGCGATGCTCGCGCAGGAAGCCGGCAAGCGCCTTCGGCAGATGCTCCGACAGGCCCGAGGTGTTGGCGAGGAAGTGCACGCTGGCGCGCACGCCGCTGGCAAAGCCGGCGAGATCGCCGCGCATGGCGTCGACCTGATGAATCACGATCCGCGCGTGATCGAGCAGGCTTTCGCCGGCCGCGGTCAGTTCGACGCCGCGCCGCCCACGCTTGAGCAGGGCGACGCCGAGCGCGTCCTCGAGACCCTTGATGCGCGCGCTGGCCGAAGCCAGGGCCAGATGCGATCGCTCGGCGCCGCGGGTGATGCTGCGCCGGTCGGCGACCGCGATGAAGAGCTGGAGATCGACGAGGTCGAAACGCACGGGTCCTGTCCTCCGCAATCAGCCTTCGTTTCGAACGAAGGCTATCTCCGTAACCTCCAGATTGTGCCCGCGCACCGCTTCGGTCAATGTGGCCTAATGATCGACCCGCTTCTCATCCTCATCGCCGCCGTCTTCCTGGTCGCCGGCTTCGTCAAGGGCGTCGTCGGGCTCGGCCTGCCGACGGTGTCCATGGGCCTGCTCGCGGTGAACATGGCGCCGAGCCGCGCGATCGCGATCGTGATCGTGCCCGCCATCGTCACCAACATCTGGCAGACCTTTGTCGGCCCCTATTTGCGCGACATCCTCAGACGCCTGTGGCCGCTGATGATCGGCACCGTGATCGGATGCTGGCTCAATGCTGGCGCGCTGACCGGCCCCCATGCGCGCTACGGCACCGTCGTGCTCGGCGTGCTGCTGGTGATCTACGCGATCGTCGGCCTCAGCAAATTCAAGTTCCACGTCGCGCCTCGAAACGAGAAATGGGTCGGCGGCGTGGTCGGCGTCGTCACCGGCGTGATCTCGGCCTCGACGGGCGTGCAGGTGATCCCCTCGATGCCATTCATGCAGGCGATCGGGATGGAGAAGGACGAGCTGGTGCAGGCGCTCGGCGTGTTCTTCACCACGGCGACGCTGGCGCTCGCCTTCAATCTTACGGCCGGCGGATTGCTGACTTCAGCCAATGCCGTGCCCGGCGCGGTCGCCATGGCAATGGCGTTTGCCGGGATGTTCATCGGGCAATCGGTGCGGCAGCGGATGCCGGCCGAAGCGTTTCGCCGCTGGTTCCTGGTCGCGATGATCCTGCTCGGCTTTTATCTGGCCGGCAGCGCGCTGCTGAAGGAATTTTCGTGAGGGTAAATCGTGGGTTAGCGAAGCGTAACCCACCAACTTGATTCCGCAATCGCTGAAGCATGGTGGGTTGCGCCTTCGGCTAACACCCCACGCAGCCTCAAAGTTACCGCGCCTCGAGCATGGCGACGCGGATGCCGAGATAGATGAAGAGGCCGCCGAGCGTCCGGTTGACCCAGGCGATCACGCCCTCGGACTGCCGCAGCCGGTGGGCGGCCCTGGCCGCGAACGCCGCCAGAACCAGGCACCACAGCGTCCCCGTGCAAATGAAGATCAGGCCGAGCGTCAGGAAGGCCAGCGGCTTGTGCGGCGCATCGGCTGCGACGAATTGAGGCAGGAAGGCCAGGAAGAACAGCGCGACCTTGGGATTGAGCGCGTTGGTGAAGACGCCCTGCAGGAACACAAGCCGCAGCGAGTTCCGCTCCGCCTCGTCCTTGACCGCCAGAAGCTGCGGCCGCGACCAAAGCATCTGAAGACCTGATAGCACCAGATAGGCCGCGCCGGCCAGCTTCAGCACCCCGAACGCGGTGGATGAGGCCATCAAAAGCGCCGAAAGGCCGATCGCCGCGCCCGTAACATGGAAAAAACAGCCGCAACTGATGCCAAAAGCGGCGGCCGCCCCGCCGCGCCAACCCATCTGCATGCTGCGGCCGATCACATAGACCGTATCGGGCCCCGGCGTGATGTTGAGCAGCAGGCCCGACAGGACGAAGAGCCAGATTTCGTGAATGCCCAGCATCGAAGGTCCTCGCCGCCCGGACGGGCGATCTCAAGGGACTGGCCTTAGTCGGTTCGAACCCTGCCGTCCACCGCCGGAAATGGTTAGGATTCGTATCGAATTTGCAATGCGGATCATACTTTCGTTCGGCTCCATCTGCTCTATAAGGACGCCAGTTCTTGAAATGCTGGATTCGCGGCGACGGCCCCGCCGGTGGCGTCCCGCTCCCTTGGAGCTCCGAGGATATGGAAAGACGTCTGGCCGCCATCGTCTGCGCCGATGTCGCCGGCTATTCGCGGATGATGGGCAGTGACGAGGCCGGCACCCACGCCGCCTTCAAGGCCCATCGCAGCGCGATTCATCCCATCATTCTCAACCATGGCGGCCGTGTCGTCAAAAACACCGGCGACGGCTTCCTGCTGGAGTTTCCCTCCATCGTCGGCGCCGCCGAGGCCGCGATCGCGATGCAGGTGCTGATGGCGGAGCGTAACCATCATCTGCCTGCCGACCGTACCATGCAGTTCCGCCTCGGCATCCACATGGGTGACGTCATCGCCGACGAGGACGAGGTGTTCGGTGACGACGTCAACATCGCCGTCCGTCTCGAATCGGTGGCGAGCCCCGGCGGGTTCGCGATCTCGGCCAAGGCCTACAGCGAGGCGAGCAAGCATCTCACCGTGCCGCTGGTCGATGGCGGCAACCACCGCTTCAAGAACATCAAGGACCCGGTCGGTGTCTGGACCTGGACGCCCGACGGCGCCGCCGCGCTCGCGCCCGAACTGAGGGACGGCTCGACGCTCTCGCAAGCCTACCGCACGGCGATCGTCGGCGTGCTGCCGTTTGCCAATCTCAGCGACGCCCAGGACGAATATTTCTCCGACGGCCTGACCGAGGATCTGATCCACGCGCTGTCGCTGCAATCCTTCTACCGGGTGCTGAGCCGCAACTCGACCTTCGCCTTCAAGGGCAAGAACGCGAGCACGCGCGTGATCGCGCGCGAGATCGACGCCACCTACCTGATTCAGGGCTCGGTGCGGCGCGCCGGCGCCAAGATCCGCGTCACCGCCGAGCTGATCGCGCCGGAGACCGGCGAGCAGCTCTGGACCGGGCGTTACGACCGCGACATCGGCGACCTCTTCGCCATGCAGGACGAGATCACGACCAACCTGTCCGCGGCGATCGCCACCGAGATCGTCCGCGCCGAAGCCTCGGCTCCGGCGCGCCCGACCAACGATGTGAGTGCGTGGGACCGCTTCCTCAAGGGTCTGTCCCATTACTATCGGCTGACCAAGGAGGACCAGAGCGCCGCCGTCGCACTGTTCAGGGAGGCGATCGCGCTCGATCCGAAACTGTCGATCGCACACGCCTATCTCGCTACGGTCCAGATCCAGAGCATCCAGTTCGGTTGGATCAAGGGTACGCGCGAGATGTGGGCGGAAGCGATGTCGCTCGCCGAAACCAGCGTGCGGCTCGACCCGCGCTCCTCCTTCGCGTTCTCGATCCTGTCGTGGGTTCAGGGGATGGAAGGCCATTACGAGGCGGCGATGGATGCCGCCAAGCGCGCGGTTGCTTTGAATCCCTACGACATGGGCGCGCGCGGCGTGCTCGGCATCTGCCATTTCATCATCGGCGAGCACCGGCAGGCGATCGAGCTGTTTTCGATGGCCGCCCAGCGCGGCAACAGCGATCCGCGCTACCAATGGGCCACGCTGAACGCGTTCAGCCACTATCTCCTCCGCCAGTATGACGCGACCCTGTCCTGGGCCCGTGAGCAGCTCTACGTCAACCCGAACCACATGCAGGCCCTGGCGATCCGCGCCGCGGCGCTGGCGCAATTGGGCCGGACCGACGAGGCAGCCGAGGCGACCTCCGTGCTGATGCGCAATTACCCGACCCTGAATGTCGACCGGCATTTGCGGAATTTTCACTGGAAGCGGCCCGAAGACATCGCGCATTACCGCGACGGGCTGCTGAAGGCGGGCGTACCGGCCAGCAAGCTCACTCTGGTCCAGAGCGACGTCAGACGCGCGGCCGAATCCTGACGGCCGTATCCTCTGGGCAATATCCTGAGGGCAGCCTTTGCGTGCGCTGCGGTCTCACCGCGGCATTATTGACAGCAGAGCGAAATCAGCCACACTTCGTCACACCCTGAAGTAGCATAGCTGCGCCACGTCCGCTGTCTGTTTGTTAGGTCTTTCTGCGCTTGATCGGCGCGGCCGCTTTTTCACGATTCGTGTGTTTTCAGGACTTTGCCGATGGATGTCTCCCGCAAGAAGCCTTTTGATCCTTCAATCGAAGTTTCTCCTGATAACCCCTGCCCTTTCCTGCGCGGCCTCGTCGGCGAAGGCTTCGTCGACGGTGGCACCGTGCCGCTGCGGACGCTGTCGCAGACCATCGCAAATGCAAGCGGCGAGACCGGAATCAAGAAAACCTCGGCCCGCATCCAGGTCCGCGGCGTCGCGCTGATCGCCAACGGCGCCTGTCATATCCTGCAGAGCATCTTCTGGGGCGCACAGCTCAACCGCCTGCGCGGTGGGCCGCTCGACAAGCTCGGCGCCGGCTCGCGCATCCTCGGCGTCGACGGCAAGGTCAACGAGGGCCAGATCGCGCGGCTCGCCGGTTTCGGCAGCACCTATGCCGATCCCGATGGCGGCAGCGAGACCGGCCTCAACGCCTCGCAGATCCAGACCTTCATGAACGACAATCTCAAGCGCGCCGGCAATCAGGCGCGCTGGTACTACCCGATCCTGATGAAGTTCGAATGGCCGGTCCTGCTCAAGATCATGGGCAAGGGCGAAGGTGACGACCGCTATCTCAGCGTGGCCGAGGTGAGGACATTGTTCAACGAGCGCAAATTCCCCGAGCGTGTCACCCAGCGGATGGTCAGCCAGCCGGTCCGCCCGCCTTCACTCATCTTGCGCGCCGCCGCCGGCCTCGTCGCCGCGCTCCTCGTCTTCGGCATCGTGGCGCTGCGCTTTCCGGATCAATTCCAGCCGATGCTACCCGGCGTGCTCGGCGACCTCGTGGCACCGCCCTTGCCGAAGCTGGTCGAACCGAAGGCCGCATACTGGCTCGAGCAAAACTGGGCGCTCGAAGACCGGCACTGGTTTCATCACGCGAGCCAGGGCACTGCGACGTTCCCGGTGCCCTATAGCTGGTTCATGGCGCTGGAGCAGCCGCGGCTGCATTTCTTCGCCAAACCCGGCATGCTGCATGACAGCGACCATCTGCAGCGCTTCGGCTTCATCCCGAGCCCTCGAACGATCAACACCGATGAGGCCACGCTGCGCCGCTTCGGCTATGCCAACGTTTACGACAAGACCAAGCCGGTGCCGGCGCGGCTGTGGGATCCGCCGGTCAACTGGGGCAAGCAGGTTGAAAACGTCGATGGCCTGCCCGTCGGCTTTGCGCGCATGACCGGCGTGCCCGATCCCGCGACCGGCAAGATCGGCGAGGACCGCATTGGCCTGACCTGCGCCGCCTGCCACACCGGCCAGATCCACTACAAGGGCATCGACATCAGGTTCGACGGCGGCCCGGCGATGACCGACCTCAGAAAGCTCGAGGTCACGACCGGTCTGTCGATCGCCTACACGCTCTATGTGCCGGGTCGCTTCAAGCGCTTTGCCGACCGTGTGCTCGGCCCCTCCGCCGGCGATGCGGACCGCGATGCACTGAAGCAGAAACTGAGCGCGATCGGCACTTTCCTTGTCGACTGGGAGAAGACCTACGCGAAAACCATCGAAGGCAAGACACGGTTCAACGAGAAGACCAAGCGGGAAGAACCGCAACAGGACACCGAGGAAGGCTACGGCCGCCTCGATGCACTCAATCGCATCGGCAATCAGGTCTTCTCCCAGGACATGACGCTCAGCGGCCTCAGCGGCTTCGAGAAGAATCTGCATGCCAAGGATGCGCCGGTCAGCTTCCCGCCGATCTGGACCGTGCCTTGGCTCAAATATGCGCAGTATGACGCCTCAATCGAGCAGCCGCTGATCCGCAACGCCGGCGAAGCGCTGGGTGTGACCGCGCTGCTGAATCTTTCCGACACCACGCCCAAGGACGCGCTGTTCCGCTCGTCGATGGACATCAAGAATCTGAACTGGATCGAGGATCTTCTGAAAGGGTCGGCGCCCTATCCGAAGAAGCAACTCTCCGGATTGACGTCGCCGAAATGGCCCGCGGACATCTTCGGCGACGATGCCTGGAAGATCGATGGCGAGCGTGTCAAACGCGGCCGCAAGCTCTATGCGGACATTTGCGTCGAATGCCATCTCGGTCCGGTCAACGATCCCGTGTTCGACACCGAATTTCCGCAACAGAGCATCTGGTCCTCGGACCGCTGGCAGACCATCGGCGACGACAAATTCCTGAACGAGGTGCAGAAGAGCGCCCGGGGCATGGGGACCGACCCCTCCCAGGCCAGCGTGCTGGCGACGCGCAAGGTGCAGGTGCCTGGCTTTCTCAAGCTCGATCCCACGCGGAATCTCAATGCCTGGTGGAATTGCAATCTGCCTGAGGTGTCGTCGACCGACATGCCGTACGCGCTTGGCCTGATGGTGCTCGTCGACATCGTCAGTCGCAAGGCAATGGACGACGCCAAGATCGACCCGAAAATTCAGGATATCTGGTGGGGCAAGCGCAAGAACTGCCCCAATTCTGGTCCGCAGCCGCCCGAGGAGAATGAGCCAGGGCCTTGGTATCGCGCGCGCCCGCTCAACGGCGTCTGGGCCACCGCGCCATACCTGCACAACGGATCGGTACCCTCGCTCTACTGGATGCTGAGCCCTGCGACCGAGCGCCCCAAATCGTTCTGCATGGGCGGTGGCCGCGACTACGATCCGAAGCAGGTCGGCTTTGCGGTCACCGACGGCGAGAGCTGCAAGACCGGGCAGTCACGCTTCTCGACGCGAGCCGCTGACGGCACCGAGCTGTTCGGCAACAGCAATGCCGGCCACTCGTTTGATGGCACGCCGGGACCCGGCAAGGACGGCACCATCGGCCGCGTGCTGAAGGAGCAAGAGCGCTACGATCTGATCGAGTATCTGAAGACGTTGTAAAGGGGGCGTGGTCGGACTGCCTCTACACCGTCATTGCAAGGAGCTCTTGCGACGAAGCAATCCAGACTGACTCCGCCGAGACAGTCTGGATTGCTTCGCTGCGCTCGCAATGACGGTGAATGAGGACACTCCGCGAGTCCAACGCACACCGCCCTCGCGGACTCGCCTTTTCACTTGAACAGCGGCGTGCCCGGCACGAACGCATCGAACGCCGCCCAGAACTGGGAGCGGTAGCGGTCCTGCTCCTGGAGGATCTCGTGCTTGGAGCCGGCGATCACCAGATGCGAGCCTGCGCGCAAATGGTAGGCGAACTCCTCGATCGCGGCAGTCGAGACCACGACGTCGTTGGAGGCCGCCAGCATCAGGATCGGCTGGCGGATCTCGGAGGGGTAGTTGATGCCCTTGAAGGTGCGCATGGCGCGGAAGGCGGTATCGGCCCAGGCGACCGTCGGTGACGCCAGGCCAAGTGTCGGGTCCTCCTCCAGGATCGCGACATTGCGCGCATAGCGCACGGGATCGCTGGTCAGCGGATTGTTGATGAACGGCGACAGTCCGGTGAGCTGGTCGCTGCCACCGGGAACATAAGCGCCGCCCCGCCCCAGCAGACGCATCGTCTTCAACAGCGCGCGCACCGGAAACGAGGTGGAGCGACCAGGCAGGTCGATCATCGGCGCCGACAGCACCATGCGGTCGAACCAGCGCTTGCCCGCATGCGCGAGCCGCAACAGCACCGCGCCGCCCATTGAATGGGCCAGCGCGAAGAACGGCGGGGGGCAATCCGGCAGCACCACCTGCTGCACGAAAGCTTCGACGTCGATCTCGTAATCGGAGAAGTTGCGCACATAGCCCTTGCGCGGATCGCGCAGGCGCCGCGCGGAATGACCCTGCCCGCGCCAATCGACCATTGCCACCGCAAAGCCGCGGTCGCGCAAATCGCGCACGGTCTCGAAATATTTCTCGATCTGCTCGCTGCGGCCGGTGAAGACGCAGACCGTGCCCTTGCGGTTCGCCGGCGGCGCCCAGCGCGCAAAGCGCAGCTCGACGCCATCAGGCGTCTTGATGGTGCCGCTGACGACGTTTTCGGGAACGGGGTTGGACGGAATCGAGACCAGCGTCATGAGCGTGCGTAGGCGCCAAGTGCTTGAGATCAAGGGGCGGGAGCGCCGAAAAGGCGCTGATTCCGCCCTCTTGAACGCCGTTTGGACCCACCCATATCATTTCAGTGCAGGCCGCTACCAGTGTTTCGGAACCGGAACATCAGGCTGCACACAGACTAAGCCCGGCCCGATTGGCGGGCGGGTTACCAACAGTCGCTCAACGGAGGACTTGACCATGCGTACCTACGATCTCACCCCTTTCTATCGTTCCACCGTCGGCTTCGACCGCCTCTTCAACCTGCTCGACCAGGCAGGCACGGACGGCAGCCCCGGTTATCCCCCCTACAACATCGAGCGCACCGGCGAGAACGCCTACCGCATCACCGTTGCGGTCTCCGGCTTTGCCAAGGATGAGCTCTCCATCGTCGCGAAGGAAAACACGCTGACGATCAAGGGCGAGAAAGTCGCCAATGAGAACGGCAAATCCGAAGTGCTCTATCGCGGCATCGCCGCCCGCGCCTTCGAGCGCGCGTTCCAGCTCGCCGACTTCGTGCAGGTGAAGGACGCCTCGCTCGAGAACGGCCTGCTTCATGTCGACCTCGTGCGCGAGATTCCCGAAGCCAAGAAGCCGCGCCAGATCGCGATCAACTCCGGCGCTGCGAAGGCGCAGGTGATCGAGAGCTCGGTCGCCGCGTAAAGCCCGATCACAGCCGTCAAGTTGCGAAAACGCCCCGGTGCCCCCGGGGCGTTTTTTTGTTTGCACCGTTATTCGCCCAGTCGCCGCTTCGGCTTTCCCAGAGCATTTTGCTCAATCGCCCGATTGAACTGATGCGCCGCATCACGGCCCGGTGAGCCGACGTAACGCTGCCGTCCGACACGCCGTATTTCGTGTACCGAGCCCAAAAACAAGACGGAGAACGATCGTGACTTTATGGCGCAGCCTTTTCGTCGCCGCGAGCCTGCTGGCCGCTCCCATCAGCCTTGCCCACGCGCAGACCCCGACCACGGTGAGGGCCAAGAACGTCGTGCTGGTGCATGGCGCCTGGGCCGATGGTTCGAGCTGGTCTGAGGTGATCCCGATCCTCCAGGCCGCCGGCCTCAATGTCACCGCCGTGCAGAATCCGCTGGGCTCGCTCGCCGAGTCGGTCGAGGCGACCAGGCGCGTGCTGGCCGAGCAGGACGGACCGACCGTGCTTGTGGCGCATTCCTGGGGCGGCACCGTGATCAGCCAGGTTGGCACCGATCCGAAGGTCACCAGCCTGGTCTACATCGCCGCGCGCGCCCCCGATGCCAATGAGGATTTCATCGCGCTGTCGAAGCAGTTTCCGACGGGACCGGCGCGTGCCGGCATCGTCGAGCGCGACGGCTACACCAAGCTGTCGGAAGACGCCTTCCTAAAATACTTCGCCAACGGCGTGAAGCCGGAGCAGGCCAAGGAGCTCTACGCCGTGCAATGGCCGACGGCCGCCTCGATCTTCGCCGGTCGCACCACGGAAGCTGCCTGGCACACGAAGCCGAGCTGGTACGCAGTGTCGAAGAATGACGGCACCATCAATCCCGATTTCGAGCGCTTCCTCGCCAAGCGCATGAACGCGACCACGATCGAGCTCGACGCCGGCCACCTCTCGCTGGTGTCGCACCCGAAGGAGGTTGCGAATTTGATCCTCGAGGCGGCGGGGTATCCGCGAAGCTGAGCGGCGGATCGCCGAGATGCAAAGGCGCCTGGGGATCTCAGGCGCCTTTTGTTTTGCTCCGTTGTCTTCCCGGCGAAGGCCGGGACGACAATGATGGTTTGGCTGGTGCCTTCGCCTCCAACTCCCAGCGCTACTCCAGTCCCTGCGCTGCCGGCATCTCCTGCGTCGGCAGGATTGTGACGGCCGGCTTGGCCTGACCGACGGTCGGCGCAGTCTCGGCAGGCTTGACCTGCACGGCCGCCGTGTGCTGCGCGGGTTGAGCCTGCGTTGCCTGCTCGGCGGGCTTGGCGGCCGCAACCGGCGTCTCGCCGCGCTGCGGAGCCGACTTGGGCAGCGGCACGGTGCGGCTGGCGACATGCGGGATCGGCGCTGGCGGGCGCGGCGGGCCGCCGCGGACCATGGTCGGCGGCGGCAGCGCGCTTTGCGGCCGGTAAGGAGCAACCGTCGGCTCCTCATAGGCGGGCGCCATGCCATAGGCGTCGGCGGCCGGCATGAAGCGCAAGATTCTTCCGTCGCGGGCGTCGATCACGAGCCGGCCGTCGTCGCCGCGGCGGTCGATCACCGCGATGGTGTAGACCGCGCCGTGCAGGCGTGGGATGCCGAGCGGCGAGAAGCCGTTGTCGCGCAGCACGGCATAGACCTCGGTGGCGGGCAGCAGCACCGGCCCCTCGCCGCGTTCCTCATAGCCGTAGCCGTAACGTTGCGGCGGCGGCGCGTAGGGGCCGTCGAAATCGGAGACCGCGATGTAGGCCCCCCGCTCGGTTCCATTTGCGAGAACCTGGGCCTCCGCGGCATTTGCCACCAGCGCCAGCGCGGCGGCGGCCACACATCCTGTGAAAAACTTCATGGTCGACACGCTCCTGTCAGGCCCCCGAATGATCCGCGCTCTTTCGCTTCTTGCGGCGTGGCGCGCCTTTCGAAGGGCTGAGGCGAAGCTTCATCCGGGATTTCGGCGCCGGCTGGGCCGGATCGGGGCGCGTTTGCTTCAAAACCGGGGCCGCGCAACTTTTGGAAAGCGATCGATTGACTTATGAGGAATCGGGACTTCCGCGCGCTTGTGTGCTAGACAAAAATTTGGCAAGGTGGCGGTTAGGACAGGAAGACTGTCTCAATTTTGCTTGCGGTTCCGGCATAGGGATTGCAACGAAAGTTGGTGCTTTCGAGCACCATAAGGCAAGCAGGAAAAGCCGTTCTCGGGGACGAAGAGCGCCTTGGCCTGAATTTAAGAAAATGCGGCTCGCAGCGGACGAGCGGTGACCCAGAGGCGGGTGCCGCGGAACGCCCAAGGTGCGCCGAAGATGGCGGTGAGGCAGCTTGCCGCACGGAGAGGATTGGAACAATGAACGGGTCGCAATTCGAGCGCGGAAACATCGTGGCAGAAGAGCTGTCGGCGACGGTCGCCTCGAAAACGACCGATCCAATTCAGGAACACAATTCACGGCCCAAAGCCGAAGGCCTGTACGATCCGAGCCTGGAGAAGGATTCCTGCGGCGTCGGCTTCATTGCCAATATCAGGGGCAAGAAGTCGCATGAGATCGTCTCGGACGCGCTGAGCATCCTCTGCAACCTCGAGCATCGCGGCGCCGTCGGTGCCGACCCGCGCGCCGGTGACGGCGCCGGCATCCTGGTGCAGATCCCGCACGCCTTCTTCAGCCGCAAGGCCAAGGAGAACAAGTTCGAGCTGCCGGCGCCGGGCGAATACGCCATCGGCGCATTGTTCATGCCGCGCGACACCGCCTGGCGCAACGTCATCAAGAGCATCATCGCCGACCAGATCAAGGCGGAAGGCCTGACCCTGCTCGGCTGGCGCGACGTGCCGACCGACAATTCCTCGCTCGGCGTCACCGTGAAGCCGACCGAGCCGGCCTGCATGCAGGTGTTCATCGGCCGCAACGGCACCGCCAAGACCGAGGACGAGTTCGAGCGCCGGCTCTACATCCTGCGCAAGTCGATCTCGCAGGCGATCTACCAGCGCCGCGACCGCGGGCTTGCGGGCTATTACCCCTGCTCGATGTCCTGCCGCACCGTGATCTACAAGGGCATGTTCCTCGCCGACCAGCTCGGCAAGTACTATCCCGATTTGCACGAGAAGGATTTCGAGAGCGCGCTCGCGCTGGTGCACCAGCGCTTCTCGACCAACACCTTCCCGGCCTGGTCGCTGGCGCATCCCTATCGCATGATCGCGCATAACGGCGAGATCAACACGCTGCGCGGCAACACCAACTGGATGGCGGCGCGTCAGGCTTCGGTCAGCTCCGATCTGTACGGCAAGGACATCAACCGGCTCTGGCCGATCTCCTACGAAGGCCAGTCGGACACCGCCTGCTTCGACAACGCGCTCGAATTCCTGGTGCAGGGCGGTTACTCGCTGCCGCACGCCGTCATGATGATGATCCCGGAGGCGTGGGCCGGCAATCCGCTGATGGATGAGAAGCGCCGCGCCTTCTACGAATATCATGCCGCGCTGATGGAGCCGTGGGACGGCCCTGCCGCGATCGCCTTCACCGACGGCCGCCAGATCGGCGCCACGCTCGACCGCAACGGTTTGCGGCCGGCGCGCTATCTCGTGACCAAGGACGACCGCATCGTGATGGCGTCCGAAATGGGCGTGCTGACGATCCCCGAGGACCAGATCATCACCAAGTGGCGCTTGCAGCCCGGCAAGATGCTGCTGGTCGACCTCGAGCAGGGCCGCCTGATCCCCGACGACGAGATCAAGGCCGAGCTCGCCAGGAGCCATCCCTACAAGGAGTGGCTGGAGCGGACCCAGATCGTGCTGGAAGATCTGCCGAAGGTGCCGACCACGGGCGTGCGCTCGAACCTGTCGCTTTTGGATCGCCAGCAGGCGTTCGGCTACAGCCAGGAAGACATCACCATCCTGATGACGCCGATGGCGGCGACGGGTGAAGAAGCCGCGGGCTCGATGGGCAACGACACGCCGATCTCGGCGCTGTCGGACAAGGCCAAGCCGCTGTTCACCTATTTCAAGCAGAACTTCGCGCAGGTCACCAACCCGCCGATCGATCCGATCCGCGAGGAGCTGGTGATGAGCCTCGTCTCCATCATCGGACCGCGGCCGAACCTGTTCGATCTTCAGGGCCTTGCCACCACCAAGCGCCTGGAAGCGCGCCAGCCGATCCTGACCGACGCGGATCTGGAAAAGATCCGTTCGATCTCCGAGGTCGCCGAGTCGCACTTCAAGTCGCGCACGCTGGACACCACCTTCCACGCCGGTCTCGGCGCGGCGGGCATGGACCAGGTGCTCGACGAGCTCTGCGCGCGCGCGGAAGCCGCGGTGCGCGAAGGCGTCAACATCATCATCCTGTCCGACCGCATGGTCGGCACCGACCGGGTTCCGATCCCGTCGCTGCTGGCCTGCGCCTCGGTGCATCATCATTTGATCCGCACCGGCCTGCGCACCTCGGTCGGCCTCGTCGTCGAATCCGGCGAGCCGCGCGAAGTGCACCACTTCGCCTGTCTGGCCGGCTACGGCGCCGAAGCGATCAACCCGTACCTGGCGTTCGAAACCATCATCGCGATGAAGGACCGCCTGCCCGGCTCGCTCGACGACTACGAGATCGTCAAGCGCTACATCAAGTCGATCGGCAAGGGCCTGCTCAAGGTGATGTCCAAGATGGGCATCTCGACCTACCAGTCCTATTGCGGCGCGCAGATTTTCGACGCGGTCGGCCTCAGGGCTGACTTCGTCGCAAAATTCTTCGCCGGCACGCATACCCGCGTCGAGGGCGTCGGTCTCGCCGAGATCGCCGAAGAGGCCGTGCGCCGTCATGCCGATGCGTTCGGCGAGGCGCTGGTCTACAAGACTTCGCTCGACGTCGGCGGCGAGTATGCCTATCGCAGCCGCGGCGAGGACCACGCCTGGACCGCGGAATCGGTTGGCCTTCTGCAGCACGCCGCCCGCGGCAATTCGCTGGAGCGCTACCGCGCCTTCGCCAAGATCCTCAACGAGCAGTCGGAGCGCCTGCTGACGCTGCGCGGGCTGTTCCGGATCAAGAACGCGGAGGAAGAGAAGCGCAAGCCGATCCCGCTCGAGCAGGTCGAGCCGGCCAAGGACATCGTCAGGCGTTTCGCCACCGGCGCGATGAGCTTCGGCTCGATCTCGCGCGAGGCGCACACGACATTGGCGATCGCCATGAACCGGATCGGCGGCAAGTCGAACACCGGTGAAGGCGGCGAGGAAGCCGACCGCTTCAAGCCGATGCCGAACGGCGATTCCATGCGCTCGGCGATCAAGCAGGTCGCCTCGGGCCGCTTCGGCGTCACCACCGAGTATCTCGTCAACTCCGACATGATGCAGATCAAGATGGCGCAGGGCGCCAAGCCCGGCGAAGGCGGCCAGTTGCCCGGCCACAAGGTCGACGCGACCATCGCCAAGGTGCGTCACTCGACCCCGGGCGTCGGCCTGATCTCGCCGCCGCCGCACCACGACATCTATTCGATCGAGGATCTGGCGCAGCTGATCTACGACCTCAAGAACGTCAACCCGACGGGCGACGTTTCGGTCAAGCTCGTCTCCGAGATCGGCGTCGGCACGGTGGCCGCGGGCGTCGCCAAGGCGCGCGCCGATCATGTCACCATCGCGGGCTTCGAGGGCGGCACCGGCGCTTCGCCGCTGACCTCGATCAAGCATGCAGGCAGCCCGTGGGAGATCGGCCTTGCCGAAACCCACCAGACGCTGGTGCGCGAGCGGCTGCGCAGCCGCATCGTGGTCCAGGTCGACGGTGGCTTCCGCACCGGGCGTGACGTCGTGATCGGCGCACTCTTGGGCGCCGACGAGTTCGGCTTCGCCACCGCGCCCTTGATCGCAGCCGGCTGCATCATGATGCGCAAGTGCCATCTCAACACCTGCCCGGTCGGCGTCGCGACGCAGGACCCCGTCCTGCGCAAGCGCTTCACCGGCCAGCCGGAGCACGTCATCAACTACTTCTTCTTCGTCGCGGAGGAAGTCCGCGAGATCATGGCCTCGCTCGGCTTCCGCACCTTCAACGAGATGGTCGGCCAGGTTCAGCTGCTCGACCAGACCAAGCTGGTGGCGCACTGGAAGGCCAAGGGCCTCGACTTCTCGAAGCTGTTCGTCAAGCAGAAGGAAGAGAAGGGCCAGAAGATCTATCACTCCGAGCGCCAGAACCATCATCTGGAGGCGGTGCTCGACCGCTCGCTGATCGAGAAGGCCAAGCCCTCGCTCGACCGCGGCGCGCCAGTGAAGATCGAGGCTGCGATCAACAGCACCAACCGCTCCGCGGGCGCGATGCTGTCGGGCGCGGTCGCCAAGATCTACGGCCATGCGGGACTTCCGCATGACACCATCCATGTCGGCCTCAAGGGCACCGCCGGCCAGGCCTTCGGCGCGTGGCTTGCCCATGGCGTCACCTTCGAGCTCGAAGGCGAAGCCAACGACTATGTCGGCAAGGGCCTGTCGGGCGGCAAGATCATCGTCAAGCCGCCGAAGAATTCGGCCATCGTGCCGGAAGAGAGCATCATCGTCGGCAACACCGTGATGTACGGCGCGATCGAGGGCGAGTGCTACTTCCGCGGCGTCGCCGGCGAACGCTTTGCCGTGCGCAACTCGGGCGCGGTCGCCGTGGTCGAAGGCGCGGGCGATCATTGCTGCGAATACATGACCGGCGGCATCGTGGTCGTGCTCGGCAAGACCGGGCGCAACTTCGCGGCCGGCATGTCAGGCGGCATCGCCTATGTGCTCGACGAAACCGGCGACTTTGGCAAGCTGTGCAATCTCAGCATGGTCGAGCTCGAGCCGGTCTTGTCGGAAGAGCTGATCAACGCCGGCACCTATCACCACTCCGGTGACCTCGAGGCGCATGGCCGGGTCGACGTGTTCCAGAACCTGCTCGACTCCGACGTCGAGCGTCTGCACGTCCTGATCACGCGCCATGCGAAAGCGACCGGCTCCAAGCGCGCCGCCGACATCCTTGCCAATTGGAAGGAATGGCTGCCCAAATTCCGCAAGGTGATGCCGGTCGAGTACCGGCGCGCGCTGCGCGAAATGGCCGCCAACGCGGACGCCGAGCCGAAAATCGCGATCGGGGCGTAAGGCATCACACCCCGTCATTGCGAGCGAAGCGAAGCAATCCAGACTTTCTCCCGAGCAACAGACTGGATTGCTTCGTCGCTTCGCCCCTCGCAAAAACGGTTGAAGAAGCAACAAACGATTTAAGCGGCAGGGACTTCGGGTTTAATGGGCAAGATCACGGGTTTTCTCGAAATCGAACGGCACGATCGCAAGTACACCCCGGTCGCCGAACGCGTGAAGCATTACAAAGAGTTCGTCGTTCCCTTGACCGAGAAGGAAACGCGCGACCAGGCTGCGCGCTGCATGAATTGCGGCATTCCCTATTGCCACGGCACCGGCTCGGTGGCGCCCGGCACGCCCGGCTGCCCGGTCAACAACCAGATCCCTGACTTCAACGACCTCGTCTATCAGGGCAATTGGGAAGAGGCCTCGCGCAATCTGCACTCGACAAACAATTTCCCCGAATTCACCGGCCGCATCTGCCCGGCGCCGTGCGAGGCGTCCTGCACGCTCAACATCGACGACAACCCCGTCACCATCAAGACCATCGAATGCGCCATCGTCGACCGCGCCTGGGACAATGGCTGGCTGAAGCCGGAAGTGGCTGCTGTGAAGACCGGCAAGAAGGTCGCCGTGATCGGCTCGGGTCCCGCCGGCATGGCCTGCGCCCAGCAGCTCGCGCGCGCCGGTCACGACGTGCATCTGTTCGAGAAGTACGCCAAGGCCGGCGGCCTGCTGCGCTACGGCATCCCCGACTTCAAGATGGAGAAGGGCGTCATCGACCGCCGCGTCAAGCAGATGGAAGGCGAAGGCGTCACCTTCCACTACAACAGCCATGTCGGCGCCAGCGGCAATGTCGATCCGCGCGAGATGCTCAACCAGTATGACGCGATCGCGCTGACCGGCGGCGCCGAAGCCCCGCGCGACCTGCCGATCCCCGGCCGCGAGTTCGACGGCATCCACTATGCGATGGACTTCCTGCCGCAGCAGAACCGCCGCGTCTCGAGCGAGCCGCTGAGCGGCGTCAAGGAGATCCTCGCCGGCGGCAAGCATGTCGTCGTCATCGGCGGCGGCGATACCGGTTCCGACTGCATCGGCACCTCGCTGCGCCAAGGCGCGCTCAGCGTGACCCAGCTCGAGATCATGCCCGCCCCGCCCGAGCACGAGAACAAGGGCCTCACCTGGCCGAACTGGCCGCTGAAGATGCGCACGTCCTCCAGCCAGGCCGAAGGCGCGATCCGCGAATTCGCGGTGCTGACGCAGAAGTTCGCCGGCGAGAACGGCAAGGTCAAGAAGCTGCACTGCGTGCGCGTCGACGACAAGTTCAAGCCGATCGCAGGCACCGAGTTCGAGCTCGATGCCGAGCTGGTTCTGCTCGCGATGGGCTTCGTTCATCCCGTGCACGAGGGCCTGCTCAAGCTGCTCTCGGTCGAGCTCGACCCGCGCGGCAACGTCAAGGCCAACACGCTGGATTACCAGACCTCGCGCCCGAACGTGTTCTCCGCCGGCGACATGCGCCGCGGCCAGTCGCTGGTGGTGTGGGCCATCCGCGAGGGCCGGCTGTGCGCACGGTCGATCGATACGTTCCTGATGGGGAAGACGGATCTGCCGCGGTAGTTCGGTCGCGCTGCCGCCAGCTCAACCAATGGTGTCATCGCCCGGCTTGACCGGGCGATCCAGTACTCCGAGACGGCGCGGCTAGAATCGAGAAGCCGCGGCGTACTGGATGCCCCGCCTTCGCGGGGCATGACAGCGGGGTGAGTGGCGAGAGTGCCGCTTACCAATACGCATCAGTTCAAATGCGTACACGTCGCTAATTCTGCAGCCTCACCCCCAGCATCACCACCGTCCCTTGCGAGCTCGAGCCGGGCTGGTTCGAATCCAGGATGTCGTGGCGCAGTGTGCCCTTGATCCAGATGTTGCGGTTGAGCTTGTAGATCAAATTGCCTTCGAGCGAGTAGGTCTTGTCGTTGCGATTCTGGCCCTGGTAATCGTAGGTGCCGTAGGTGAACTTGCCGATCGCCGTCAGCCAGCGGCGGAAGTCGTGGTCGACTTCGGCGGCATAGGTATGCACCAGCACGCCGGAGGAGCCGGGGATGGTGGTCTCCGCGATCTGCGTGTCGGTGTTGAATTTCACCGTGGTCAGCCCGCTGGCGTTCCAGATCAGCGAGCCCGAGGTGAGGAAGCCCGAGAGCTGGCTCAGGCGCGGGTCGACATAGTTGCGCGCGGAATAACCGACCGAGACTTCGCCGGTGAGGATTCGCGAGAACTCGAAGGAGGAGCCGACCTTGGCGTAGCCGCCGTTTGAATCGCGCAAATAGCCGTTGCGATCCGCGGCCTGGTCGTGGACGCGGTTGTCGCCTTCGATCTCGACGAACGGCTTTAAGCCCGGCTTCAGCTCATAGGAGAACCGCCCGACGCCGCCATACTGGTTGAAGTCGCGATCGTCGTTGCTGAAGGTCGATCCGTCGGTGAGCTTTGAATCCGTGTAGGCGGTGCGATCGATCGTGGCGCCGGCGGCGACCTGGAAGCGATTGAAGGTCTGGTCGAAGCCGAAGGTGCCGCCATAGGTGGCATAGACGGGATATTTTTGCAGGCCGGCCTGCACGTTCGGGCTGCCGGGATTGTCGGTGGCGAGCCGCAGGCGGAGCTGCGAGGTCAGCTTGAGGTCGCGATCGACGTCGTAACGGCCGTCGACATGGCCGGTGAAGTCGGGGCGATTGATCTCGACCGGCGATGGCGAAGGAAGCCCGTCGATCGTCGCCGGCATGTTGTTGGTGTAGCCGGAGAACGAGCCGCGCAGGTCTGCGACCAGCGCGTGGCGCTCCCAGTCGGACGTCACGAGAAGATCGGGCGCGACGACGAAGACCGGCGATCCGACCGGCTTGCTGAGGCGTGCGGGATTGGTGTCGTAGCCGGTGGAGAGCTCGAGCCCGCCCTTGATCAGGAAACTGCCGGCGTAGTCGCCGACCGCGCCGAACGCATCGTCGTCGACCTTGAGACGACGCCGCAGCGGCTGGCCAGGCACGGTGCCGGCCATCGCCGGCGGCAGTGGCGTCTTGTTCGCGGTCTCCGACGGCGGCGGCGCGATGCGCGGCGGACCGAGCGTGGAGACCGGCGGCGTTGCGGGCGGCACCGGCGAGCCCGGACCAGCTGGCTTCTTCGGCTTCGGCTGGCCCGGATAGAGCTTTGGTTGCTGGCGCTTGCGATTGAGCGAGTCGTAGCCGGAGCCGCTCGCGCCGTTCGCCGCGGGCAGGCCATAGGTCGGCACCTGACCGACGCGCGTCGTCGCGGGCGCATCGGTCTTCTTGCGCGGATCGTCGTTGGGGTCCGGGGGCTGCGGCGGCTGCGGGATCGCGTCCGACGGCGCCTGCAGCACGGCGGCGGTGCGGCGCATCGGCAGCGCGTCGGGCGAGACGAAGCCGCCGCGGCTGGGATTAAACAGGTCGGGCGTGAGGCTCTGGGCGGCCGCGGGCGCGCTTTCCAGCGCTGATAGCAGCAGGCATGGCAAAGCGGCGCGGAAAGCTAACGCGCTGCGGCTCCGGCCCCTGCCTGGAGGCGACCACACGATGGAATAACTCCAACGAAATCAAATACTTCACAGATGGCTTTCCGCAGACTCGCGGGAACCATCGTTAATGGAGTTAAAACAATTATGGTTAATGACCCGTTGAGGGATTTACCGCTCGCGTCGCCTCGTCGGCCGGGGCGTGCTAAGGAGGCTGCCAACGGGCCGACGCCCCTCCTCCCCTGGACCTTGTCTATGCCGAGTTCGAAACCGCTGATGACCTCCTCATCCGGCCTCACCCCTACGTCAGTCGAATCCGCACTCCGCACGCTGGAGACGGAGAGCGGCGGCATCAACGCGCTCGCCGCCGCCCTGCGCGGCCCGCTGGGCGAGGCGTTTGCCAGAGCGGTCGACCTGATCCGTCAGGCAAAGGGCCGCGTCATCGTCACCGGCCTCGGCAAATCAGGCCACATGGCGCGCAAGATCGCGGCGACCCTCGCCTCGACAGGCACGCCGGCCTTCTTCGTCCACACCGCTGAAGCTGCCCATGGCGATCTCGGCATGATCACCACTGATGACGTCATCATGGCGCTGTCCTGGTCCGGTGAGCAGCCGGAGATGAAGACGCTGGTGAACTATTCGGCGCGCTTTGCGATCCCGATGATCGCGGTGACGTCGAACGCGGCCTCCTCGCTCGCCCAGGCCGCCGACATCGTGATCGAGCTGCCGAAGGCACGCGAGGCCTGCCCGCACAATCTGGCGCCGACCACCTCGACCATGATGCAGGTCGCGATCGGCGATGCCATCGCGATCGCGCTGCTCGAAGGCCGCGGCTTCACCGCGCTGGAATTCGCCCATTTCCATCCCGGCGGCAAGCTGGGCGCGATGCTGAAATTCGTTCGCGATTACATGCGCACCGGCGCGGAGATTCCGGTGAAACCCGAAGGCACCAAGATGTCGGACGCCGTCGTCGAGATGTCGGCCAAGGGTTTGGGCTGCGTCTGCATCGTCAACGAGGCGAACGAGGCTATCGGCATCATCACCGACGGCGATCTGCGCCGCCACATGCGGCCCGACCTGCTGACTGTGACGGTCGATGAGATCATGACCCGGCAGCCGAAGACGGTGCCGCCCTCGATGCTGGCGACCGAGATGATCGAGGTGTTGAACACCCGCAAGATCACGACGCTGGTCGTGACCGAGGCGGACAAGGTGGTCGGCATCGTGCATCTGCACGATCTGCTGCGCGCGGGCGTGGCGTAGACCACCACTCTCCCCACTCGTCATTCCGGGGCGCGCCGCTTGGCGCGAGCAATGGTGCGCAGTTGCGCACCTGAGAATCCATTGATCTCTGAGGTTGCGGCCCGATGGATTCCGGGTTCACGCTGCGCGCGCCCCGGAATGACAACTACCGCGGAAACCGCGCCGCTTTCTCCTCCAGCGGCAGCTTCAGCCCGTTCGCCAGATACGACACCGTGCGATAGAAGCCGCACAGCAGCATGATTTCCAAAATCTGCGCCTCGTCATAATGCGCGGACAGCGCGGCGAACTCGGCATCCGTGAATGTCGCGTGGATGTGTAGCGCATCCACCGCGGCGACCAGAGCCTGTTCGGCCGGCGACCAGCAGGCCGAATTCGCATCGCCCGCGACAGTCGCACGAATTTCATCCTCGCCAAGCTTCGCCGCGCCGGCGAAGACCGCGACATGGACGCCCCATTCATATTCGCATCTGTTCAGCGCGCAGGTACGGTCGATGACGATCTCGCGCTGGCGCAGGGAGAGTGGACCCGGATCAAGAAGTCCGCCGGCGCGAAACTTGTCCCAGGCCCGGCGATGGCCCGCCATCACCCGGAACAGCATGAGCGGCGGCGCGCCGCGCATGATGCGGTCGAACTGCGCCTGGACCTCCGGGGGATAAGGCTGATCGAGCGGGGCGATCCGCGGCATCGGGGATGACATGGGCGTTCGTGTTGCTACAATTAACGTAGCAATACGCTACATTATTTGTAGCAAGACGCAAGGGGGTGCGATGGCGAAACAGGTAAGCTCAGGGAAAGTCCGCGGCTCACGCACCGGGCGGCCGATCATGGCGTTGCTCGACATTCTCGGCCGGCGCTGGAGCCTGCGGATTCTGTGGGAGCTGCGCAACGAGCCCCTCACCTCGCGCGCGCTGCGCACCGCCTGCGACGAGGCTTCGCCGACGGTGCTGCAGGCGCGGCTGACGGAGCTGCGTGTGGCGGGGTTTGTGGACCTGGGCGACGGCGGCGGTTATGGGCTGACGCCGCTCGGGCGAGAGCTGTGCGAGATGGTCATGCCGCTGCACCGGTTTGCGGAGAGGTGGCACAGCAAGAGCGGTGCCTGAGTCTGACGGCGCTCCATCCGCAAGCTCGCCATTGCGAGCGCAGCGAAGCAATCCCGAATGCCTCCGCGAAACAGCCTGGATTGCTTCGTCGCAAGAGCTCCTCGCAATGACGGCAATTCACGCCGCCGCCACCGTCAGATTGGCACCATCCACCTGTACCACCTTCACCCGCGTTCCCGCCGGCGTGTCCGGGCCTGCGACGCGCCACACCGTGTCGCCGATGCGCACGGTACCGTTGCCGTCGATGATCGGCTTCTCCAGCGTGAACTCGCGCCCCAACAGCGCCTCGGTGCGCCTGTTGAGGAAGGGGCTCGCGCTTTCATCAGCCTTCGGCCGGGCGAGCCGGCGCCACACCGGCACGGCGGCGGCTGCGAACACCGCGAACATCACGAGCTGGATCTGCCAGGAGATGACTGTAACGAACGAGATCAGGCCGACCAGCAGCGCGGCAAGCCCGAGCCAGAACAGGAACACGCCCGGCGCAACCACCTCCAGCGCCATCAGGACAAAGCCGAAGATCAGCCAGTTCCAGGTGCCGAGCGATACGAACATGTCGGTCATGACACGGCCTCTTTGTATGGGCGCACGAATTCAGCAAACTCATGCGCTGTTCCTCATCCCTGCCGCGGCGGGACCACCGGCGGCGTCCCACCGGCCGGCGGCACCGAGCCGGTGCGCCGCGCGGCGGCGGACGCCGATGCCGCGCTTTCGCCGAACGTCGCCTTCGCGATCTCGCCGATGCCGGCGAGCGAGCCGAGCATGCTGGTCGCCTCCATCGGCAGCATGATGATCTTCTGGTTCGGCGCATCCGCGAACTGGCCGAACGCCTTGATGTATTTATCGGCGATAAAATAGTTCAACGCCGCGACGTCACCCTTGGCGATGGCCTCACTGACCATTTGCGTCGCCTTGGCCTCGGCCTCCGCGGACCGCTCACGCGCCTCGGCATCGCGGAACGCCGCTTCCTTGCGGCCTTCGGCCTGGAGGATCTGGCCCTGCTTGGCGCCCTCGGCGCGCAGGATCTCGGACTGGCGCTGGCCCTCCGCGGCCAAAATGTCGGCGCGCTTGACGCGCTCGGCCTTCATCTGCCGGCCCATGGCCTCGACGAGATCGGCCGGCGGCACGATGTCCTTGATCTCGATGCGGTTGACCTTGACGCCCCAGGGCGACACCGCAGCATCGACGACGCGCAACAGGCGCTCGTTGATCTCGTCGCGGTGCGAGAGCACCTGGTCGAGATCCATCGAACCCATCACCGAGCGGATGTTGGTCATGGTCAGCACGGTGATGGCCTGGTTGAGGTTGGCGACCTCGTAGCTGGCCTTCGCGGCATCGAACACCTGATAGAAGGCGACGCCGTCCACCGTCACGGTGGCGTTGTCCTTGGTGATCACCTCCTGCTCGGGGATGTCGATCACCTGCTCCATCATGTTGATCTTGCGCCCAATGCGATCGAAATAGGGCACGATCAGGTTGAGCCCGGGGTTCAGCGTCTGGGTGTATTTGCCGAACCGCTCGATGGTCCAGTCATAACCTTGCGGCACCGTCTTTACGCCGGCAATCAGCGTGATGATGACGAGCAACACCAGAACAATCGCGAAAATATCGAAACCGCTCATATCTCCTCCAAGGCGGGAAAGAAGCCGGGAAACAGGCCTTTCCCGCGCTGTCATTGGTCGGGATCGGCACCCTACCGGTTCAGCGGTCGCTTTTCACGTCGGCATCCGCGTCTTTCTGCACAAGACGCTGGAAGCGGGAGCGGACACGATTATGTATTTGCGAAGGGCCCTTGAAAGCACGACGGCGCAGACCTAGCGGCAAAAGTTAACAAACTGCGACGTCATTCGATGACCTCGTTCGCGATTGCGAGCAGGCCGGGGGGAAGCGTAACGCCGATCGCCGTGGCCGTCTTCACATTGATCGCGAGCTCGAGCTTGATTGGATTCTGGACCGGGAGGTCCGCTGGCAGCGCGTCCTTCAGAATGCGGTCGATATAGCCCGCGGCACGTCGCAGCTGCTCGGCACTGTCGGTACTGTAGGACATCAGCCCGCCTTCGTCGACGAAGGCGCGGCTCCAGAACACCGACGGCAGGCGCGATTGCGCGATGGCCGCCAGCAGAGGCGCGCGATTGGCCATGGTGAAAAAGTCGGGCAGCACCAGGAAGCCCCCGTCCCTGCGCGCGGCCAGCGCGGCGATCGAGGCTGCATCATGCGTCGGCGCAGGCTCGATCACGACATGCAACGTCCGACCGGCATCCTCGAGCGTGCGCAGCATCAGCGGTGCGAACGGCGCAGTGGCGGGATTGTAGACGACGAAGGCGCGAGAGACCTTTGGCGTGACCTGTGTCAGCATCTCCAGCCATTTGCCGGCAAGCGGGCCGTCATAATCGGTGAAGCCGGTGATGTTGCCGCCGGGATGGGCAAGGTTTTGGACAAAACCCTGGCTGACGGGATCGGTGACCACCGCGAACACGATCGGGATCGTCGTGGTGCGCCGGCGCAGCTCCTCCACCGAGGGGGTGCCGATCGCGAGCAGAACATCCGGCTTGAGCGCGATCAGCTCGTCCGCGAGCCGGGCGATCGGAGCGCGATCACCCCCGCCATTGCGCCAATCGACCCTGAGATTGTCTTGCTCCTTCCAGCCATGGGTGGCCAGCGCCTCGACCAAGCGGGACTCTCCGATCACGTCATCGGCCGTAACCGAAAGCACGCCCAGCCGGCGCGGCTCGCCGGCCTGCTGCGCCAGGGCCGCGAGCGGCAGCACCGTGACCGTCCCCAGAAGCGCCAGGCAGTCGCGGCGGTTCATGGAACGCTCCCTAGATCCAACCCTGGAGCTCGCGCAGCACCAGCGTACGGATCACGTCCATGCCGGGATCGCTGTCGTTCAGGCACGGGATCGCGGAAAACTGCTCGCCGCCATTGTGCTTGAAAATCTCGGCATTCTCCTGCGCGATCTCCTCCAGCGTCTCCAGGCAGTCGGCGGAAAAGCCCGGCGTCACCACCGCGATCCTGCGAACGCCTTCTTTGGCGAGGCGCTCCATGGTCTTGTCGGTGTAGGGCTGCAGCCACTCGTCATTGCCGAAGCGCGACTGGAAGGTCAGCAGCAGCTTTGTCTCGTCCATGCCGAGCCGGCGCCGCAGCGCCTGCGTCGTTGCGATGCAGTGGCCCTGGTACGGATCGCCCTTGTCGACATAGGACTTGGGCATGCCGTGAAAGGACGCGACGATCAGCTCGGGCTCGAAGGACAAATTCGAAAGATGCGTCTCGATCGAGATCGCGAGCGCCCCGATATAGGCCTCGTCCTCGTAGTAAGGCGGCGTCACACGCAGCGTCGGCTGATTGCGCAACCGGGCGAGCACGCGGAACACCTCGTCGCAAACGGTCGCCGAGGTCGAAGCGGAATATTGCGGATAGAGCGGCACGGCCAGGATGCGCTCACACCCCTTCGCGATCAGCGCATCGATCCCAGCCTTGATCGAGGGATTGCCGTAGCGCATGGCCCAATCCACCACGACATGCGCACGGTCCGACAGCGCCGCGGCGAGCTTGTCGGCCTGCGAGCGCGTGATGGTTTTCAGCGGCGACTCGTTTCTCTCGACGTTCCAGATCTTCTGGTAGTCGAGCGCCTTGGTACGCGGGCGGCTGCGCAGGATGATGCCGTTCAGCACCAGTTGCCAGATCAGGCCCTGATCCTCGATGACGCGGGCGTCCGACAGAAACTCCTTCAGATAGACCCTGACGCCGGCCGCATCGGCCGTATCGGGCGTACCGAGATTGACCAGCAGCACGCCGACGCGCGGCTGGCTGGGCTGACCGGTCGGCTGCGCTGAAACGATGGGGGCCAGGGTCTCCATGGCCAGTTGCGTCGCGCGTTGCTCCGAACTTGTCAAGATGATGCCGGTTTCGCTAGGGTCGCCCCAAGCGGGGGAGGGAAGATGACACTCGCGGAATGGTGCGTTCTCGGAGCGCTGCTGCTCTATCTCGTAACGATCGCCTCAATCAAATGGATCAGGTTTCGCGGCTTCGACAATTCCCGGCCGCGCGATCCCGCCTTTTACGAAGACGCCATCTCGCAGCGCGCGCTCGGCGCCCACCAGAACGGGATCGAGACCTTCCCGTTCTTCGCCTTCGCCGTTCTGCTCGCCGAATTCCGGGATTCACCGCAGCGCCTGATCGACGAGCTCGCGGTGCTGTTTTTGATCGTGCGGGTGGCCTATGTATTGACCTATCTCGGCAATCGCCCGACGCTGCGTTCCATCCTCTGGAGCATCGGGTTTGCGATCAATCTGACGATTTTCTTCATGCCGATGTTGAAGAGGTTCTTGCCGGTGTGAGCTTTCGTGTCCCGGACGCGGCGCAGCGCGATTGCGCTGCTCCGCAGAGCCGGGACCCAGAAAGCCGAGCCCCACCGCGGGGAGAGATGGGCCCCGGCTCTGCAGCGCATCGTCGAAGGGACGCTGCGCTGCGTCCGGGGCACGGGGCCCGCCTCAAAAACACGTCGTCCGTTCGGCCGCGATGTAGCCGAACAGCAGCCCCGCCCCGAACAGCAGCACGAGGGCGGCGGCGCCAAACTCGATGCCGCGCATGAACAGCGCACCGCCGCCGTCGCGGCCCGCGCTCAGGCGGCCGGCGATGTCCTTGGCCGAGACGGCGACCAATGCGATGGCAGCGACCGTGATCGCGGTGCCCAGCCCCATCAGGAAGGTCGCGGCAATGCCGGCCCAGAACAGGCCCTGGGCGAGCGCGAACACCAGCACAAGGATCGCGCCCGAGCAGGGACGGATGCCGACGGTCAGGATCGCGGCGAACCCGCGCCGCCAGCCACCGGGACCAGCCAGCTCGCTCGGGGTGGGCCCATGGGAATGGCCGCAATGCTCGTCATGGACGTGGTCTTGCGCGTGCTGGTCATGGTGGGCGTGGTCATGATGATGCGCATCATGATGGTGATGACCGTGATCATGATGGTCATGCGGCACGCCGGCCATCGCCGGCACCGGCTGCGTCGCCTGGAGTGCGCGGAGGAACGTGCGACCCTTGGTCCAGGTCAGGCGCAGGCCGAACAGCGCGATCAGGGCATAGCTCGCGATTTCGATGGCCCCTTCCGCCTTGCACATGGTCCTGGCGGTCGCATTCAGGATCCAGGCCGAGATGCCGACGATCAGGATCGCCACCAGCGACTGCATCAGCGCCGAGGCGAACGACAGTGCGATGCCGCGCCGTGCGGTCTCGCGGTTGGCAACGAGATAGGAGGCGATCACCGCCTTGCCGTGGCCGGGACCGGCGGCATGGAAGATCCCGTAGGCAAAGGAGATGAAGAGCAGCGTCCACACCGCCGAGCCGTCGGATTTGGCGGCGCGAATGGTCGACGACATCTGGCGATAGAATTCCGACTGCTTTGCCAACAGCCAGCCGATCAGGCCGCTGGCCTCGGGCTCGGCCACTGGTGCCTGCTTCGGCGCGCCGAACGGATTTTGCGCGAAGACATCGTGGAGCGCGGCGTCGGCCAGGCCGACGATGAGGAGAACCGCGCCGCAGACGATGAGCCCGCGCCCAAGCGGCGAGAGATGCGGCTTCAAGGGCAATCCACCGTGATCTTGTTGGCGAACATCATGCCGAAATTGGCATTGGGGCCGTCCATGAAGGTCTGCTCGTTGAGCTTCTGCGCGGTCGCGCTGCCGTCGCTGGGACGATCGAGCTTCATCTGGCAGCCTGATGGCGCGCCGACCAGCTTGACCGGATTGTCCTTGGCCATCTGGAAATCGATGAAGAAGGAACGGTCGAAGACTTCGAGCATCAATTGCTTCGGCTTGAGCGGGGTCTTCAGCGGCAGGGTGAAGTGCAGGGTCAGCACTGAATCCTTGTAGTCGAGGAAGTAGTCGACCGGCTCGCCAAAGCGCTCCTTCTTGCCGTCGGCTTTCGCGAAGGTGAAGTAGGCGTACTCCTTCAGCGATTCGACATTGGTCTGCGCCAGCGGCCCAAGCTCCTCGCGCGTATAGGCACCCTTCTTCTTGGCCTCGAGCCCCTGCACCGCATAGGCCGAGAACATGTCGTCAAACGTCCAGGCGTGGCGGACACCGGTGATGCTGCCATCCTCGGCGTAGAGCAATTCGCTGGTCGCGGTGATCCAGACATGCGGATGGGCGCTCGCCGGGCCCGATGCGAGCAGCAGGCCGGCGAGCATCCATCCCAGCAGGGCGCGCATGCCGATCAGGCTGCCTTGTCGCCGAGCAGGCCGCGGCGGCGGAGCAGCGCGTCGGGCTCGGGCGGACGGCCGCGGAAGGCTTCATAGGCCGCTTCCGGATCGACCGAGCCGCCGCTCGAATAGATGTCGTCGTGCAGGCGCTTGGCGACATCAGGATCGAAGATGTTGCCGGCTTCCTCGAACGCGCCGAAGGCATCGGCATCCATCACCTCCGACCACATGTAGCTGTAATAGCCGGCGGCGTAGTGGTCGCCCGTGAAAATGTGACCGAACTGGGTCGGCCGGTGCCGCATCGCGATTTCCTCGGGCATGCCGATCTTCTCCAGCTCGCGCTTCTCGAAGGCGCGGACGTCCTGCGCGGCTGATGCCGGCTGGGAGTGGAACTCGAGATCGACCAACGCCGAGGAGACGAACTCGACCGTGGCAAAGCCCTGGTTGAATTTTCGCGCGGCGAGGAAGCGCTTGAGCAGATCGTCCGGCAGCGGCTCGCCGGTCTGGTAGTGGCGGGCGAACTGCTGCAGCACCTCGGGCCGCTCCTGCCAGTGCTCGTAGAGCTGCGAGGGCAGCTCGACGAAGTCGGTGAACACGGAGGTGCCCGACAGCGACGGATAGGTCACGTTGGAGAGCATGCCGTGCAGGCCGTGGCCGAACTCGTGGAACAGGGTGCGGGCATCGTCGGGCGACAGCAGCGAGGGCTCAGCTCCCGTGCCCTTGGCAAAATTGCAGACATTGATGACGAGCGGGGCGATCTCGCCGTCGAGCTTCTGCTGGTCGCGCAGCGAGGTCATCCAGGCGCCGGAGCGCTTGGACGGCCGGGCGAAATAGTCGCCGTAGAACAGCGCCTTGTGCTTGCCGTCGGGACCCTTGACCTCCCAGACCCGGACGTCGGGGTGCCAGACCGGCACATCCTCGCGCTCCTCGAAGGTGACACCGAACAGGCGTGTGGCGCAGTCGAAGGCGGCGGCGATCATGTGGTCGAGCGTCAGATAGGGCTTGATCGCAGCGTCGTCGAAATTGGCGCGCTGGAGGCGGAGCTTCTCGGCGTAGAAGCGCCAGTCCCAGGGCGCGAGCTTGAAATTGCCGCCCTCTGCCGTGATCAGCGCCTGCATCTCGTCGCGGTCGGCGAGCGCCCGCGCCCGGGCCGGCTTCCAGACCCGTTCCAGGAGGCTGCGAACCGCATCCGGGGTCTTGGCCATGGAATCCTCGAGCCGGTAGGCGGCGAAGGTCGGGTAGCCCAGGAGCTCGGCGGTCTCCTCGCGCAGCTTCAGGATCTCGCCGATGGTCGCGTTGTTGTCGTTGGAATTGCCGTTGTCGCCGCGGGCAATGAAGGCCTTGTAGACCTTTTCGCGCAGGTCACGCCGCGCCGAGCTTCTCAGGAACGATTCGACCGAGGAGCGCGACAGCGTGATGATGGCCTTTCCTGCCATGCCGCGGTCTTCTGCCGCAGCCTTGGCGCCGGCAACGAAGCTCTCCGGCAGGCCCTGGCGGTCGGCCTCCCCCAGCTCCATGAACCAGTCCTGCTCGTCGCCGAGCAGATGATGGCTGAAGCCGGTCGCGAGCTGCGCCAGCTTCTCGTTGATCTCGGCCATCCGCGTCTTGGCCTCGTCGGACAGGCCGGCACCGGAACGGTGGAAGCGGGTGTAGGTGCGCTCCAGGAGGCGGAGCTGCTCGGGTGTCAGGCCGAGATTGGCGCGGTTCTCGTGCAGCTGGGCAATGCGGCCAAACAGCACCGCGTTCATCATGATCGGATTCCAGTGTCGTGCCATCCGCAAGGAGACCTCCTTGTCGATATCGAGGATGGCCGGATTGGAATGCGCCGAGACCAGGTCGTAGAAGACGGAGGCGACCTTGTTCAGCAGCTTGCCGGAGCGCTCCAGCGCCGTGATGGTGTTGGCGAAGTCGGGCGCAGCCGGGTCGTTGGTGATGGCCGCGATCTCGGCGGAGTGATCGGCGAAGGCCTGCTCGAAGGCCGGCAGGAAGTGCTCCGGCACGATCTCGTTGAAGGGCGGGGTCGCAAACGGCGTCATCCAGGCCTTCAGCAGCGGATTGGTCTCGGAGTCCGTAATTTGGCGGGCATCTGACATCGCAAGTCTCGTTTTTCGAGGCAATTTGTTGGGGCCAGCTATAGCACGCGATGGGGCTTTTTTGGGCCATTTGGCCTTGCTCCCGCCCGCCTTTTCGGGGAGATTGCGGCCCTCGAAACACCGGACCTTGAATGCCCATGAACGCGCCCTCCTCGTCGTCCCGTCAGATCGTCTGGCCGAGCGTCATCACTGTCGTCAGCGCCGCCATCCTGATCGGCGCCGAGGTGTTCGGCGCCGCGTTTGCCGGCGGCTGGGCGCTCGCGATCCTGCTCGGGCTCGGTGATCAGGGCGCGCATATCCTTCAGGCCGTGCTGTTCGCACTCGGCGTGCTGGTCATGACCGCGTTCATCCGCGCGGCCCAGCGCGTCGAGCCGTTCTTCAAGCGCGGCTGAGGCGCCTCGCGCGACAGAGTCACGCGCGCGACACCAAAAACTTAACGCACGTTCATCTTCCGCGTCGCTCGCGCAACACCGCGCAAGCAGATGTTAGGCAATTCTGTTCTCAGCCTAAAAAAATTCTTGCGAAGCCGAGTCAAAACCCTTATGTGCGTTTTTGCCCAATTTCGCACGTGCCTGTGGTCGTGTGTCAGTCGGTAGGTATCCGGACAAGAGGCCGGACAGCCGCCAAGGGGTGAAGAAGCCGAGGGGCTCTTCGGAAGTGCAGAAGTCAAAGGCTGAGAAGCCGAACGACTGACGGCAAACCCGAAGCGTCCAGCATCTCTCTCAAGAGATGCCTTGTCGAAGGTGACTTCACTCTTTGCAACCGTGACTGGCAGCCGGAGGCGAACCGGCGCACCCCGCTCTCAACGGGGGACGCGACTTAAAGCAACGACGGATCGGGCTTTTTTGGTCTCTACCGGCATTCCACCGCCGGCGCGGGCTACTGAAAAGGCTTGTCCTTCATTGCCAGGTGAGCGGGCGGGAAACTCTCCCAACCAATCCACGGCAGCACAGTCTGGTTTGAGTCTTTTGGCTTCAGCGCGCCTCCATCGCGCGATGTGGCCGAAGCACTCTTATCCGACGTCACGTTGATGCGGATCCCGTCGCTGGGACCGTTGGAGAGTGCCATGACCGAACGTATCCAGGAATTCCTGCGCAACCGCCGCAAGGAAGGTCTCGACACCGAGCCGTGCCTCGTCGTCGACCTCGAGGTCGTGCGCGACAATTATCAGAGCTTCGCCAAGGCGCTCCCCGACAGCCGCGTGTTCTACGCCGTCAAGGCGAATCCGGCGCCGGAAGTGCTGTCCCTGCTCGCCTCCATGGGCTCCTGCTTCGACACCGCGACCGTCGCCGAGATCGAGATGGCGCTGACCGCCGGCGCCACGCCCGACCGCATCTCCTTCGGCAACACGATCAAGAAGGAGCGCGACATCGCGCGCGCCTTCGCGCTCGGCATCCGCCTGTTCGCGGTGGATTGCGCCGCCGAGGTCGAGAAGGTCGCCCGCGCCGCTCCCGGCGCGAAGGTGTTCTGCCGCATCCTCTATGACTGCGCCGGCGCCGAATGGCCGCTGTCGCGCAAGTTCGGCTGCGACCCGGAAATGGCCGTCGAGGTGCTCGACGTCGCCAAGCGCCTGGGGCTGGAGCCGTGCGGCATCTCCTTCCATGTCGGCTCGCAGCAGCGCAAGGTGAAGGCATGGGACCGTGCGCTGGCGATGGCCTCGCAGGTGTTCCGCGACTGCGCCGAGCGCGGCATCAACCTCTCCATGGTCAACATGGGTGGCGGCTTCCCGACCAAGTATCTGAAGGACGTTCCGCCGGTCGTCACCTACGGCCGCTCGATCTTCCGCGCGCTGCGCAAGCACTTCGGCAACCAGATTCCGGAGACCATCATCGAGCCGGGCCGCGGCATGGTGGGCAACGCCGGCATCATCGAATCCGAGGTCGTGCTCATCTCGAAGAAGAGCGACGAGGACGAGGTGCGCTGGGTCTACCTGGACATCGGCAAGTTCGGTGGTCTCGCCGAGACCATGGACGAGTCGATCCGCTACGCCATCCGCACCCCGCATGACGGCGCGGACATGACCCCGTGCGTGCTCGCAGGTCCCACCTGCGACAGCGCGGACGTGCTGTACGAGAAGAACCCGTATCCGCTTCCCGTCACGCTCGAGATCGGCGACAAGCTGCTGATCGAAGGTACCGGGGCCTATACGTCGACCTACTCGGCGGTGGCATTCAACGGCATCCCGCCGCTGAAAACCTACCACATCTGATCCGCCTCTCTTTCGAGGCCTGACCAACCCGGGAGCCGGCTTGCCGGCTCCTCATCCGACATTTCGATCTGACGACGTCTTGGACAGACGTGCCTTCGCACGCCGGTTCAAGCGGGGACTGACGCGCCATGACTACTCTTCGGAAGCCACAAGTCGCCCTCACCTCGAAAGCCGCTCCGTTCGCGATCCGGGCAGAGCGTGCTGTCGACGTCACGATGCGTGAAGCGCTGCTGGATGTTTGCTTTGGCGGGAACCGCCATGACCGCACCTGCCAGCGCCTGCGCGACGGACGCGCACCTGCCGCCGGCCTCGCGCTGGCCGCCGTGCGTGAAGGAGAGCTCGTGGGAACCGTGCGGTTGTGGCATGTCAGCGCCGGAGGCAGGCCCGCTCTGGTCCTCGGACCATTGGCGGTGGACCCTGCCTGCCGCGAGCTCGGGATCGGCGCCGCGCTGATGCAACAAGCGCTGGCCGCCGCCCGGGCGCGCGGGCATGGTGCCGTGATCCTGCTCGGCGATGCCCCCTACTACGCTCGCTTCGGCTTCTCGGCGAAGAAGACCGGCGCGCTGGTGCTGCCCGGCCCGTTCGAGCGCGACCGCCTGCTGGCGATCGAATTCATCGACGGTGTGCTTGACGGCGCCGAAGGAATGATCGTCCCGACCGGTGCGGCCCTAGCCAAACGGAGGTTGGTTCGTCCCCTCCGGGCGCACGCGGCGTAAGGGATAGCCTTCATGGTGACGACCGAAGCCGCATTGAGCGGCAACGCCCGCCCGCGCCTGCGCCAAGCCCTATGCTTTGGGGTTGCGTGAGCCCCGGAAACGCCCTTTAAACCCCACGAAATCCACCCTTCAGTCGAGGCCGAACCCATGCCACGTCGCCTGATTTCCACCGGCTCCCCCCTTGAGAAGAGCGTTGGCTACAGCCGCGCCGTGATCGACGGCGAGTTCGCCTTCGTCGCGGGAACCACAGGTTATGACTACACGACGATGACGATGCCAGACGATGTCACGAGCCAGTCACGCAACTGCTTCAAGACCATCGCAGCCGCCCTGAAGGAGGGCGGATTCGAGATGGCCGATATCGTCCGTGCGACCTATTACGTCACCGACGCCAGCAGCATCGATGCCCACTTCGCCGTCTGCGGCGAGGTTCTCGGCGACATCAGGCCGGCCGCGACCCTGCTGGTCGTCAGCGCTCTCGCCAAGCCCGAGATGAAGGTCGAGATCGAAGTCACCGCCAAGCGCCGCAGCGTCTAACAGCGCCGCAGCGCCTGATCCACCCAGCAATCGTCCGCCAGCACGTTCCGGAGAAACTCATGAGCCCCCCCTCGCAGATCTACGCGAAGATCACCGGTCCCATCGTCATGGTCGGCTTCGGCTCCATCGGCAAGGGCACCTTGCCGATGATCGAGCGGCATCTCGATTACGACAAGTCGCGCGTCACCGTGATCGATCCCAAGGACGAGGGCCGCAGGGCGCATTGCGAGCAGCAGAATGTGCGCTTCATCCAGAAGGCCGTGACCAAGGACAATTACCGCGAATTGCTGACCCCGCTGCTCACCGAAGGCGGCGGTCAGGGCTTTTGCGTCAATCTCTCTGTCGACACCGGCTCGACCGACATCATGGAGCTCTGCAACGAGATCGGGGCGCTCTACATCGACACCGTCAACGAGCCCTGGCTCGGCTTCTATTTCGATGCCTCCAAGGGTCCGGAGGCGCGCTCCAATTACGCGCTGCGCGAAGTGACGCTGGCCGCCAAGCGGGCGCGCCCGGCGGGCTCGACCACGGCCGTGTCCTGCTGCGGCGCCAATCCCGGCATGGTCTCCTTCTTCGTCAAGCAGGCGCTGCTCAACGTCGCCGCCGACCTGAAGCTCAATGCACCGAAGCCGAAGACCAAGGCCGAATGGGCCGACCTGATGCGACAGGCCGGCATCAAGGGCATCCATATCGCCGAACGCGACACCCAGCGCGCCAAGAAGCCGAAGGAGCCGGACGTGTTCGTCAACACCTGGTCGGTGGAAGGTTTCCTGTCGGAGGGCATGCAGCCGTCCGAGCTCGGCTGGGGCACCCATGAGAAATGGATGCCCGAGAATGCGCATACCCATGAAGCCGGCTGCGGCGCGGCCATCTATCTGATGCAGCCCGGCGCCAACACGCGCGTGCGCACCTGGTGCCCGACCCGCGGCGCGCAATACGGCTTCCTCGTCACCCACAACGAATCGATCTCGATCTCCGATTACTTCACGGTCCGCGACGCCTCGGGCAAGGCGGTCTACCGACCGACCTGCCACTACGCCTACCATCCGGCCGACGACGCCGTGCTGTCGCTGCATGAGCTGTTCGGCCGCGCCGGCAAGATGCAGGAGAAGCACCACATCCTCGAAGAGGACGAGATCGTCGACGGCATCGACGAGCTCGGCGTGCTGCTGTTCGGGCACGACAACAACGCCTACTGGTTCGGCTCGCAGCTCTCGATCGAAGAGACCCGCGCACTCGCCCCCTATCAGAACGCCACCGCCCTGCAGGTGACCTCCGCCGTGCTCGGCGGCATGGTGTGGGCGCTGGAGAACCCCAGGGAAGGCATCGTCGAAGCCGACGAGATGGACTTCGATCGCCTCTTGGAAATCCAGCTGCCGTATCTCGGCCCGGTGAAGGGTTTTTACACCGAGTGGACGCCGCTGACGGACCGTCCGGGCCTGTTCCCTGAGGATATCGACACCAGCGATCCCTGGCAGTTCCGGAATATCCTGGTGCGCTGAGCGCGGCTCGCTGACGCAAACAGCGAAAACAACCCCATGCACAGTAGCCGGCATCGGCCGGCACGCCGCCATTCTGTTTTTTCGAAATCCACTTGCGACGTCGGGCAAAACAGTGGCATTATGGCATTGTGTGAAATCTGCCCAACCGGCGATCCCTGGCAGTTCAGGAATCTTCAGGTGCGCTGAGGGGCGCACCTGTCCGGGCCGCAAT
The DNA here is from genome assembly GCF_004114955.1 of Bradyrhizobium guangzhouense. Classification (NCBI taxonomy): domain Bacteria; kingdom Pseudomonadati; phylum Pseudomonadota; class Alphaproteobacteria; order Hyphomicrobiales; family Nitrobacteraceae; genus Bradyrhizobium; species Bradyrhizobium guangzhouense. The sequence goes on from NZ_CP030053.1 coordinate 6,495,222, forward strand.
GAACGGGAGGCTAATAGCCTTCCGTCAGCCCGGATGCTAACCAACCGCCCGGTCGCACGGCAACCGGGAGCTCCGCATGAAACTTATCGCCTGTATCGCGGGAGGCCTCAGCCTCCTGATCGCGTCCCACGCATTGGCCGCGGACACCGGTCAGTTACCCTGCAAGACCACGCAGGAATGCAACGAAAACGCCGCCAAGATCGGCGCCAACGCTCCCAGCGGCGCGCAGCCCTCGACCAGCAAATCCGACGCAGCAGAGGACCAGTTCTACTGGCTCAACAAGATCAACAAGGCGTCCACCGTGATGCTGGTGGAGGAAGGCATCTTCCCGAAAAATATCGGCCAACTGATTGCCACCGGCGTGGACTACACGATCCGCCAGGCGCGTGAGCCCGATGGCAAGCGCCCGAGCGACGTCCTTCAGATCGAGAAGATCATGACCGACAAGGTCGGCGAGGAGGCCTCCGTCATCCACGCCGGGCGCAGCCGCCAGGACATGTACGCGACCTTTCGCGCTGCCAAGCTGCGTAACCAGACGCTGGATTTTGCCGACGCGCTGCTCGGCCTGCGTGCCAAGCTGCTCGCCAAGGCGGCCGACAATCTCGATGCGCTGATGCCCGGCTACACCAACGGCGTGCAGGCGGTGCCGATCACCTATGGTCATTACCTGCTGGCCTATGAGGAATCCTTCGAGCGCGACCAGCAGCGCGTCAGCGAGGCCTATCGCCGCCTCAACCTCAGTCCGATGGGCGTCGGCGTCATGTCCGATTCGATCTGGCCGCTGAACCGCACGCGCCTCGCGCAGCTGCTCGGCTTTGACGGCATCGTCGAGAATTCCATGGATGCCAACCAGGTGATCCCGTTCGACAACCAGCTCGAGGCCACCGCCATCGCCAATTCGGCCGCCATCCGCATCGGCGCGATGATGCAGGACCTGCATACGCAATACGCCGAGGTGCGACCGTGGCTCTTGCTGCAGGAGGGCTCGACCTACACCAGCAGCTCGATGCCGCAGAAGCGCAATCCGGGTCTGATCATGCAGGCAAGGATCGCCGCTTCGGATGTGGTGGGGCTGTCGACGGCGGTGTCGATCCGCGCTCACAACGTCGTGTCGGGCATGGTCGATTACAAGTCCGAGTCCGAGGACCTCGGACTATTCCCGCGTGCGATCAAGATGGTCACCGCCACCGGCCGGGTGTTCGATGCGATCGTGGTCAACAAGGCCCGCGCCAAGGAAGAGCTGGAGAGCGACTGGACCTCGACCATGAACCTCGCCGAGCTGCTGTTGCAGGCGCATCAAATCCCGTTCCGCGTCGGGCATGGCTTTGCATCACAAATGGTCAGCTATGCCAGGCCGCTGGATCTCACGCCGAAGACCATCCCGTTCAACGAAGTGACCGACCTCTTCGCCAAGACGCTTGCCAAATTCAACATGCCGGAGAGGCCCTTTCCGATGAGCGAGGCCGAATTCAGGGAGGTGATGTCACCGGACTGGATCGTGACGCACACCAAGGGCGTCGGCGGTCCGCAGCCGGAGGAGACTGCACGCATGCTCAAGGCGGCCCAGCAGCGCCTCGATGCCGACAAGGTCTGGCTCGCCGCGCAGCGCGACAAGCTCGCGAAGGCCGACACCGCGCTCGATCAGGCGTTTGCGGCGCTCTTGCCTGATAGCGCGGCGCATTAATAGCCGAGGGCCGGGCGCGCCATGCCGCGCCCCGCCCTCTCGCATCGCCTCGCCAAATTACCTGGCCATGTAGTCGAACGCCACGCTGCCGAGCCCGAGCGTCAGGTCCGCCTTGAAGTGCAGCGCCGAAACCACCTCGCGCACCGGCAACCGGGCGACATCGCAGAGCGCGTGAGGAAACAGGCCGAGCGCGGCGGGGCCGGTCCAGGCTTCCTTCAGCGTGATGTCCTCGAGATGGAAACGCACCAGCTCGCAGATCCGCGGGCTGCCGTCGACATGCGGGATGATCTTCAGGATGAAGTTCGGTGCCTTCATCGGCTGCAGCACCGCGTCGAGGTCGACCTTGCGGTGCTTGTAGCCCATGGTGGCGGAGGCACAGAGCACCGAGCCATAATGCAGCGAGCCGACCAGCACGTCGCTCTCGACCTCGATCTTCGGCCGCGCCAGCTTCTTCGGAAAGCCCCATAGCTCGCGGCCGCCGGCGATCGGGCCTTCGTCGTCGAGATACATCGCATGGGTATAGGCGCCGAGCTCACCCTTGAAGCGGACCGGGATCACCTGCCCGGTCTCGGTGTAATCGCCGAAGCCGGTCGAGTCGGGCATGCGGATGAATTCGTATTTCACCACCGGCTCCGCCACCTCGAGCGGCTCGGGCACGATGGCGGCAAGGGCTTCGGGATCGGTCCTGTAGGTGATGATGAAATATTCGCGGTTGAAAAAGCGATACGGCCCCGGCGGGAATGACGGGTTGGTGAGCGGCATCGAATAAGCGTTACGGCGAACGTCCTCGATCTTCATGGGAGCCCCATCTGTCGTTGGTTCGACAGATTATGGAGCGAGCCGCGCGCCGAGGCGAGATCGTAAAATCGGCATCGATCGTCACATACGCGTCAGAATGCGCGGCTGACGGATCGTCCGGGTCTGTTCCCGCAGGATATCGACATCAGCGATCCCCGGCAGGTTAGCAATGTTCTGGTGCGCTGAGGCTCGCCTCTGCTCGCCCGTCATTCCGGGGCGACGCGCAGCGTCGAGCCCGGAATCCATCCGGCGGCAGAGCGTAAGGACAAATGGATTCCGGGCTCGCGCTTCGCGCGCCCCGGAATGACAGAGAGACCTACTTCTTCTCGAGCGGGGGCGCGATCTTTTCGGCCGGGGCCGGCGGCAATGCCGGCTTGGCTGCACCGGCAGCGCCCTGCGTCTGCGGATCCGGACGGGCGGGCTCGGGGGCCGGCGTGGTCGGCCGCTCGCCGCCGGGTTTTGCCTCGGCGGGCGTCCTGGTCTGATCGTCGGAAGGCGTGCCCTGGAGCGGCTGGGTTGCCTGCGCCAGCTCCGTCCGGCTCTCCGCGCGGATCTGGGCCAGCGACACCACGGACACCACGACGCCCGCGGCGAAGAGCGCACAGGCAATCGTCAGGTCGAGCTTCAGATTTTGCTTGTCGTTCTGGCCGGTCATGTCGATCACCGCCTTTGTCCGGTGGATCAACGAAGTCGCACCATTGCGGTTCCGCGCCCGACACAGCGGGAACCGCTGTTCCCGCGCCAAAGCGCCACGCCTATTCCGTGGTGCTGACCTCCCAGGTGGCGTGGCGGACGCCGGGCAGATGCTGGAGATCAGTTGCCACCGCGTTCAGTTCGTTCGGATCGACCGCGGTCGCCACCAGCTTGGCGACGATCTCCAGCAGGTCGTCATCGCCGATCTCGGCCACATCGACGTCGGCCACCGGATATTTGGCGGCCTCGAGCTTGTCGATGAGGCGGTCGCGCATGTCGGGCAAGGCGTCGGTCGCGACCGCGAGCTTGAAGTAATAGGTCGCTTCCGACGCCCTTTCATTCAGCGGGATGCGGTTGATGGCATTGACCAGCGGGCGCAGCATCGTGTTGCCGGCGATGACGAACACGGTGAGCGCCGCGGCCTGCGCGACCATGTCGGCACCGGCGCAGGAGCCGACGGCGGCCGAGGACCACAGCGTCGCCGCCGTGTTGAGGCCACGCACGTCCATACCCTGCTTCATGATGACGCCGGCTCCCAGGAAGCCGATGCCGGAGACGACATAGGCAATCACGCGCACAGCGCCGTCGGCGCCGTCCAGATGCATGGCGAGATCGACGAAGGCCGCAGCGCCAACCGCGACCAGCACGTTGGTGCGCAGGCCGGCGGTGCGCTGGCGATATTGCCGCTCGGCACCGATCAGCGTGCCCAGCACGAAGGCCGTGAACAGGCTGATGAGCGTGTCGGCGAAGTCGGCAAGCTGGAAGGTCGTCAGAAAACGCATGAGTCCCTATACGGCCGGAACCATGACAGTTCAAAGCTCCAGCAGCCCGCCGTCCCCATTTTCGTCGGCGAAGGCCAGCAGCGTGCCCTTGGCATTCCAGGCCATCCCGGCCACCGGCGGCGTGCCGTTGCGGCGGACCAGGATTTCGGCGCCGTCCTCCATCCGCACCATCAGCACCGTGCCGTCGCTGTAGCCGCAGGCCAGGATGTCGTTCTTCGGATGGCAGGCCACCACCGCGACGCGCGCCTGCAGCGGCGCGAGCATCGCGGGCTCCTTGCCCATCGGGCCGTCCTTGCTGGCGAACGGCCAGATGATGACGGTGTCGGCACCCGAGGTCGCGAGCCCCTTGCCGCCGGCGCTCCAGGACATCGAACGGACGCGGCCGGGATAGCCGGTCATGCGCATGTGCCTGTTGTCGGCGAGCCGCCAGCCATGCAGGGCCGCTTCGTGCATCGAGGTGACCAGAAACTTGTTATCAGGGCTGAAGGTGACGCCGAGATGCGAACCGGCCCAGGGCAGGAATTCGGCCGAGCCTTCCATGTTCGGAAACCACAGCGTGGCGCCGTTGTAATGCGCGATCGCAAGCCGCAGGCCCTTCGGCGCGAAGGCGAGACCGCCGACGGTCGAGGGCACGTCGAGCGACTTCTCGTCAGTCTTGCCGCTCTTGACGGTCGCGGTCTTGCCGGCCGACCAGGCATAAGCCCCGTCGGGATGCAGCGCCACCGCATCGATCCAGCGCCGCTTCGGATCGGTGGCAAGCAGCGTCACCTCACCCTTGGCGTCGAGCGCGACGACCTTGCCGTCGTCACCGCCCATGATGAGGCGCTTGCCGTCGGAGGCAGCCGAGAGAATGCCGCCGCTGTGCACGGCAATCGTGGTGACCTCGCCCTTGTCGTCGACAAACGCGACGCTCTCCTCGCCGCCGACGAAGGCGGCGCGAGGGCCAAGAAAATGCACCGAGGTCACGCCCATGCCGAGCGTCACAGGCTTGACGCGGTCGGTGACGGAGACGATCGAGGCGGAATCGGGGGCCGGCGTGAACTCTTTCATCACGAGACGATGCAGCTCTCGAAACCTTCGCGAATGGCCTTCTCGGGCAATTCGCGGCCGATGAAGACGAGGCGGCTTTCGCGCTTCTCGCCCTCCTTCCATTTCCGCTGGTGGTTGCCCTCCAGCATCATGTGGACGCCCTGGAAAACGTAGCGGTCGTCGTCGTCGTGAAAGGCGAGGATGCCCTTGGAGCGCAGGATCTTGCCGCCCTCGACCTGCACCAGGTTCTGGAGCCAGGGCATGAAGACGTTCGGATCGAGCGGCTTATCGGTCTTGAGCGACAGCGATTGCATGTCCTCGTCGTGATAGTGCTTCAGGCCGTGACCGTGATCATGGTGGTGATCATGATCGTGGCCGTGATGGTGATGATGATCATGGTCGTGGTCATGATCGTCAGCCTCCAGAAAGGAGGGCTCGATGTCGAGGATGCGGTCGAGGTCGAACGCGCCGCGATCGAGCACGTCGGCCAGCGCCACCGAACAGCGCTCGGTGCGATGCAGCTTGGCATAGGGGTTGATACCGCGGATGCGGGCCTCGACCTCGGCGAGCTCACCCTTGGTGACGAGATCGGTCTTGTTCAGCACGATGACGTCGGCAAAGGCGATCTGGTTCTTGGCCTCGGGCGCGTCCTTGAGCCGATCGGACAGCCATTTGGCGTCGGCAACGGTGACGACCGCGTCGAGGCGGGCGTTCTTCTGCACGTCCTCGTCGACGAAGAACGTCTGGGCCACGGGCGCCGGATCGGCAAGACCGGTGGTCTCGACGATGATGGCGTCGAACTTGCCCTTGCGCTTCATCAGGCCGTCCATGATGCGGACGAGGTCGCCGCGCACGGTGCAGCAGATGCAGCCATTGTTCATCTCGAACACCTCCTCATCGGCGCCGATGATGAGGTCGTTGTCGATGCCGATCTCGCCGAATTCGTTGACGATGACGGCGTATTTCTTGCCGTGGTTCTCCGACAGGATGCGGTTCAAGAGCGTGGTCTTGCCGGCACCGAGATAGCCGGTCAGGACGGTCACGGGAATTTTCTGGGCGGTCGCTTCAGACATAACAACTCCGGACGTAGGCTGGTCGCGCGACGCGAGGCGGGGTCGCCCCGACGGGGGTGGCCCCTGCCCTAATGGTCAAGCGCGCTGGTCAGGGCCTTTATATTGTGCCTGACCATATCAATGTAAGTGGGTGCAAGCCCCTTTTCGCCGGTCAAACCGTCCGAAATCAGGGTCCCGCCGACCTTGGCGCCGGTCTCGGCCGCGATCCGCCGGATCAGGCGGTCATCGCTGATATTTTCCAGGAAAACGGCCGGGATTTTTTGGGCCTTGATCTGGCCGATGATGGCCGCGATGTCCCGCGCGCTGGGCTCGGTTTCGGTGGAGACGCCCAGGGGCGCGATGAACTGGACGCCGTATTCGGCGGCGAAATAGCCGAAGGCATCGTGGGTCGAGATCACCTTGCGCCGCTCAGGCGGGATTTTGGCGACGGCGTCGCGGACCTCGCGGTCGAGAGCTTCGAGCTTTTCCAGATAGGCCTTTGCCTCGGCGCGGAATAGATCCGCATCATCCGGGTCGGCCGCCACCAGCGCGCCTGTGATGTCGGCGACGTAGATCTTGGCATTGGGGACGGACTGCCAGGCGTGGGGATCGGCGGCAGAGCCCAGCTTCAGGGGCGCGATGCCGGCGCTCGCGATGACGACCTGCGCCTTGGCTCCGGATGACTGCACGAGACGCGGCAGCCATCCCTCCAGCCCGAGCCCGTTGACGATGACGAGCTTCGCTTCCGCCACGCGCTTCGCATCGCCGGGCGCCGGCGTGTAGACGTGCACGTCGCTATCGGGGCCCACCAGCGTCGTCAGATTGACCTTGCCGCCGCCGATCGCGCGGACGAAATCCGCCAGGATCGAGAAGCTCGCGACGACGTTGATCCGCTCAGCAGCTTGCAGTGGCGATGCCATCAGCAGCGAGGCCAAGACGACGAAGACGCGCATCGTCACGCCTCCAGATGCCGGCCGGGAAACATCTGCCTGACGAGGCCGCCGACGCGGCCGAACAGGACGGAGACAATGTAGATTGCGGTCGCCACCAGAATGATCGCAGGGCCTGAGGGCACGCGGGTCTGGAACGACAACACCAGGCCGGCATAGCCTGAAACCACGGCCGCGATGACCGCGATGCAGATCATCGCGGTGAGATCGCGCGACCAGAAACGCGCGATGCCGGCCGGCAGGATCATCAGGCCGACCGCGAGCAGCGTACCGAGCGCCTGAAAGCCGTTGACGAGGTTGATGACGACCAGTGCGAGGAAGGCGAGATGCGCGGGGCCGCCGGCGCGGCTGACGGTGCGCAGGAATAGCGGATCGACACTCTCGATCACCAGCGGGCGGTAGATCACCGCGAGCACCAGCAGCGTCACCGTGGCGTTGAAGGCGACCACCAGCAGCGTCTGGTCGTCCATCGCAAGGATGTTGCCGAACAGCACGTGCAACAGGTCGATATTGGTGCCTTTGATGGAAACGATGGTGACGCCCAGCGCCAGCGAGGCCAGATAGAAGGTCGCGAGCGAAGCGTCCTCCTTCAAGCCGGTCGAGCGCGCCACCACGCCGGCAAGGATCGCGACGGCAAAGCCCGCGATCAAGCCACCGGCGGTCATCGCGAACAGATTGAGGCCGGAGAGCAGGAAGCCGACGGCCGCACCGGGCAGGATCGCATGCGCCATGGCATCCCCGACCAGGCTCATCCGACGCAGCATCAGGAATACGCCGATCGGCGCGCCCGCCAGCGACAGTGCGATCACGGCGGCAAGCGCGCGCCGCATGAACTCGAATTCGGTGAACGGGCCGATCAGCGCGTCATAGACCATCTGCGATCACGCCGCCCGTGAACTGACATCGTCAGCCGCGCAGGCCGTGGCGCTGTCGTCGAAGGCTTCGCACATCCGCATCGCAACCATCAAATTCTCGGGCGTCAGCACCTCCGCGGTCGGCCCCCAGGCCACAGGGCCGCGCGCCAGAATCAGCGTTTCATCGAAATGGGTGCGCACCATCTCCATGTCGTGGAGCGCAGCGAGCACGGTGCGGCCCTCGCCGTGCCAATGCTTCACCAGCGCGAGCAGATCGGCGGTGGTCTTGCTGTCGATGGCGTTGAAGGGCTCATCGAGCACGATCAGCCGCGCATCCTGGAGCAGCACGCGCGCGAACAGCACGCGCTGCATCTGCCCGCCGGAGAGCGTGCCGATTGGTCGGTTCTCGAAGCCGTTGAGGCCCACGGACGCAATCGCGCGAAGGATCTTTGCGCGCGCGGCCTTGCCGATGCCGCCGAACAGGCCGGTCCCGCGCCACAGCCCGGTGCCGACGAAATCGAACACCGAGATCGGGAAGGTCCGGTCGATGTCTGCGCTCTGCGGCAGATAGGCGATGTCGCGGGCGTCCAACCCGCCGAGATGGATGCTGCCGTCGAGCGGTTTGAGGATGCCGACGATGCCGCGCAGCAGGGTCGACTTGCCGGCGCCATTGGGGCCGATCACGGCGACCAGCGCGCCTGATGCGACCTCGCCATTGAGATGGTGCACGGCCGGATGGCGGTCATAGCCGAGCGTGACGTTGCGGAAGGCGAGCTGGGCCATGGTCACCTCATCGCCAGCCAAACGATGCCCCAGAGCACGGCACAGACCGCCACGGCCGCCGACAGACGGCCGGCCATCGTCATGCGCAGGATCGACCAGGGCGCGTCCTGGGCCGGATGCGGCGAGGCGGCGTCGTGGACATGGGCATGGGTGTGGTCGTGCCCGTGCGAATGCCCGTGGTCGTGGGAATGGCCAAGGGGTTGGCCAAGGGAGTGGCCATGGGAGTGGCCGGAATGACTATGGGCGTGATCGTGGTGGTGGGTGGGGGACGCGGCGGGAACCATGGGAATGATGTTATATTATAACATTACGCCTGTCCACGGCCCGCTCTGGGGGGCCCCGGGCGGTGCCGCGCGGGGCAATTCCGCACAGCAAAAAGGCGGCCGCGCAGGCGACCGCCTTTTTGTCATTCCGGGGCGGCGCGTTCGCGCCGAGCCCGGGATCCATCGAGCGTCAATCCGCACGGATAAATGGATTCCGGGCTCGCGCTTGGCGCGCCCCGGAATGACGCTCACGCCTTCTCGAGCAGCGACTCGACGTAGTCCCAGTTCACGAGGTTTTCGACGAACGCCTTCAGATAATCAGGACGGCGGTTGCGATAGTCGATGTAGTAGGAGTGCTCCCAGACGTCGCAGCCGAGGATCGGGGTGGCGCCATGCACCAGCGGGTTCTCGCCGTTCGGGGTCTTGGAAATCTCGAGCTTGCCGTTCTTGACCTGGAGCCAGCACCAGCCCGAGCCGAACTGGCCGACGCCGGCCGCCTGGAAGTCGGTCTTGAACTTCTCGAAGCCGCCGAGGTCCTCGTTGATCTTCTTCTCAAGCTTGCCCGGCAGCTTGGTGCCGCCGCCATTGGGCTTCATCCAGCTCCAGAAGTGGATGTGGTTGTAGTGCTGGCCGGCGTTGTTGAATACCGCGGGATTCTTGCCGAACGAGCCCTTGACGATCTCTTCAAGGGACTTGCCTTCCCATTCGGTGCCCTTGAGCGCGTTGTTGCCGTTGGTGACGTAGGCCTGATGATGCTTGTCGTGGTGGAATTCCAGCGTCTCCTTCGACATGAACTGGCCGAGGGCGTCATAGGCGTAGGGGAGTGGGGGCAGCGTGAATGTCATGGGTTCTTGTCCGCAACTGGTGGGGAACGTGTTCTAACGGTCACCCCTTATAGAAGGTTCCTGCGCCGTTAAATACCGCCAATTTGCGAAAAGGCGCGATGCGATCGCGTGGATCGATTGCGCAACTTCGCCGCGGGCACGTGCATGTTCACTCCGACGTGCTGCAAAATATCATTGCCTTTGAAGCGGTTATGACAGAACGAATGCACCGTGCAGCCGGGGACCAAGGCAGAGCCATGAGCATCGAAATCGACATATTGAACGGCGACGCCTCGTGGCCGATCGCAAGGCCGCTACATCAGGCCGTCTGGGGACCTGACATCGTCGAGAAGCTGCCCTGGGGACACGTCAAATGGGCCAATGCCGATCTGCGCGTGCTGATCGAGACGCCCGAGGACGGCCTCGTCTGCCATGTCGGCATCTACTTTCGCACCGTCACCTGGAATGGACAGAAGGTGCATGTCGGCGGCATCGGCGGCGTCTGCACGCGTGAGGATCGCCGCAACAGGGGCTATGCGACCATGGCGATCGACGCGGCCGTGCACACCATGCGCGCCAACGAGGCGGTGCGCTTTGCGCTGCTGTTCTGCGAGCCGCACAATGTCGCATTCTATCAGGCCCGCAGCTGGTTGCCCTTCAAGGGCGAGGTCTATTGCGAGCAGCCGGAGGGGCGCATCCGCTTCGACCACATGGCTCCCTATGTCTTCAACATCGTCCGCGCGCCGACGCTCGGCACCATCGACCTGTGCGGCCTGCCCTGGTGAGAGCTTCGCCCGGGCAAATGCGCGCGGGAATGTGATTCCATCAGGCGTTGCACGATCCCAATTTGCTGCTATTGAGACGCCTCCATTCCGAGGTCCTCATCCCATGTCCCGCAGATTCGCCGTTCTCGCCGTGCTTCTGGCTGCCCTGTCGGGCGCGACGACCGCAGAGGCCCAGAGCGCGGAGGCAAGCGGGACCTGGCTCACGCAAGCGGGCGATGCCCGCGTCAAAATCAGCAAATGCGGCGGCGGCATCTGCGGCCATATCGTCTGGCTGCGCGAGCCCATGGACACCGCGACCGGCCAGCCCGCGACTGACAGCAAAAATCCCAATCCCGCGCTCGCCAAGCGGTCGATGATCGGACTGCCGCTGTTCTCCGGCATGCAGCCCGCAGGGCCGGGCAAATGGTCGGGCCAGATCTACAATGCCGATGACGGCAACACCTATGCGAGCAGCATCACGGTGACGTCAGCCGTGGCGTTGCGGGTCGAAGGCTGCGTCGGCGCGCTCTGCGGCGGCGAGACCTGGAGCCGCGTCGGGCGCTAGCTCGCCGCCGCCATCGCCTTCAGCGCCGTTGCCGCCGAGGCGTAGCCGCCGCGCGCGCCGTCAATGAAGTGCACATGATCGCTGCGCAGCGCCGAGGGCGTGAAGCAGGTCATCATCGCGGCGTCCTGCTGATAGAGGCCGTAGCGCACGACACCGTCGCGTGCGGCCACGGCGAGGCGATCGCTCAAGGCGCGCTCGAGCTCGACCGTGCAGTCGAGGATCATGCGCAGGCCGTCGTCATATTTGCGGAAGTCGGAATTCTCGACCACCTGGCGCTTGTAGACCTTTGGCAGAAAGCCGCCGGCCTTGATGTCGAAGCGCATCAGGATATAGGCGAAAAACGTGAAGGCGAGCAGGCCGGCGCGGCGTCTGAACAACGACCCTCCGCGGGTCGCCCGCGCCTCATAGTCGAGCCCCTGGGGCGGCCATTTCAGCGGCGGCCCCTGCGGTGGCACGGGACGGCCCGCATCCGGACTGCGCTCGACCAGATGGATGATGTCCTCGATCACCCTGCGGAACGCGAGCGGATCGACGCCGGCAGCCGGCATCACCAGCACCGACAGGATCAGCCCACGCGAGGCGGGCATCACCTCGAAGCGGCAGGACAGGCCGGAGAGATCAGGCTGCGTGCCTGATGGCGCCTCGGTCACCGCGAACTCGCCGCGCTTCATCGCCGCGTCAGCCCAGGCAAGTCCGCCGCCGGAGAACATGGCATAGGACAAATTGGCCGACGGGCCGAAACGGGCAACGCGCACGTCGAGACCCCTGGCGCGGATGGCACTGACGGGCACCAGCGCGACGCGCATCTTCAGATCAAGGTCTTCCCGCACCCAGGTCGCGGTTGCCGCCAGCGCTTCTCGCGCCAGTTCGAGATCATCGGGGGCAACAGCGAAACTTGCGCCGTCGCCGCCGAACACGAAAGGAAATTCGCGGCCCTCCAGCGCGTTCGTCACCGCCGCGATCACGGCGGCCCCGGCCATGTTGACCGCCTTGTAGCGCTGCGCCGCGATGGCCTTGGTGGAATCGACGATGTCGGCGACGCCGACGTACCAGTCGTCAGGCAGCGGCGAATACAGCGCAGGGTCCATCAGGCTGGTGAAGCCGCGGAAGACAGGGATGCTGCCGTAAAAGGATTCGCCTGGGATCATCTGACGATGCCGGATGGTTGGGACGCGTCCGAACGAGATACGCGGCAGGACCGATCCGGGTTCACCCCGGGACGTCCCGCTCGAGGCCGTGATGTTTGGCCGAAATGGCGCCGAACGACAAGGTCGCGCCGCGCCGCAATGCCGCATCTCGTCTTTGATCGGCATCAAACAGCCCGCCGGGGAGCATGCTTATGCTTCATCGTTCTATGGGTCGCACGGGACCATCAGGGGTGTCTGACTTCGGCAACAAGGATTCCGACCGTCCGGTACGTCGACGTACCGGGCTCGACATCGTCAGCGCCGTCAAGATGCCGGAGGCGCTGACCGAGGCCGTGGACGCCTGGGCTGAGGCCCAGCAATTGTCGCGCGCCGATGCGATCTGCAAATTGGTCGAGCTCGGTCTCAGGATCGCTCCGGCAGCGCCGACGCCACCGCAAATCACGGTTGCATCCGACGCCGCCAGAATCGAAGAGATCGCCGTGCACGAGATCGAGGCATTGCTCGATCCCGCCCTGCCCGCGGACGAACGCGAACGCCGCATTCGCCGTCTGACCGAAGGGCCGCCGGAATTCTCGCACGCACGGATTGATCTTCCGAAACCCCAGACATAGGCGCGGACGCTGAAGCGCGATGAGATCAGGATGAATCGTCATCGCGCTTCAGGTTATGGTTTGAGCATGATCTTGCCGGAAAACCGCTCCACACTTTTCCGGATCATGCTCTAGTGCAGCTTCTCGTCCTGGCGCTTGCGCAAGCTCGGCGACGGCGCATCATGACAGCCGATCAGCCGCACGAATTGCTGCGGATGCATTTCGTAACCGTGGCTGCCGGAATTTTGATGCGACATTGGCGGGCAGCGCGCTTCGTCCACTCTCGCAGGCGATGGCTCCGCGGAGGCCCGGCCCTGGCTCACGGCATTGACATTTGGCGTTGCCATGGACTGCTCCCTTTCGTTAGGGCAGCTCGATTGACATAACCCAATCGATGACGTGACATCTTACGACCAAATCCGGCCTGTTGTCATTGCGCCGGATCAACGCCATTCGTCGGCCCGGCTCAGGCTCAGGCCGTGTTCCCGGCATCGATCGTGAACACCGTGCCGGTCACGTTGCGACCGCCGTCGCCGAGCAGGTACTCAACCATTCGTGCGACGTCGTCGGTCTCCGGCAGGCGGCGCAGCGCGCTGCGCCCGGCTATACGCTTGCGGCCCTCGTCGGAGAGCGTGTGCGTGAGTTCGGTATCGATGAAGCCGGGCGCAATCGCGTTCACCGTGATGCCGAGCTTGCCGACCTCGCGCGCGAGCGAGCGGGTGAAGCCGGTCGCCGCGGCCTTGGTCGCACCATAGACCGAGAGGCCGTTATAGCCTGTGGTCGCGATGATCGAGGAGATGTTGATGATGCGCCCGGCGCCATCAGCCATCATCTGGCGCGCGACATATTTGGTGAGGATGATCGGCGACAGCACGTTGAGCTGCACCAGCGCTTCGATCTCCGAATTGTGCATGGTGGCGAGCAGGCCTTCGGTACCGAGGCCGGCATTGTTGACGAGCCCGTAGATCGGGCCGAATTCGTCGCGCACGAGCTTTGCGAAAGCCGGGATCGCATCGATCACCGAGAGATCGCACGCACGGAAATGCAGACGTCCCTCGGAGGCGGCGATCGCAGCCGTGAGCTCGTCGCTCTCGCGCCGCGCGGCCGCGATCACGTTGTAGCCTGCGCCGATGAGGCGCCTGCCGATCGCAAGGCCAATGCCGCGGCTGCCGCCGGTGACGAGGACATTATGCATCGGTGCGCGCCAGTTTTCCGGCCGGAGTGACGTCGAGCGCCTCGACGAAGCGGATCACGGCCGGCACCTTGTGCGAGGCGAGCTGCGCACGGCACTGATCCAGGATCTGGTCGCGGATCTCTTTGGCCCGTCCCGGATCGGTGCCTTCAGTGAGGATCACGTCGGCCACGACGATACCACCGGTGATCGGGCTGCGGCGCGACTTGGCCCGCGACATCCTGACGTCAGGATGCCGGTTGATCGCCGCCTCGATCTCTTCGGGGTGAACCTTCAGCCCGCCGATATTGATGATGCCGCCGCGGCGGCCGACGAAATAATAGCGGTCGCCCCGCAACTCGACGATATCGCCGCTGTCGACGAAACCGTCAGCATCGGTGAGCGCCGCCGCGTTGCGGCCGATATAAGCGTGCGCCGTGCGCGTCGAGCGAATGCGCAGCGAGCCATCGACGACCTTCATCTCGACGCCGTTGCGATTGCCGAGATAATCGGCCGGAAATCCTTCGAGCCCGTCATTGACGGCGAAGCCGACGCCGGCCTCGGTCGAGGCGTAGGCGTGGCCGACGGAGGAATCGGGAAATGCGGCCTTCAGCCCGTCGAGCACCGCCTGGTCGGCGATCTCACCGGAGAGACGAACGTAACCCGGCGCGAATTGCGCAGCCGAACCGCTCATCAACAGCTTGCGCCAGTGCGACGGCGTGCCGGAGATGTGGGAGACCGCGCGCGCATTCAATCGCGCAACGTGATCGGCGAGCGCTTCATGCGGGTCCGACAACACCATCGAGCCACCGGACAGGATGGCGCGGAGAAAGATCTGCAAGCCGCCATAGCGGCGGATGTCATAGAACGTGGCCCAGACAGGCGCGGGTCCCTTGGCCGGGCCTTCGGCGACGATCGCGCCGGTGAGCGCTTCCAGCGTATGACCAACGATCTTCGGCACGCCCGAGGTGCCCGACGTCAGCATCAGCCATTCGGTCGCGCGTTCGGTCTTCGCGGGCGTGGTGGTTTGGAGCGGCAATCGTGCGGTGACGACCAGCGACACGCCGGCTTCGGCCCAGCGATCGGGCTGGTCGGTGACGACGGCGTCGATCCCGGCATCCGCGATCAAAGCGTCAAGATGCGCCGGATCGAGGTCGGGCGGGCACAGCAGCATGCGGCCTGCGATGCCGTCGAGCTCGATCATGGCAAGGCCGGAGCGGAGCTGGTCCGACAGCTTGAGCAGGACGGCCCGGCCGGACAGCTCGCGCAAGCGGCCGCCCAGCACGGTCTGCGACACGATGTCGGTCAGCGACACGACATCGTGCGCGTCCGACAGCGTACGTCCCTTCAGCTCCGCGCCGAGATGGTCGCGGAGCGCAAAGATCTCACGCGGGGACATTTTCGTAGGCCCGCACGAAATCACCCACGGTGGCGGGGAACGCGGCGTCCTCGGAAATGGTGAAGGGGTCGACGCCGGTTTCGTCTTCGAGACGGGCGACAAGGATCGCGAAGGCGAGCGAGTCGAAGCCCGTCTCATGCAGGGACAGATCGTCCGTGAGCGCGGGAAGCGTGACGTGCTGTTCCTTGGCGATCTGCTGGATCGCCTCGATGACCTTGGACCGTACCGACATGGCTGGCTCGCTTCTTCCTGAGTTAATCGACCGTATGTCTTGCGGCGGCTCTTGATGACCGCCTCCCATGGCCGTCTGTTTACCCGACAGAAGTAAATGGCCTCTTGGACAATTCAGATAAAATTGGACCTATCTGCCGATTTTGCCGCGGCTAAAGCCTGATCGTTCCGTCGACGATCTGCGCAAAAACATCTGAATCGAGCGCGATATACGCGCCGGATTTCGGCTCCAACATGAACAGCGGCTCGGCGATCGCGGCCGGGTCAAATCCCTCGCGCGCGAGGTCGCCCTTCTTCTGTTTGAAGGTCTCGGTCGCATCGAGCTCGCGCGAGACGCGGATGAAGACCGGGCAAGCATAGGCCGGCAGGCGTTGGGCGAGATGAGCCGGCAGCATTTCGAGGTCAAAACCCTCGTTAACCACGATCGCGCTCATTCCGGCACGGCCATCCGCGCCGGGAATACTGACGCCATAGGTCGTGGCATCGACCACGCCGGTAAAATCGCGCACGGCGTCATTGACCTCCGAGGTCGCGACGTTCTCGCCCTTCCAGCGGAAAGTGTCGCCGATGCGATCGACGAAATGGAAGAAGCCCTTGTCGTCGAGCCGCATCAGATCGCCGGTGCGGAACCAGGCATCGCCCCTGGCAAAGACGTCGCGCAAAATCTTCTTCTCGGTCTCACCGGCGTCGGTATAGCCCTCGAAGCGACCGCCCCCCTCCTCGGCCTTGCCGATGCGGCCAATCGCCTCGCCGGCCTCGCCGCGGACGCAGGCGATGCAGAATCCCTCGTCGTTGCGCAGCGGCGCGCCGCTGTCGGGGTCGAGCTTGACGAGACTTGCCGGAAAGCGATGCGCCAGCAACGGCGGGATGCGGCCGATGGCGCCCTTCTGTCCCTCGACATTGAACAGCGAGAAATTACCTTCGGTCGCGGCATAGAATTCGAGGATGCGCGGAATCGCGAAGCGGCTCTGGAAATCCTCCCAGATATCGCCGCGCAGGCCGTTGCCGCAGACCAGCCGCAATCGGTGGCGGTTCTCGTATTCCGACGGCGGCGCCTTGAGCAGATAGCGGCAAAGCTCGCCGATATACTGAAACAGCGTGCAATCGTGCCTGACGATGTCGGGCCAGAAATTCGACGCCGAGAACTTCTCCGCGATCACCACCGAGCCGCCGGCAGCCAGCATGCTGCACGGCGCGACGATGCCACCGACCGAATGGAACAGCGGCAGGCAGTCATAGAGCCGATCCTGCGGCGTCGCGCCAGTGAGGCCGGCGAACCAAAAGCCCCAATTGAGGATGCGGCGATGGCTGATGCTGGCAGCTTTCGGCAAGCCCGTCGTGCCCGACGTGTAGATCAGCAGCGCGCGGTCATCGATGCTGACGCCGCCGTGCTCCTCCGGCAACAGCGGTCCGTCGTCGAGCGCGGCGAGGGCGACATCGATCGCGCGCTCGCTGCGGGCATCGCCATGGGTCCAGATTTTCGCCTCGGTCTTCAGATGCGGCATTGCGCTGTCCAGCGTCTCCGTCAACGCGTGCGCGACGATGAGATGGGTGGGCTTTGCCACATCGATGCAATGCGCCAGCGACTGACCGACAAGTTTGGTATTCAGCAGTGCGACCACGCCGCCGACGCGGCTGATGCCGAGCCAGGCCGCCACATAATCAATGCCATTCGGCATGATCAGGCCGACTGTGTCACCCTTGACGACGCCCACCGAGCGCGCCCAGCGCGCATAGCTGATAATGCGCTTCGACAGGCTGTCATAGTCGAGCGTGGCATCGTCCGTGACCAGTGCGACGCGATCGGGTTGGCGCCGCGCCCAATCGTCGACGACGTCGGCGAACAGCCGCCCGGGCAGCGTCTCGATCCGCGCGGTCAGCTCGATCGCCTTCAACCAGATCTTTGAGGCCGAAGGCGCGCGTGCGGCCTTCGCTTGCTCGATGACACCGGTGGTCATGCCGTTCATTCTTTCGGACGGTATCCGCTTGTTGCCTCAAGCTTAGCCCGCGCGCCCTGCCCAGGTGTTAAGAGACAAGGTAAAAGCCCGTTAGCGCGCGATTAACCGCGATCATCCTTTACCAATCCGACGGGATCGGCGTGCGGCCTGGCGTGTTTCTTGCGATAGCAAATACGGCGGCTGCGCGTACTTTCCCTCTCCCCTTGTGAGAGAGGGTGGTGCGCGTAAGCGCGACGGGTGAGGGGTCTGTCTCCACAGAGACAATCTCACGAGTGGATAAAGCCCCTCATCCGGCGCTTCGCGCCACCTTCTCCCACAAGGGGAGAAGGAAGAGGAGAGCGGGATGCAGATGATGATCACCAGGCGACATTTGCTTCGGGGCGCGGCTGGCGCCGCAGCTGCGCTCGCAGCGCCGCGCGCCTTTGCCGTCGGCAATCCATCCTATCCATCACGCAGCGTGAAATGGGTGGTGCCTTACGCACCGGGCGGCGCGACCGATGTGCTGTCACGGCTGATCTGCCGACGGCTGTCCGACCGGCTCGGCCAGACATTCATCGTCGAGAACAAGCCCGGTGCGGGCAGCAATATCGGAACGCAGGCCGTGATCAGCTCCGCACCGGACGGATACACGCTGCTGCTGACCTCGACCGCGAACGCGATCAACGCCTCGTTCGATCCGGCGATGCCGTATGATTTCGCCAAGGGCATCACGCCGGTCGCCGGCGTCGCGCGCATTCCGCTGGTGCTGGTCGTCAGCAACGATTTACCGGTGAAGAGCGTCGCCGACTTCATCGCCTATGCCAAGGCCAATCCCGGCAAGATGTCGATCGCGTCCTCCGGCATCGGCACCTCGCTGCATCTCTCCGGCGAGCTGTTCAAGTCGATGGCGGGCGTGCAGTTCGCGCACGTGCCGTACCGTGGCTCCGCGCCGGGCCTGACCGATGTGATGAGCGGCCAGATCCAGGGCATGTTCGACAATGTCACCTCGTCTTTCGAGCTGGTGCGTGCGGGCAAGCTGCGCGCACTCGGCGTCACCACGCGCGAGCGCTCGGACATCCTGCCCGACGTGCCGCCGATCGCGGACACGTTACCCGGCTACGAGACGTCGTCCTTCTACGGCGTCGGCGCGCCCTACGACACGCCGCGCGAGATCGTCGACCTGCTCAATCGCGAGGTCGATGCGGCTTTGTCCGACTCCGGGATCAAGGCCCGCATCGCCGAGCTCGGCGCGATCCCGCTGCACGGCAATGCCGGCGAGTTCGCCAGCATGCTCTCCGCCGAGACCGAGCGCTGGCGCAAGGTGGTCGAGCTATCGGGGATCAAGAAGGAATAGCTTGCAGCGCCTGCGCGGCAAGACGTCCCTCGGAAATCGCACCACCCGGTCAGTACACCTTCCTGTGGCGCTTGCTCGGCGAAGGCGCCCGCTCGTCGAAAGCGTAGTAAGGATTGACGTCACAGCTGGCTGCACGGCCCGAGGCCGAGGCGCGGCACTGCGGCAGCGACGTGAAGGAGCAGTCGAACCAGCCGCCGCCGCCACCACTCAAGCCGCCGCCCGAATAGACGTGCATGCACACCGGGTAGCGCGGATCATAGGTCTGGGCGCTGGCGTCCGCCGCGGCGAACAGCCCCGCAATCGCGGTGAGGGTCAGGAGAGACAGGCGCATCGGACTTTTCCTCGATTAGGTCACAACGACAGGTGTTATGCCATTTCCGTATGGCACAGCCGCGCGGTAGAAGCGATCGTTCCTATCCATACCTCTCCCGCTTGTGACACACACCGGGAAACCATCCGACACGCCCCTGCAGCGATCTGAAACCGCGAAGGCGCGACGTGCCGGACCTGCGTTGAACGCATATCTCTCGATGACAAATCTTGGACAAAGGTCGCACGCCATCAGAGCAGGAAACTATTCGCAGGCGAGGGCGAACGGACTAGTCTTTCAATGACAACGCCGGCCCCCGGACCGATGACGTTCCGGGGCAATCAACAAACATGCGGGCTGAAGGAAACGCACATTCGCGCACGGGCTCTCTCGGGCTCGGCTCCGCCTGGCGCGAGCAGATGCGCTGACCAGTCGATGGTGTCAGGGCATGCAAGAGAGCTTCTCGTCTCCGTTCATCCGCTATCCGATCGGCACCTCGCTGCTGATGGCCGGGATCCTGTTCGTGGGCCTCGTGGCCTACCCTCTGCTGCCGGTTGCACCACTGCCGCAGGTCGACTTTCCGACCATTCAAGTCTCTGCCTCGCTTCCCGGCGGCAGCCCCGAAACCATGGCCTCGTCCGTGGCGCAACCGCTGGAGCGCCAGCTGGCGCAGATTCCCGGCATCACGCAGATGACCTCGACGAGCTCGCTCGGCTCGGCATCGATCACCATCCAGTTCGATCTCAACCGCCTGATCGATGCCGCATCCAACGACGTGCAGGCCGCGATCAACGCGGCGAGCGGTCAATTGCCGAAAAACCTGCCCTCGCCTCCGACCTATCGCAAGGTCAACCCGGCGGACTCGCCGATCATGATCCTGTCGGCGACCTCGGACACGCTTCCGCTCACCACCGTCAGCGATCGCACCGATGCCCAGCTCGCGCAGCAGATCAGCCAGATTCCCGGCGTCGCCCAGGTGTTCGTCGGCGGACAGCAGAAGCCCTCGGTGCGCATCCAGGTCGATCCGGCCAAGCTGGTCGCCAAGGGACTGTCGCTGGAGGACGTGCGCAGCCAGATCGCGATCGCGACCACGGACAGCCCGAAGGGCAGCATCGACGGCACGCACCGCGCCTACACCGTCTATGCCAACGACCAGCTGCTCGAAGCCAGCCAGTGGCAGGACGTCATCGTCGCCTATCGCAACGGCGCGCCGTTGCGGATTCGCGACATCGGCGAAGCGGTGTCCGGGCCCGAGGACATGAAGACCGCGGCCTGGGCCGACGGCAAGCGCGGCGTCTTCCTGGTGATCTTCAAGCAGCCCGGCGCCAACGTCATCGACACGGTCAGCCGCATCAAGCAGAAACTGCCGCGGTTGATCGCGGCGATCCCGCCTGCGATCAAGATCAAGATCATCAGCGACCGCACCATCACGATCCGCGCCGCGGTCGACGACGTCCAGATCACGCTGCTGATCACCATCGTGCTGGTGGTGATGGTGATCTTCGTCTTCCTGCGCAGCTTCTGGGCCACGATCATCCCGAGCATCACCGTGCCGCTGGCCCTGCTCGGGGCCTGCTCGCTGATGTGGGTGTTCGGCTACTCGCTGGACAATCTCTCGCTGATGGCGCTGACCATCGCGGTCGGCTTCGTGGTCGACGACGCCATCGTGATGCTGGAAAACATCACGCGCTATGTCGAGAAGGGCGAGAATCCGGTCACCGCCGCCTACAAGGGCGCGGCCGAGATCGGCTTCACCATCGTCTCCATCAGCATTTCGCTGGTCGCCGTGCTGATCCCGTTGCTGCTGATGGGCGGCATCATCGGCCGGTTGTTCCGCGAATTTGCGGTGACGCTGTCGATGGCGATCTTCGTCTCGCTCGTGGTGTCGCTGACGCTGACGCCGATGATGGCTTCGCGCTTTCTGCGCTCCGATCACGAGGCGCGCGCCGGCCGCTTCTACCAATGGAGCGAGCGGCTGTTCGAACGCCTGCTTGGCGCCTATGAGCGCGGGCTCGACCTCGCGCTGCGGCACAGCCTCATCACGCTCTGCGTCTTTTTCGGCACAGTCGCGCTGTCTGCCCTGCTGTTCATCCTGATCCCGAAAGGCTTCTTCCCGCAGCAGGACAACGGCTTCCTCACCGCGGTGTCGGAGATGCCGCAGGACATCTCCTTCGCCGAGATGAAGCGGCGACAGGAGGAACTCAATGCCATCGTGCAGGCAGACCCTGCCGTCGATTCCATCGCGATGTTCATCGGCGGGGGCGGCACGGCGCTGAATTCGGGGCGCATGTACGTCACGCTGAAACCGATCGGGGAGCGCAATGCCAATGCGCAGCAGATCATCGCGCGGCTGCGACCACGGCTCGCCAAGGTCGAGGGCGCGCGCCTCTATATGCAGGCCTCGCAGGACGTCCGGCTCGGCGGTCGCGCCACCCGCACCCAGTTCGAATTCACGCTCCAGGACGCCAATCTTGCCGAGCTGGACACGTGGGCGCCGAAGATCCTGTCGGACATGAGAGGCCTGCCGGAGCTTCGCGACGTCGCCACCGACCAGCAGACCGAGGGCACGACGCTGCAGCTCACGATCAATCGCGACACCGCCGCCCGCTACGGCATCCAGCCGCAGCTGATCGACGACACGCTCTACGACGCTTTCGGCCAGCGCCAGGTGACCCAATATTTCACGCAGACCAACAGCTATCACGTGGTGCTCGAGATCACCCCCGCGCTGCAGGGTAAGCTCGACACGCTCGACAAGCTCTACATCAAGTCGCCGTTGACCGGCGACGAAGTCCCGCTCTCGGTCATCTGCCGCTGGAACAACGACCCGGTGCGCCCGCTCGCGATCGCGCATCAGAGTCAGTTTCCGGCGGTAACGATCAGCTTCAACCTGGCCGAGGGCGTTGCACTCGGGCAGGCGACCGCAGCCGTGATGCGCGCGGTCAGCGAGATGGGCGCGCCGCCGACGCTGTCAATGAGCTTCCAGGGGACCGCGCAGGCATTCCAGCAGTCGCTCGGCACCGTACCGATGCTGATCCTTGCCGCGCTCGTCGTGGTCTATCTGGTGTTGGGGGTGCTGTACGAGAGCTACATTCATCCGCTGACCATCCTGTCCACGCTGCCGTCCGCCGGCGTCGGCGCAATTGCGATCCTGATGATCTTCGGCTTCGACTTCAGCCTGATCGCCTTGATCGGGGTCATCCTCCTGATCGGCATCGTCAAGAAGAACGGCATCATGATGGTGGACTTCGCCATCGCTGCCGAGCGCGAGCAGCATCTGACGCCGGAGCAATCGATCCGCCAGGCCGCGCTGTTGCGCTTCCGGCCGATCATGATGACGACGATGGCGGCACTGCTCGGCGGCGTTCCCCTGATGCTCGGGACCGGCACGGGCGCCGAAATCCGCCAGCCGCTGGGCTACGCCATGGTCGGCGGCCTCGTCGTCAGCCAGGCGCTGACCTTGTTCACGACGCCCGTCGTCTATCTCTATCTCGACCGCTTCTCCAACACGCTGTCACGCTGGATGGAGAAGAAGCCGGAGGCGGAGGTCGAGTTGGAAGAGCAAAAGGACGCGGCGGAGTGAGCTGTACTCGCCTCAGCCCAGCCCCTGCAGCACCAGCCGGTTCAGCCTCGCCGCAAACGCGGCCGGATCCTCCGGCAGCTCGCCATCCAGGATCTGCGCCTGCTCGAGCAGGAGCAGGCTGAGGTCGTCGACCGTCGTCGAGCCGGCCTGGGCCCTGGTGATCGCCGTCACCATCGGGTGGCGGAGATTGATCTCCAGGATCGGCCTGGTGCGCATGCCGCGGTTCTGCTGCGCCAGAATGCGCTCGAGTTCGCGGCTCGGGCCCTGGCTGTCAGCGACGAGGCAGGAGGCGGAGCTGGTGAGGCGGGTCGAGGCCTTGACGTCGCTGACGCGTTCGCCGAGCGCCGCCTTGATCACCGCGATGGTGGCGGCCTCGTCTGCGGCGGGCTCGTCCTTCTTCGCCTCCTCCTTGTCGTCGACGCGCGGGATCAGGTCGAGATTGAGATCGCCCTGGCTCAGCGACTTCAGCGGCTTGCCCTCGAACTCCGATGGCATCGATGTCCAGAAGGCATCGACCGGATCGGACAGCAGCAGCACCTCGATGCCGCGCGCCGCTGCGGCTTCCAGCCGCGGACTTGACTTGAGCCGCTCGATGCTGTCGCCGACGAGATAGTAGATCTCGGTCTGGTTGGGCTTGAAGTCGGCGACGACGTCCTTGAGCGCGCGCTTCTCGCCTGATGTGGTGGTGAAGCGCGACAGCGCGAGCAGCTTTTCGCGGCGCTCGAAATCCTCGTAGATGCCCTCCTTCAGCACAGCGCCGAAAGCGTCCCAGATCTTTGCGAAGTTTTCAGCGTCCTTTTCGGCGAGGCTTTCGAGCTCGTTGACGACGCGGGTCGCCACCGCTTTCCGGATCTGCGCCAGCTGCGGATTGTTCTGCAGCATCTCGCGCGAGATGTTGAGCGGGAGATCCTCGCTGTCGACGACGCCGCGGATGAAGCGGAGATAGCCCGGCAAGAGGTCGGCATCGTCAGTGATGAAGACGCGGCGGACATAGAGCTTGACGCGGCCCTTGCGGTTCGGCTCGAACAGGTCGAATGGCTTGGTAGAGGGCGCAAACAGCAGCACGGCGTAGGAGTAACGGCCCTCCGCGCGGTAATGCAGCGTCATGGCGGGGTCGTCGAAGGCGGAGGCGATCTGCTGATACGCCTTCTTGTAGTCCTCGGGCGTCAGCTCCGATTTCGAGCGCTGCCACAGCGCGCTCGCCGAATTGATCTGGCGCGGCTCGCCCTCTTCGGGCACCAGCTCGATGGGGAAGAGAATATTGTCGGAATAGGCGCTGACGATGCGCTCGATCTCGTATGTCTCGAGATATTTCCTGGCGTCGTCCTTCAGGTGCAGGACGATCTCGGTGCCGCGGGTTACGCGCCCCGCCTCCTCGTCGCTCGCCCGCGCGATCTCGAAGCCGGAGCCTCCCGACGACGTCCAGGTCCAGACGTCGCTTTCGCCGGCGCGGCGGCTGATCACGACGATCTTCTCGGCAACCATGAAGGCGGAATAGAAGCCGACGCCGAACTGGCCGATCAGGCCGAGACCGTCCTTGGCTTCCTTCAGCTTCGACACGAAGGCCTTGGTGCCGGAGCGGGCAATGGTGCCGAGATGGTCGATCAGCTCCTGCCGCTCCATGCCGATGCCGTTGTCGACGATGGCAAGCGTCCCCGCGGTTTTGTTCGGGATGATGCGGATCTTGAGCGCGTCGCCCTCGCCCAGCAGCGCCGGATTGGCGATCGCCTCGTAGCGCAGCTTGTCGCAGGCATCCGAGGCGTTGGAGACCAGCTCGCGCAGGAAGATGTCGGTCTCTGAATAGACGGAATGCACCATCAGGTGCAGCAGCTCGGAAACCTCGGCTTGGAAAGGCTGCGTATGCGTGGCCGTATCGGACGTCGTCATGCGTTTACCCGGTCAATCAGAAATGGAGAAAGCCGGGATATAGCGCGCTGGGATAGGGGATCAAGTGGATGCGCAAAGCCGCCCTCCGGACAGGAGGACGTTTTTGCGCGGGGGCGGGGTCGATCAGGTCACGCAGCGGCCGGGCTGCAGCAGCTTGGCGACCTCGGTCAGGGAGCTGACCATCGGCTCGCAGGCGATGGTCGGCTTGCGGCCCGGCTTCAGCAGCGTCGGAGCCGGCTTGGCGTTGCCGGTCTCGATCACGGCGGGGACGCGCAACAACACCGACGTATCGGGCAGGTCGTTCAGCCGCATCGAGACGGTACGGGTCGGAACCGCCGCCGGCTTCAGGTCGGCGAGCCGGTCGGACTTGCTGGCACGGTTGACGCCATGACTGGCGCGATCAAGGCCCGACGCTTTGCCGGCCTGGCCAGCGATCGCTTCCCAGCGGACGGCCAGATCGTCACCGGAGGTCAGTTGCACGGCGCCAACTTGGACGGCGCCCAGCGTCGCGACGAGCGCGACGGCACCAAACAATACCTTTTGAATCTGTGACATGGCTATCGGTCCCTCGCCCCATGGCGATCGCGGGAACAACGCGACGGGAGGACCGGAGTTTCCCAGAGGTTAAGATCACTTAACCGTGTGCCAAATTCACGCCAGACCGCACAAAAAACCGCTCAAAAAATTTTGCCACCATCTGGAACGACTCTCGCGCCCGCGAGTCGTCTCAACAGCCGGCTATTCCCCCCTGCCCCATAAGCCGGCGACGTAGGGCGCGACTGTGGTGATGCCAGTCGCGCCTTACTTTTGTCTGGGGGTCACTTTGCCCGCTCACTATTCGGCCTTCCCCGCCAGCCAATCCCGCCCCTCGCCATAGAGCTTCTCGACCTCAGGGCCGATCAGGCCCGGCATGTCGCGCTTGACCTTGTAGCCGATCAATTCCTGCATGTAGGCGAGGTGGCGGTAGCCCTCTGGCAGTGCGGCGAGTGCCTGCTGGTCGAGGCGAAGCTCTGCGGCCGGATCGACCGGATCGATCCGGTCCTTCTCGTAGATCGGCTGGCGGCGGACGATGCCCCACCGGCCCTTTCGCTTCTCCAGGAAATCGTAGAAACGCCCGGTGCAGACGACATCGCAGAGCACGTCGTGCACCGTGGCCCGTTGCGAGATCGTCATCTTGGTTTGCGCAATGGCCCGCTCGCCCGAAAGGTCGATGCTGCAGCCTCCGAGGAAGTGCAGGATGCGGACACCCCTGGCAAAGCCCTCCTGGCTGACCCGCATGAAATCCCGCGCGGGTCCCTGAAACCAGGTCGCCGACATCCAGCCTTCCTCGTGCCAGACGGTGGCAAAACGCTCCCAATCGCCGGCATCGCGCCACACCGCCCAATTCTCGACGAGGTCGCGGATGGCGAGGCGGTCGAGGCGTTGCTGGTCCATGGGTACGTCTCCGATTGGCGGAATGCACGAGGTATGAGCGGCGAATTCGACAGCCGTCAAGCAGGCACGAAAAATCCGGCGTGCCTCGCAGCACGCCGGATCGGGTCTTCATCGCCAGATGGCTGGCTTGCCTACGCCGCCGGTGCCTCGTTAGGCCGCGGGCGCTTTGGGCGCGCGGTTGCGCGAGTTGCGCTGGAAGAACAGCGCCTGGCTCGCCACCGCCGACACCATCGCGGGCTGGAACGGTTTTGAGATCAGGAACGCCGGCTCGGGACGTTCGCCGGTGAGGAAACGCTCGGGATAGGCGGTGATAAACACCACCGGCACTTCGAAGGTGCGCAGCAATTCGTTGACGGCGTCCAGGCCCGACGAGCCGTCGGCGAGCTGGATATCGGCGAGGATGAGGCCGGGCCGCTTGTTCTTGGCCAGCGCCACGGCATCGGCATGGGTACGCGCGACGCCGACGACATTGTGGCCGAGATTCTTGACCAGGCTCTCGAGGTCCATGGCGATGAAGGTCTCGTCCTCGATGATCAGCACGTCGGTGGCGATCTCCGCCGCCATCTCGCGACCGGCGGCATCGGCCAGCCGGCGCGTCTCGGCAACGTCGGTGCCGAGGACGAAGGCGACTTCCTCCTCCGAAAACCCTTCGAGCGAGAGCAGCAGGAAGGCCTGACGCGGCAGCGGCGTGATGTTGGACAGCCGGCGTTCCGGCGGCATCGGCAGCGTCGCCACCTCGGCATCGTCGTTGACAGAAACCGAATTCCAGATCTGGGTGAACAGCCGGAACAAGCCGGCGCGCGGCCCATGGCTCTCGTCGAGCACGCTGGGATCTCCAAGCATGGCTTCCAACATGGCTGCGACATAGGCATCGCCGGAGGCCTGGCTGCCCGTCAGGGCGCGCGCATACCGGCGCAACAACGGCAAGTGTTCAGCAACGAGCTGTGAACGGGACATCCCCACTCCATTCATCATCGGGCCAACCTTGAAGAAACCAGGCAATACGAGGGGAGGCCCGGGTTCCCCTGCTGGGACTGATTACGCCTCAGCATAAGAAAAGTTCCCCTGGGCTGGGAACTTTTTGTCGAACGTGGAATTGAACTCGTCCAGGGAACGGCTCCCGGTTGAGAAAACTTCTCTATTTTGCAGTCACTTAACTCGGGGAAACGTGGAACAGGTCATGAAAGATCTCAAGTCTCAAGCCAGCAAAAGCACGACCCCCGGCAAGGGAGGCCTCACTCCGGAGATCCAATCCCGGATCGGGCATCAACTGCGCGCGATGTATGACGATGTCGTGCGGCAGGGGGTTCCGGACCGGTTCGCGGAGCTCATCAAGAAACTCGATGCGCCGGGAAGTGGATCCCAAAACGAGAATGGGGCTGGGGGCTCCAACGACAACAATGGGAGGGACTAATGCCTCTCACAAACTCCCTGCGTGACGACATTCTGGCGGCCGTGCCAAGCCTGCGCGCGTTCGCCATATCGCTCAGCGGCAATGCCGACCGCGCCGACGATCTGGTGCAGGAGACGCTGCTCCGCGCGCTCGCCAACATCGACTCGTTCCAGCCCGGCTCCAATCTGCCGGCGTGGCTGTTCACGATCCTGCGCAACCTGTTCCGCTCCGACTATCGCAAGCGGCGGCGTGAGGTCGAGGATGCCGAGGGCAACTATGCCAAGACGCTGAAGACGCAGCCTTCGCAGAACGCCCATCTCGAGTTCGAGGAGTTTCGCACCGCGCTCGAGAAGCTTCCGCAAGACCAGCGCGAGGCGCTGATCCTTGTCGGTGCCTCCGGCTTCTCTTATGAGGACGCGGCCTCGATCTGCGGCTGTGCCGTCGGCACTATCAAGAGCCGCGTCAACCGCGCGCGTTCGAAGCTCGCCGCGCTGCTCTATGTCGACGGCGCCGAGGATTTCGGACCCGACGAGACCGTGCGGGCGGTGATCGGCGGCAGCGGCGGATAGCAGAGGCCGTCCATCGGATCCAGACGACAGCTATGAAGGCGGCCGTCCACGCGGCCGTCTTCACGCGTGCCCGATCACTCCTCGACGAAGGTGACGGTGTCGGCGACCGATGCGCGCGAGGTGCGGTAACTGTTGACCTTGTGCGCATGGTCGGCATAGCCGAACGAAATGCCGCAGACGACGCGGCGGTCGTCAGCCAGGTTGAAGTGGCGACGGATCAGGCCGGAATGGCGCGCCAGTGCGGCCTGCGGAATCGTGCCGAGCCCGAGCGCTTGCGCAGCAAGCATGAAGTTCGAGACATAGGCCCCGCAGTCGATCGCACCGTAGATGCCGAGCGGCTCGTTGGTGTGGATGATCGCCACATGCGGCGCGCCGAAGAAATTGTAGTTCTCCAGCGCCTGCCTGGCGTAGCCCATCTTGTCGCCGCGCGGGATGCCGAGCGTATTGTAGAGCTGAAAGCCGCTCTCGCGGCGGCGCTCGAGATAGACGCCGACATATTCGCGCGGCGGCGTGAAATCGTAATCGTCGCCAAGGCCGCCCGAGGCCTCCTTGTAGATCAGCTGGCGGAAGCGCTCCTTCGCCTCGCCGCTGGCGATGATCACCTGCCAGGGCTGGCTGTTGCACCAGGACGCGGTGCGCTGTGCCGTCGTCAGCACATGCTCGATGGTGGCGCGATCGACGTCCTTGGGCAGGAAGGCACGCACGGAGTAGCGCTCGTTGAGGAGCTCTTCGAGCACGCCGATGCGGTCGGCTTGGTTGACTTTTGCGTCCATGAATCGGCTCGCGTTGCCCCTTCGTAGGGTGGGTTAGCCGAAGGCGTAACCCACCACTTCTGTTTCCGCGGAAGCAAAAGAGGTGGGTTACGCTTCGCTAACCCACCCTACGATTCCACGATTGAAGTTGTCACCGTCCCTTGGTCGGGATCTTGTTATACGGCACATCCTTGTCGACGCGGATATCGCCAGGCAATCCGAGCACGCGCTCGGCGATGATGTTGCGCAGGATCTCGTCGGTGCCGCCGGCGATGCGCATCGAGGGTGAGGACAGCAGCATCTGCTGGAACTGACCGTGCACCGTCTCTTCGTCGCTGCCGGTGAGAACACCGGCCCCGCCCTGGAGGTCCATGGCATAGGTCGCGATGTCCTGCAGCATCATGCCCGAGACGAGCTTGCCGATGGAGTTTTCCGGCCCCGGCCGCTCGCCCTTCGACAGCGCGGAGATCGCGCGGTAGCTGGTGTATTTCAGCCCGCTCGACTTCACCGCCCAGCTCGCAAGCTTTGAGCGCACAGCGGGATCGTCGATCGCAAGCCCGTCCTCCAGCATCAGGTTCGAGCAGAACTCGAACATCTCAGGCACCCCGGTCGCAAGCCGCGCGCCGATCGACATGCGCTCGTTCATCAACGTCGTCAGCGACACGCTCCAGCCCTCGCCGACCGCCCCCAATCGCTGGCTGTCGGGGATGACGACATCGGTGAAATAGACCTCGTTGAACTCCTGCATGCCGTTGGCCTGCCTGATCGGCCGCACCTCGACACCTGGGCTCTTCATGTCGAGGAAGAACATGGTGAGACCCTTGTGCTTCGGCACATTGGGATCGGTACGGGCGATCAACAAGCCATAGTCGGAATAATGCGCGCCCGAGGTCCAGATCTTCTGGCCGTTGACCACCCAATTGTCGCCCTTCTTCTCCGCGCGCGTGCGCAGGCCCGCGACATCGGAGCCGGCGGACGGCTCGGAGAACAGCTGACACCAGATCTCCTCGCCCGAAGCAAGCTTCGGCAAATAGCGGCGCTTGGCGTCCTCGCTGCCCCAGGCCATTACGGTCGGGCCGCACATGCCCTCGCCGATCTGGAACGGCTGTGTCAGCTTGCCGTAGACGCCCTCTTCCTGCTGCCAGATCACGCGCTCGATCGGCGTGGCGCCGCGGCCGCCATATTCCTTCGGCCAGTGCAGGCAGGCCCAGCCGCCCTCGGCCTTCTTCTTCTGCCAGGCCTTGCCGACCTCGACCATGTCGTGCTTGGCGAGCCTGATGCGGCCGAGCGAGGATTTTGACAGCTCGGCCTCGAACTCCTTCGGCGCATTGGCGGCGATCCATTTGCGCGCGGTCTCGCGGAACGCGGCTTCCTGCGGGGTGTCGTCGAAATTCATGGCGGACCTCTCAATCCTTGCTCGGTGCGTAGGGGGGTTAGCCGAAGGCGTAACCCACCACTCTGTTGAGCGTCGTTGCAGCCAAAGGGCGGGTTACGCTTCGCTAACCCGCCCTACGATTCGAACTCATCTTCCCTTGGTCGGGATCTTGTTGAACGGCACGTCCTTGTCGACCCTGATGTCACCGGGCAGGCCCAGCACCCGCTCGGCGATGATGTTGCGCATGATCTCGTCGGTGCCGCCCTCGACGCGGGTCCCGGGCGCACGCAGCAGCATGGCCTGGAAGCGGCCGGCAAGCTCGGCATCCTCACCGCTGACGACGCCGCTCGCGCCCTGCAGGTCAAGCGCGTATGTCGCAACGTCCTGGATCATCGAGCCTGCGACCAGCTTGCCGATGGAATTTTCCGGCCCCGGACGCTCGCCCTTCGACAGCGCCGAGATCGCGCGCATGCTGGTGTATTTCAGCCCGCTCGCCTTCACCGCCCAGTTGGCCAGCTTCGAGCGCACCGCGCGATCCTCGATCGCGGGGCCGTCGTCGAGCATCAGGCTGGAACAATATTCGAACAATTCATGGAAACCGGTCGAGACGGCCGCACCGATCGCGCTGCGCTCGTTCATCAGCGTGGTCAGCGAAACGTTCCAGCCGTCGCCGACCTCGCCCAGGCGCTGATGGTCGGGAATGCGGACATTGGTGAAATAGACCTCGTTGAAGTCGGAAGCGCCGCTCGCCTGCTTGATCGGCCTGACCTCGACGCCCGGGCTCTTCATGTCCAGGAAGAACATGGTGAGACCCTTGTGCTTGGGCACGGTGGGATCGGTGCGGGTCAGCAAGATCCCGTAGTCGGAATAGTGCGCGCCCGAGGTCCAGATCTTCTGGCCATTGATGACCCAGTCGTCACCATCCTTCTCGGCACGCGTGCGCAGGCCCGCGACGTCGGAGCCACCGGCCGGCTCGGAGAACAGCTGGCACCAGACCTTCTCACCTGATGCGAGCGGCGGCAGATAGGTGCGCTTATGCTCCTCGCGCGCGAATGCCATCATGGTTGGCCCGCACATACCATGGCCGATGATGAACATGCGCGACAGTTGGCCGAACGGCCCTTCTTCCTGCGACCAGATCACGCGCTCGATCGGCGACGAACCGCGGCCGCCATATTCCTTCGGCCAGTGCAAGCAGGCCCAGCCGGCATCGGCCTTCTTCTTCTGCCAGGCCTTGGCGACCTCCAGAATATTCGCGTTCTTGAGCACGGTGCGGCCGAGCGAGGATTTGCGCAGATCCTCCTCATATTGCTTCGGTGCATTGGCGCCGATCCAGGCGCGCGCGATGGCGCGGAATTCGGCTTCCTGCGGAGTGTCGTCGAAGTTCATGGTGGTTCTCTGTTGTCCGTAGGGTGGATTAGCCGAAGGCGCAATCCACCTCTTTAGCTTTCCTCGTCGACAGAAGCGGTGGATTACGCTTCGCTAATCCACCCTACTCACCTGCCATTACGCCGCGTTCTTCTTGCGCATACGATCGATCAGTTGGTCTTCCCAATAGGACAGGCTGCCGAGACCGAGCGCCATGGCGTTGGCGCGGCGGTAGTACATGTGGCAGTCGAACTCCCAGGTGAAGCCCATGCCGCCGTGAACCTGGATGTTGTTCTTAGCGCAGTGCTGGAACGCCTGCGTCGCACTGATGCGCGCGGCCGCAGCCGCTTCCGGCAGCTCGGCGGCGTTGGTCGAGAGCGCCCAGGCGCCATAATAGCTGTTGGAGCGCGCCAGCGTCGCCGACACATACATATCGGCCAGCATGTGCTTGATCGCCTGAAACGAGCCGATCTGGCGACCGAACGCAATGCGATCGAGCGCGTAGTCGCGGCCCATCTCCAGCGCGCGATCGGAGCCGCCGACCTGCTCGAAGGCGCAGAGCACCGCGGCGCGGTCGAGCACCTGGGTCAAAATGCTCCAGCCCTCGCCGGCCGCGCCGAGCGGCTCGGCCTTGGCATCCTTGAAAGTGATCTCGGCCTGACCACGAGTCGGATCGAGATTCGTCAGGCTCTTGATCTCGACGCCACCAGCCTTGAGATCGACCAGGAACAGCGAGATGTCGCTGTCGCGTCCGCTCGAACCGTTGCGCGCTGCCACCACCGCGAAGTCGGCGATGGCGCCGTCGGCCACCGGCTTCTTGATGCCGTTGAGCACGCCGTTTGCAGCCGTGAGCTTGACGTTCTTCGGCGCCGGATTGCCCTTGCCCTCGAACAGCGCCAGCGTGCCGATCGCCTCGCCCGAGGCGATCGCCGGCAGCCATTTCTTCTTCTGCGCCTCGCTTCCGGCGATCAGCAGCGCTTCAGCCGCGAGATACACCGTCGAGGAGAACGGCACCGGCGCGTTGGCGCGGCCCATCTCCTCCGCGATCACGCAGAGCTCGAGATGGCCGGCACCGGCGCCACCGAATTCTTCCGGAATCGCGACACCGAGAAAGCCCATCTCCGCGAGGCCCTTCCAGAGGTCCTTGTCGTACGGCGCCTTGCCGTCGAGCACCACGCGCACGGCTTTGGGTGAGCACTTCTCGGCGAGGAATTTGCGCGCCTGATCGCGGAGCTGCTTCTGGTCGTCGGAGAAATCGAAGTTCATGGCGGCTTACCTTTTTCAAACTGTCATTCCGGGGCGCGACGAAGTCGCGAGCCCGGAATCCATTTCGCCGCGCCTATGCGGCCCGATGGATTCCGGGTTCGCGCTGCGCGCGCCGCGGAATGACGATTGGAGAGAGTCTTGATTCATCGCAGCACGATCACAGCCTGATCCGGCTCGTCCGCATAGAGCCGCTCGACCAAGGCAGCGCGGCGCTCGAGGCCGGCGCGCTGGTTGATGTAGCCCTTGTCGGTGAGCTCATTGCCGTCGATCGAAGGCGGCTCGGCCATCAGCATCGCGCGGACGATGATGCGGCTGCTGGCGCCTTCGCACTCCTTGTTGTGCGTCTCGAGACCGCGCTTGAAGCAGGCGATCACCTCGGCGTGCTTCACCGCATCCTCGAAGCTGAGATCGGGATTGCCGACGAGCTGGCGGCAGGCATGCAGGTTGGGCCAGGCAAGGAGCCCGATGAAAGCGCGATCCTGCCCGGCGACCAGAGCGTCGTGCACGACAGGCGTCGCGGCAGCGATCGCGTCGGTGCGGAGCGAACCGACATGAACGAACGTGCCGGTGGTGAGCTTGAAGTCTTCGACCACGCGACCGGCGAAGATGATGCCCTTCACCGGGTCCGTATCGTCGACAAAAATGCCGGCATCGCCGATGCAATAAAAACCCTCTTCATCGAACATCTTCTTCGTCAGCTCCGGCTGGCCCAAATAGCCGGGCGTGACGTTGACGCCGCGCAAGCGCAATTCGTATTTCGAGCCGCACGGCACCATCTTCAATTCGACGCCTGGGAACGGCAGACCGATCAGGCCGACGCGCTCGGTATCCCAATAGGTGCCGGTCGAAGTCGGCGCGGTCTCGGTCGAGCCCCAACCGGTGTAGAACACGATGCGTTCGCCGGTGGTCTTCACGGCGAGCGCCTGCATGCGGTCGTAGAGATCGTCGGGCAAGCGCGCGCCGCCATAGGCCATGATCGAGAGATTCTTGAAGAAGGAACGGCACAGCGCATCGTCCTTCTCCATCGCCGCCGCCAGCGCAGCATAGCCGGCCGGCACGTTGGCGTAATAGGTCGGCGAGATCTCGCGCAGATTTTTGATGGTCTCTTCGAGCTGACCCGGCATCGGCCGGCCGTCGTCGATATAAAGCGTACCGCCGTCCACCAGCACCGGATGGAAAGCGGCATTGCCGCCCATGGTGTGATTCCAGGGCATCCAGTCGAGCACCGTGGCAAGCGGACCGCCGGCCGTGCGCGGCCGCACCTGCATCATCATCGCCGCGTTGGCGCACATCATCTCTTGGGTGTTGATGACGGCCTTGGGCATGCCGGTCGAGCCCGACGTGAACAGCAGCTTGCCGACGGTGTCGGGGGTGATTTTTGCGATCGACGCATCGACATCGGCCGTTACGGGCGTTGCGGTAAGCTCGGAATAGCTGACGCTCTTGATGCCCTCGCAGGGCCGGGCGACGTGAACGACGGTGACGCCGGTGAGATCGAGCGCTTTCAGCGCCTTTTCGAAGGTCGGGCCGTCCTGTACCATCACCACGGCCGGCTTGATCAGGTCGAAAAGATACTTCAGCTTGACGTGATCATGGCTCATCAGCGAGTAGGCCGGCGATACCGGAGCAGCGGGGAGGCGCGCCTGCATCGCAGCCTGCGTCATCAACGCGTGCTCGATCGAATTGCCTGATAGGATCGCGACTGGACGGCCGTCCAGCTCGAGATTCAGCAGCGCTTGCGTCAGCGCATCAACCGTGCGCTTGGCTTCGCCATAGGACACCTTGCGCCATTCGCGGTTGGGACCGCCGCGCTGCGCGAGCCAGATCCGTTCGGGCGCTTCCCTCGCCCATTTCGCCAAGGAGGCCGGAAGATGCTTTTCGTAAGGCTGCAGCGGAATGCGCGACTTCAGCACCACCGTGCCGTCGGCGCGCCGCTCGACATCGATGTCGCGCGCCAGCCACTCGACCTTGCGAAAGGCGGGCTTCGCCATCACCGCCGCCGCGCTTCCACTCATTTTGCGTCTCCCGGAATTATTGTCCTTTGCGGATCTTCGTTGTTCAGCGCTTGATATAGACAGGCTTTCGCTTCTCAAGGAAGGCCCTGATGCCTTCCGAAAACTCTTCTGAGCGACTGCACAGGACCTGGTTGCGGTCCTCCATCGCGATCACAGCTTCCAGCGATCCCGCATCGACGCTCATGTTGAGACATTCCTTTGACAGGCGCAGCCCCACGGGGGAGGCCGTCATCATCGCATCGATGTAAGGCTCGGCGGCCGCGTCGAGCTTGTCCTCGTCGACGACCTCCGAGACGAGACCGACCGCAAGCGCGCGTTCGGCGCCGATGAAGCGTCCCGTGAGGATCAGCTCTGAGGCCACCGAGACGCCGACGAGTCGCGGCAGAAAGTAGCTGGTGCCGATGTCGCAGCCGCCAAGGCCGAGCTTGATGAAAGCGCAATTCATCCGCGCCGACTTCGTGGCGATACGAATATCGGAGGCGAGCGCCAGCGCGAAGCCGCCGCCGGCGGCCGCGCCCTGCACCAGCGACAGGATTGGCTGCGGACAGCGCCGCATCAGCATCACGATGTCGGCGATGCGGCGTTGCGAGTCCAGCGATTCCGTGACACCAGGCGGCTCCTGCTGCCCGGCGCGTCGCGCCATCGCCGCCTTCAGATCGAGGCCGGCGCAAAAATTCTTGCCGGCGCCCTTCAACACGACAACGCGTGTGTCGCGGTTGCGCTGGAGTCCCTGGAAATAAACGTTGAGCGCATCGATCAGCGCCGGATCGAGCGCATTAAGGTGTTCGGGACGATTGAGCGTCACCCGGTCGACGCCGTCGTCATGCTCGATCAGCAGCGGTTGGGACATGCGCGACTTTCCTTCATCCGCAACGATGGTGCCGATTGCTGCGCCCTCTCCCCTTGTGGGAGAGGGCATGAACGTCGCTGGCCGCGCATTCGCTTGGGTGAGGGGTCTGCCTCCGCAGATGAGATCGCGGAGAGAACCCCTCATCCGGCGCTTCGCGCCACCTTCTCCCGCAAGGGGAGAAGGGAAGCGGAGCTACCGCGGCGCCATACGGATGGCGCCGTCGAGGCGGATGGTCTCACCGTTCAGCATCGCGTTCTCGACGATGTGCACGGCGAGCGCGCCGTATTCCTTGGCATCGCCGAGGCGCGAGGGATGCGGCACCTGGGCGCCCAAGCTCTTGCGGGCTTCCTCATTCAGACCCATCAGCAGCGGCGTGAAGAACAGGCCGGGCGCGATGGTGTTGACGCGGATCTTCTGGCTTGCGAGGTCGCGCGCGGCAGGAAGCGTCAGGCCGACGACGCCGCCCTTCGAGGCCGAATAGGCGATCTGGCCGATCTGGCCCTCATAGGCGGCCACCGAGGCGGTGTTGATGATGACGCCGCGCTCTTCACCAACAGGCTCGATGGTAACGAGACGCTCGGCGAACAGACGCAGGCAGTTGAACGTGCCGATCAGATTGACGTTGATGATGCGTGCGAACTTTTCCAGCGGGTAGACGCCATCACGGCCGACGATGCGTTGCGAGCCGCCGATGCCGGCGCAGTTCATCAGCACGCGGGCAACGCCATGCGCGGCTTCCGCCTTGGCGATCGCGGCCTTGATCTGCTCCTCGCTGGTGACGTCGGCATGCAGCGCGACGCCCTTCACCTCGGCAGCGACCTTCTCGGCGTTCTCCTTGTTCTGATCAATCACGCCGATCTTGGCGCCCTTGGCCGCCATGGCGCGTGCGGTCGCTTCGCCGAGACCCGAACCACCGCCGGTGATGAGAACGGCTACATCTTTCAATTCCATTGCTGGTACCTTTCCTTGGGCGTTTCTTCTCTAGACTTATTGAGCGATGGCCGGATTATCCGGCAGCAGCGGCTTCCTCGGCTTGCGTGAGGATGCCGCCGCAGATCAGCGTTTCCATGTGCTTGATGTATTGCCGGCAGACGTCGTCGGTGACCGGGCCGACGCCGGTCGCGCGAGACATCGCGTGCCGGCCGAAGAACAGATGATCGCAGGCGCCGATCAAGCTGGTGTAGAACAGCACCGGATCGGTTTGGCGGAACTCGCCGCGGCTGACGCCCTCGGCAAGCAACCGGCGATGAAAGTCGAGCAGCGGCGCGACGAAAAATTTCGAGACTTCGTCCGCGGAGCCCGCGACGCTCTCGTGCAGCAGATAATGGATCAGCCGGTTCATGTAAGGGAACCGATGATAGGCACGGATGATGCCGGCGATGTGCAGCTTCAGCTTCGCGGTCGCCGTGATCGGCTGCGCCAGCAGATATTCGAGATTGGACATTTCGGTCGCGGCATCGCGTGCGAGCAGCGCCAGCAGCAGTCCGTCCTTGTTGCCGAAATGATATTTGACCAGCGCGGCGTTGACGCCGGACTTCTGGGCGATGTCGGAGAGCGAGATCTCGATCGAGGAGCGTTCGATCATCAGCTCGCTGGCGGCCACGAGCAATTTCTCTGCCGTGGAATTCTTTCCGCTGGGGAGCCTGTTCGGTACGCTGGAAGTCACGGAGATCCCTGTTCTCACCGCTTGAAGCGGCCCGCAGATAAGCCCAAGCAGCGCCTCCCCACAAGAGTTAATTGATCGATTGACTAAACGATATCCAGCCCCTTAAAACCCCGACAAACCCAATTCAGAACAATCATGGGAGAGACCGAAATGGCCGAGGCATACATCGTCGCCGCTGCGCGCACCGCGGGCGGGCGCAAGGGGGGCCGCCTCGCCGGCTGGCATCCGGCCGATCTGGCCGCCAAGGTGCTGGACGAGCTGGTCGATCGCACCAAGGTCGATCCCGCGCTGGTCGAGGACGTGATCATGGGCTGCGTGATGCAAGTCGGCGAGCAGTCCAACAACGTCGCGCGCAACGCGATCATGGCCTCGAAGCTGCCGGAGAGCGTGCCCGGCACCTCGATCGACCGTCAGTGCGGCTCCTCGCAGCAGGCGCTGCACTTCGCGGCGCAAGCCGTGATGTCGGGCACAATGGACGTGGTGATCGCGGCCGGCGTGGAATCGATGACGCGGGTGCCGATGGGCCTGTCCTCGCAGCTCCCCGCCAAGAATGGCTTTGGCAATTACAAGAGCCCGGGCATCGAGGCGAGATATCCGAACATCGTGTTCAGCCAGTTCACCGGCGCCGAGATGATGGCCGAGAAATATGGACTGTCGAAGGATGACCTCGACGAATACTCGTTCCAGAGCCATCAGCGCGCGATTGCGGCAACGCAAGCCGGTCACTTCAAGAAAGAGATCGTCCCGCTCGAGATTGTCAGAGCCGATGGCAGCAAGGACACCCACCACATCGACGAAGGCATCCGCTTCGATGCCACGCTCGAAGGCATCAAGGGCGTCAAGCTGATCGCCGAGAACGGCAAGCTCACCGCGGCCAGCGCCAGCCAGATCTGCGACGGCGCCTCCGGCGTGATGGTCGTGAACGAGCGTGGCCTCAAGCAGCTCGGCGTCAAGCCGCTCGCGCGCATCCACCACATGACCATGACCGGCGGCGATCCCGTCATCATGCTCGACGCGCCCCTGCACGCCACCAAGAAGGCGCTGGAGAAGGCGGGCATGACGGTTGACGACATCGATCTGTTCGAGGTCAACGAAGCCTTCGCCTCGGTGCCGACGGGCTGGCTGAAGACGACCGGCGCCGATCCGGCCCGCCTGAACGTGAACGGCGGCGCCATCGCGCTCGGCCATCCGCTCGGCGGCTCCGGCACCAAGCTGATGACGACGCTGGTCCACGCCCTGCACCAGCGCGGCAAGCGCTATGGTCTGCAGACCATGTGCGAGGGCGGCGGCATGGCCAACGTGACGATCGTCGAACGACTGTAAGAAGAAAAGCGAAGAACAAATGGCGAGTGGTTGATGGTGATGGGGAGCGGCTTCCGCCCCTGTCGCCATTCACCGCTCGCCTCTTTTTTTGAGGGAACGCCATGACCCATCCGTCGATCCACGCTCGCACCACGCCCGACAAGATCGCCTACCAGATGGCCGGAACCGGCAAGGCGATCACCTATCGCGAGCTCGACGAGCTCTCGAACCAGGGCGCGCAGCTGTTCCGCTCGCTCGGGCTGAAGGCCGGCGACCACATCGCGCTGTTCATGGAAAACCGGCTCGCCTTCATGGAGATCTGCTGGGCGGCGCAGCGCAG
Source organism: Bradyrhizobium guangzhouense (assembly GCF_004114955.1). Lineage (NCBI taxonomy): Bacteria > Pseudomonadati > Pseudomonadota > Alphaproteobacteria > Hyphomicrobiales > Nitrobacteraceae > Bradyrhizobium > Bradyrhizobium guangzhouense. The sequence goes on from NZ_CP030053.1 coordinate 6,534,203, forward strand.
CGGGCTCTATTACACCGCGATCAGCCGCTATCTGAAGCAGGACGAGATCGACTACATCATCAGCGATTGCGGTGCCAAGGTCGTGATCACCACGCCGAAATGCGCCGACCAGATCAAGGACCTGGTCAAGGGCAAGCCCGGCGAGCCGATCTTCTACATGATGGACGAGCCCCTGTCCGGTTTTCGCTCCTACGACAAGGAAGCTTCCGCACAGCCGACCACGCCGATCGCCGACGAGGTCGCCGGCTACGACATGCTGTATTCGTCGGGCACGACCGGCAGGCCGAAGGGCATCAAGAAAGCGTTCGAAGGCAACAGGATTGACGCGCCGAACGCATTCCTGCGCGTGCTTTGCGCCGACATGTGCGGCATGAACGCGGAGAGCACTTATCTCTCCCCGGCGCCGCTCTATCACGCAGCTCCGTTGCGCTTCAACATGATGGCGATCGTGCTCGGCGGCACCTCTATCATCATGGAGCACTTTGACGCCGAGGAGTTTCTCAGGCTCGTCGAGAAACACAAGGTCACGCAATCGCAGCTCGTGCCGACCATGTTCGTGCGCATGCTGAAGCTGCCGGACGAGGTCCGCGCCAAATACGACGTCTCGACGCTGAAGGGCGCAATCCACGCCGCCGCACCCTGCCCGGTCGACGTCAAGGCCAAGATGATCGAGTGGTGGGGTCCGATCCTGATCGAGTACTACGCGGGATCTGAAGGTAACGGCGTCACCGTGTGCAACTCGCAGCAATGGCTGGAGCATCGCGGCAGCGTCGGTCGTGCCGTAGTCGGCAAGATCAAGATTCTGGACGAGAACGACGAGGAGCAGCCGGCGGGCGAGATCGGCACGGTCTACTTCGCCGATGCGCCTGTCTTCACTTACCACAACGATCCAGAGAAGACGAAGAAGGCCTACAACGCCAAGGGATGGTCGACGCTCGGCGACGTCGGCTACCTCGACAAGGACGGCTTTCTGTTTCTCACCGATCGCAAGTCCTACATGATCATCTCGGGCGGCGTGAACATCTACCCGCAGGAGACCGAGGACGTGCTGATCACCCACCCCGAGGTCGCCGACGTCGCGGTATTCGGCGTGCCGAACGAGGAAATGGGCGAAGAAGTGAAGGCCGTCGTGCAGCCGCACGACATGAAACGAGCCGGCAAGGAACTGGAGGCCGATCTGATCGCCTACTGCAAGACCCGCCTCTCCGCCATCAAGTGCCCGCGCTCGATCGATTTCGAAGCCGAGCTGCCGCGCACGCCCACGGGCAAGCTGGTGAAGCGGCATCTGCGCGACAAGTACTGGCCGAAAACCGCGGCGAAGATTTAGGACGAGATTCGTAGGGTGGGGTTAGCCGAAGGCGTAACCCACCTCTTTCGTTTCCGCGGCAGCAGAAGTGGTGGGTTACGCCTAGCGGTTTGCGCTTCGCGCAATCCGCGCGGCTAACCCACCTACGAAGTCAGCGCAAACAGCCTCAATCAAACAGGCTCGGCGTGTGGTTCACCAGCGCGCCTTCGATCTCCAGCATCTTCAGCTTGGTGACCACGCCGCCATTCGCCGAGAAGCCGCCGGGCTTGTTGCCGGCCGCGAGCACGCGGTGGCAGGGCACAACGATCGGGCACGGGTTGCGGCCGAGCGCCTGGCCGACGTCGCGCGACAGCTGGACACCGCCGAGCTGCTTGGCAATATCGCCATAGGTGATGGTCTTGCCGGGCGGAATCGCGCGGGCGATCTCGTAGACGCCGCGGTTGAACTCGGGCACGCCGTCGAGATCGAGCGCGATATCGGTGAGGTCGTCGGGCTCGCCCGCGAGCAGTTTTGTCATGCGGTCGATCGCGTGCTGCACCTCGGGGGTCGGCTCGGCTTCGGTGGCGTCGGCATGGCGCTGGCTGATGCGGGTGCGGATCTTCTGCTCGCCGCCCATCGGCAGCTGCGTGCCGTTGATGCCGCGCGGGCCCCAGGCGATGGCGCAGAGGCCGATCCTGGTGTCGAACAGGGCAAAATGCTGGTCGGTCATGGCTGGGTTCCTGAGCTTGCGTCCTTCTCGCATGCCCCCATTGTGTTCTAGGCCCAAATCTAGGCTTGGAAATAGTTGCGATCCACCCGGTTTCCGGGAATCTTGCACAGGAGTTCCGCACACCTTTCCGCGAGCCAATACTTCCGAGAAGCCAATACTTCCGAGAGCCAAGTATGCAAAGCCTCCACGTCTCTGGATACGACATGCCCTATCTCGACGTGGGCGAAGATCGGAGCCGCCCGCCGCTGGTGTGCGTGCACGGCTCGCTCTCCGACTTCCGAGTCTGGGGCTGCGTGCTCGGGCCGCTGACGCAGCGGCACCGGATGATCGTCCCCAGCTTGCGGCACTTCTTCCCCGCGCAATGGGATGGCGTCGGCGACACCTATTCGATCGCCCAGCACGTCAGCGACGTCATCGCCTTCATCGAGAAGCTCGACCTCGGGCCGGTCGATCTGATGGGCCACTCCCGCGGCGGCCATATCTGCTTTCGCGTGGCACAGCAACGGCCGGATTTGTTGCGACGGTTGATCCTGGCGGAGCCCGGCGGCGAGCTCGATGCGAGTCTCGATCCCGATTATGCGGGCGGGCCCTCGCCGCTGCTGGCACGGTTCACGGCCTCGGCGGAGAAGATCGCGGCCGGCGATGTCGATGGCGGCCTCGCCGTCTTCGTCGACACGCTGGAGGGCGCCGGCACCTGGCCGCGGCTGCCGGCGATGGTGAAGCAGAATTTGCGCGACAATGCGTACACGCTGATCGGCCAGGTCCGCGACAATCGGCCGCCATTCTCCAAAGCGGATGCGGAGGCGATTCTGATGCCGACGCTGTTCATCCTGGGCGCACGGACCAAGGGCCTGCTGCCGAAGGTGCTGCACGCGCTCGCGGCGCACGTGCCCTATTCCAAGACGGCGATCATCCCGAACGCGACGCATCCGATGTTCGAGCAGGCGCCGCAGAATTATTCCGAAGTCGTCCTCGACTTTCTGGCGAGCTGAATCATGCAGAGCTTTCGCGTCAACGGTTACGACATGGCCTATCTCGACATCGGCGAGGGCCATCCGCTGGTCTGCGTGCATGGCACGCTGGGCGATTTCCGCACCTGGTATTCGGTGCTCGGTCCGCTGTCGAAAAATCATCGCGTGATCGCGGTCAGCCTGCGGCATTTCTTTCCCGAACATTGGGACGCCGTCGGCGACGACTACAAGATGGCGCAGCACGTGTCCGACGTGGTTGCCTTCATCGAACAGGTCAAGCCGGGACCGGTCGATCTGATGGGCCATTCGCGCGGCGGACACATCGCCTTCCGCGTCGCGCAGGCGCGGCCCGATCTGCTGCGCAAGCTGGTGCTGGCCGAGCCGGGCGGCGATCTCGATGCCAGCCTCCCGGTGCCGGAAGGCACGCCTGTCTACCCGCCCCTCGCGGCAAAGACGATACGTTCGGTCGAGATGATCCGCGCCGGCGACATCGAAGGCGCGCTGCAGAACTTCTATGAAGGCATCGAGGGCGACGGCTCGTGGCGGCGCGTGCCGGCGGCCGCAAAACAACAGCTGCGCGACAACACGTTGACCTTTCTTGGCCAGATCAACGAGCAGCGCCGGCCCTATACGCTCGCGGACGCGCAGGCGATCAAGACGCCGACGCTGCTGATCGGCGGCGGTGCCACCACCGGCAGCCTGTCGGTGATGTGGCGCGTGCTGGCTGCGCACATCGCAGGTAGCACGACGGCGGTGATCGAGAATGCCGGACATTGGATGTTCGAACAGGCACCGCAGGAGTTCAGCGCGGCGGTGAGCCGGTTCCTGACCGGCTAGCGGCCGGGTGGCTGCTCACAACAGCGAAAACAACCCCATGCACAGTAGGCCGCCTCCAATAAAATCAAGACCTTACGTACCCTCAACCAGAGGCATTGACGGCACGCCCCTCCGGCGATACCTTCGAATACGGAATTCCGTATTCCCTTTTCGGAGCCTCCGGCGTGATCCCTCTCGACCCGCTCCCGAACCTGATCGACCAGGTCTATGCAAGGATCCTGGAGGCGATCTCCGATCGCACGCTTCAGCCCGGCCAGCGCATCCGGCAGAACGAGCTCGCCGACAAGCTCGGCGTCTCGCGTCAGCCGGTGTCGCACGCGCTGCATCTGTTGCACCGGCAGGGCCTCGTTGCCGAAAGCGGCAAGCGCGGCTTTGAAGTCACCCAGCTCGATCCCGCGCGCATTCGTCAGCTTTACGAAGTGCGCGGCGCCATCGACGCGCTCGCGGCCCGGCTTGCGGCCCAGCGTGCCGCAACCGATGCTGCCGGTCGTACGCGGCTTGAAGTTGCGCTCGCCGCCGGACGCCGCATCGATCGCAAGACTGCGCTCACGGACCTGATCGCGCTCGATGTCGAATTCCACCGTGCCATCTATCAGCTCGCCGGCAATCCCGTGATCGAGGAAACGATCACGCCGCAATGGCCGCATATGCGCCGCTCGATGGCAACCGTGCTGTCCGAGCTCGACTATCGCGGCAGCGCCTGGGCCGAGCATGCCGATATCGCCAAGCACATTTTCGCGGGCGACGCTGATGCGGCCGAGCGCACCGCGCTCGCGCATGCGCAGACGGCGGGACGGATGACTGAGGAGAGATTGAGGGCGACGGACGAGGTGGCGGCGTAGCTCGCTGTCATTCCGGGGCGACGCGTAGCGTCGAGCCTGGAATCCATCGAACGGCATACGCTGCGGAGAGATGGATTCCGGGTTCGCGACTTCGTCGCGCCCCGGAATGACAACAATCAACAGAATAACAAACAACAGGAGGACGACCCATGAGACTATCCCAGGAGCAATTGGAGTTCTTCCACCGCGAGGGTTGGCTGTTCCTGCCCGAACTGTTTACCCAAGAGGAGGTCGATCTCCTCGCGCGCGAGGCGGTCGGGATCTATGACGCCAACCGGCCGGAAGTCTGGCGCGAGAAGAGCGGCGCGCCGCGCACGGCCTTTGCAGCACATCTCTATAACGAGGCCTTCGGCATCCTGGGCGCGCATCCGCGCATGATCGAGCCGGTCGAGCAGGTGTTCGGCGAGCCCGTCTACATGCACCAGTTCAAGATCAACGCGAAATCGGCCTTCACCGGCGATGTCTGGCAGTGGCACCAGGATTACGGCACCTGGAAGCGCGACGACGGCATGCCGGAACCCCGCGCCATGAACATCGCGATCTTTCTCGACGAGGTGATGCCGATCAACGGCCCCCTGATGCTGGTGCCGCGCAGCCAGAATGCCGGCGATCTCCAGGCCTCGCATGATCTCTCGACGACATCCTACCCGCTGTGGACGCTGGACGAGGATACGGTGACGCGCCTCGTCAAGCAGGGCGGCATCGTCGCGCCGACTGGCAAGCCCGGCGGCATGCTGATGTTCCACGGCAATCTCGTGCACGGATCGAGCGGCAACATCACGCCCTACCCGCGCAAGATCGTCTACCTGACGCTGAACGCGGTCTCGAACTACATCCGCACCCCGACCAGGCCGGAATACATCGCGCACCGCAATTTCACGCCGATCAAGACGGTGGATGATGATGCCCTGGTGCGGCTGGCGCGGGCACCGCGACAGGCGGCGGAGTGAATGGGTCTCGCGCCCCGGACGCAGCGCAGCGCGGAAGCGGTGCGCTGCTGAGCCGGGGCCCATGCCACACGGATCGTTTTTCTCTGGGTCCCGGCTCTGCGGAGCAGCGTTGTCGGACGGTGCTCCGCATCGCCTAGGCTGCACCGCGTCCGGGACACGACCATTCCGCAGGATAATTTCGCATGAACCTCTACCGCCTCCTCCAGGCCCGCGCGTCCGCCGGAAAGCCTGTCCGTGTCGCACTGATCGGCGCCGGCAAGTTCGGCTCGATGTTTCTGGCACAGGTGCCGCACACGCCGGGGCTGGAGGTGCCAATCATCGTCGACATCGACCGCGAGCGCGCGCGCGAGGCCTGCCGCACCGTCGGCTGGAGCGCCGAGCGGATCGCGGCGACCGTCTTCACCGACGACGGCGCACGCGCCATTGCCGGCGGCGCGATGGATGTGGTGGTGGAAGCGACCGGCAATCCCGCGGTCGGTATCAAGCACGCGCGCGCCGCGATCGCCGCGGGCAAGCACATCGTGATGGTCAATGTCGAGGCCGATGTGCTGGCAGGCCCCCTGCTTGCCGAGGAAGCGCGCAAGGCGGGCGTGGTCTATTCACTGGCCTATGGTGACCAGCCGGCGCTGACGGCCGAGATGGTCGACTGGGCGCGCGCCACGGGCTTCCGCGTCGTCGCCGCCGGCAAAGGCACGAAATATCTGCCTGCCTATCACGACGTGACACCCGACGGCGTCTGGCAGCACTACGGTCTCACCGCCGGCGAAGCACAGTCGGCCGGCATGAACCCGCAGATGTTCAACTCCTTCCTCGACGGCACCAAATCGGCGATCGAGATGGCCGCGATCGCAAATGCCTGCGCCCTCGACGTGCCCTCGGAGGGACTTCTGTTTCCGCCCTGCGGGGTCGACGATCTGCCGCACATCATGCGGCCGCGATCGCGCGGCGGCGTGCTGGAGCGGTCGGGCGTCGTCGAAGTCGTGTCCTCGCTGGAGCGCGACGGCCGGCCGGTGTTTCGTGATTTGCGCTGGGGCGTCTATGTCGTGCTGGAAGCGCCGAACGACTACGCCGCCGACTGTTTCAGGCAATATGGCCTGAAGACCGACGCCAGCGGGCGCTTTGCCGCGATGTACAAGCCCTACCATCTGATCGGGCTCGAACTGAACATCTCGGTGCTGTCAGCGGCGCTGCGCGGCGAGCCGACCGGCCAGCCATTCGGCTTCCGCGGCGATGTCGCCTCGGTCGCCAAGCGCAATTTGCGCGCCGGCGAAATGCTGGACGGCGAAGGCGGCTACACGGTGTGGGGCAAGCTGGTGCCGGCGGCTGCGAGCCTGAAGGCCGGCGCCCTGCCCATTGGCCTCGCGCATCGTCTCAAGCTCAAGCACGACGTCGCCCATGGCGAGATCGTGCGCTGGAGCGACGTCGAGTTCGACGCCAACAGTGAGACGATCAGGACGAGGAAGGCGATGGAGGCGGCGTTCGCGACATAGCGAGGTCGTCGGGAGGGCACCGATCCGCTGGAGCTCGACTAAAGCTCACAACGAGTTCTTCCGAAGCGTTCCGCATAGTTCGAACTCGGAACGCAACTCGGCTACTGAATGCATGATCCGTTCGAATGACTCAGTCGCGCGTAGACGGCCGCGCCCCCGAGACACCAGCTGACTGATGCTTGCCATCAGGATGCTTGATGTCTCGATCCGCGACAGCTGCGCGTCAAGGCCGCCCAATTCTTCGTCGCCCGAGAGCTCAGATGCCAACTCATCACAGAGCCTGGTGAGCTCGGAAGCGAAATCATCCGGTGACAGGCTGTGGTCGGGAGAAGGGAATTGCAGGATGTTGTCGCGCTTCATTCGGGCCTCCGTCACTAAACGGCGGTCGCGCGGCTTTGGATCAGTGTGCACCAAGCTGACTGAGCCGCCCATGCTGACGATCACCCAGGGAAGCCGTCAAGACGTGCTGTCGTGGAACCGGCGGATCATTACTCCGCGGGAACCTTTTACGCGGCTGCGGGTTAGCCCCATTCCGCCCCCTGAGTTCTCGTTGAATGAAAACAACCGCCGCCGCGGATCCCCAAAGCCTTGAGTTGCTGATCAACGGGATCGTCGATTACGCCATCTTCATGCTGGATACCAACGGCCTGGCCAGGACCTGGAACAAGGGTGCTGAACGCCTCAAGGGCTATGCGGCCAATGAGATCATCGGGAAGCCTTTTTCGACGTTTTACACCCCTGAAGATCGGGAAAAAGGGTTGCCGACGAAGGCGTTGACGACCGCCGCGGAGACAGGACGCTTTGCCACCGAAGGCTGGCGCGTCAGAAAAGACGGCAGCCGCTTCTGGGCGCTCGTCGTTCTCGACGCCATCCGTGACGAGCAAGGCGGTCTCATCGGGTTCGCCAAGGTGACGAGAGACATCACCGAGCGGCAGCAGGCCCACAACGACCTCCTGGAAAGCGAACGACGATATCGCCGGCTCGTTGAGGCCGTCGTCGACTACGCGATTTTTCAGCTCGATCCTTCCGGACATGTCGCGACCTGGAATCCCGGGGCCGAGCGCATCAAGGGCTATCGGCCAGAGGAGATCATCGGCCGACATTTCAGCACCTTCTACACGCCCGAGGATCTTGAAAAAGGGGTGCCGAAACTGGCGCTGAGGGAGGCTACTGAAAAAGGGCGGTTCGAAGCCGAGGGCTGGCGCTTGCGCAAGGACGGCACGCGCTTCTGGGCCTCGGTCGTCATCGATAGGATCACCGACGAGAGCGGCACGATCATCGGCTTTGCGAAAGTCACGCGGGATCTCACCGAGCGGAAGCAGGCCCAGGACGAGCTTCAGCGGGTCCAGGAGCAACTCGTCGCATCCCAGAAGCTCGAGGCGGTCGGACAGCTCAGCGGAGGCATCGCTCATGACTTCAACAATCTCCTGATGATCGTCCTTGGAAACCTCGAGAACGCAGAACGCAACAGCCGCAACATCGGAGGACCGAACCTTCATCGCGCGCTGTCAAACGCGAAGCGCGGCGCTCAACGGGCCGCGGCGCTGACATCTCGGTTGCTCGCCTTCTCGCGCCGCCAGGCGCTCGACCCAAAGCCGATCAACCTCAACGGCTTTCTGAGTGGGCTGCAGGAGTTCCTTCAGCGCACCCTGGGCGAACGCATCGAAGTGCAGACGGTCGGCGGCGCCGGCCTTTGGCAGATCGAAGCGGACGTGAACCATCTGGAATCGACCATCGTCAATCTTGCGATCAATGCCCGTGATGCGATGCCGAACGGCGGGAAGCTGACCATCGAGGCGGCCAATGTCTCCGCTGACGAAGACTATTCGCGTGCCAACCCGGAGCTCGCAGCCGGCCAATATGTCATCGTTAGCGTGAGCGATACCGGCACCGGCATGACAGCGGAGGTCCTGAATCATGCATTCGAGCCGTTTTTTACGACCAAGGAACCTGGGCAGGGGACCGGCCTTGGACTGAGCCAGGTCTATGGCTTCGTCAAGCAGTCCGGCGGGCACGTGAAGATCTACAGCGAGGTCGGGGAAGGCACGAGCATCAAGATGTACTTTCCGCGTTACGCCGGCGGTGCGCAGCCCGGCTCCGACGATGCGGACGAGTTCGTATCGGAAGGCGTCTCAGCAGAGACCATTCTCGTCGTCGAAGACGATGCCGATCTCAGGACCTACGTTTCAGACGCGCTGCGGGATCTCAATTATCGGATTCTGACTGCCAGCAGCGCGCAGGGCGCTTTGACGATTTTGTTGCAGGAAGATCAGCACGTCGATCTGCTTCTGACCGATGTCGTCATGCCCGGCATCAACGGTCGCGAGCTGGGAAAACGCGCGCAGCAGATCAGACCCAAGCTCAAGATTCTCTACATGACCGGCTACTCGCGCAACGCGGTCGTTCACCAGGGGCGCCTCGACGAGGGCGTCGATCTCCTGGAAAAGCCCGTCACTCAGGCAAGGCTGGCGTTGAAGATTCGCGAGCTGTTGGATCGAAGCTAAGCAGCGCACGGCTTGTGCGATGGCTGCTCGCAGAACGCGGCAAGCTTAACGCGCTTACCGGGCGCTCGGCATCAGATCGATGAGACCCAGATCCACAAGCGTGCGATGGAAACGACGTTTCCGTTCGGAGGGTGACGCGAAGTAGGCTTCTCGGCAATCATCCAGCAGGCTCGCGCGGGTGGCGAATATCGGGTCGAGCGCAAGGCCGGCCCGTTGCAAGGCGACAGTTCCGAGAAAGGCGATGTCGAGGTCGGCGCCTGGTCCAGGGCTGAAGTGGGGGATATTGAGGGCTTCTATCGCGTAGAATGTACGAAATGGGCTGCGCCCATCTCCCTGATGTTTCCGCTGTCGATCGATCTGCTTCGTCAAGACGGGCTGATGATCCCCGTAATGCACGATGAGAACAGGCCGGTCAGGGAAGCTGGCTGCCAGCTTCGCCCTGGCGGCTTGCCAGGCAGACGCGGTCTCTGCCAGCCGCGCGTAATATTCGGCGTATCCGGCATTGGGGAGGCTGGCCATGGCAAAGGCGCGCTCCTGCTCGAATTGACCTGAGGGCACAAGCTGCCTGGTGTGCGGGCCGTGATTGAAGTTGGTCAGTGCATAAAGAAACCTCGGTGCCGGGTCGTCGGCGATTCCTTTGATATGCGCATCGATGACCGCATCGAGAAACACCGCATCGGAATTCGTTGCCTCGAAACGCCTGGCGTCGAATGGCGGCGGGAGCTCGTCGACGAAGATGCGCTCATCGACGCCGATTGAACCGTAGAATTTGTCGTAGCTGAGAAACCCGCGGCGACAGCTGGATATCAGCATCGTGTTGTAGCCGATCGACGCCAGCGAACGTGGCAAGCTGCTGTGAAAACGGCCGGCGCCCTTCTGGAAGAGATAGTAGGCGCTCGAGCCGAAGCTCGCGCTCGAGAGACCGGTCAACAGGCTGAATTCGGATTGCCACGACCCTCCGCCGAAGATGTCGACGTTCAGGTGGCCAAACTCCGCACCTGGCGGGGACAGGAAAGCCTCGACTGTTGGCTCGACCGGAAGGCCGAAAATGCGCGGGTCGAAGACGGACTCGTGCTGGATGACGATGATGTCGGGAGAACAGGCGGAGCGCGCCGGCATCGCCTCTCTTAGGGGCAGCGGCTCGCTTGCGATATCGCTCAGCGCCAAGGCGCCGAACTGTCGCCAGCAA
>NZ_CP030054.1:900000-979291 GCF_004114955.1 Bradyrhizobium guangzhouense
TCGCGGCCGGGCACCATGTCGCCTCCGGCACGGCGGATGGCGACGGGGCGGTCCTTCTCGCCCACTTGAAGCCCGCACCGATAGTGATTGCCGTCCGCTCCGATCACGATCGAATCGTTGGCCAGCGCTGCACAAACGGAGGTCCTTGGCAAAGGATAGAGCGAGCGGGTTGTGGTTTCGTCGAGAGTTGCTTCGTCGGGGACCATCTGCCGGGACCGTTCGCGAAGTCTCTCAAACTCTTCCTCAGAAAGCTTCGTGCGGCTAAGAAATCCGGCGCGCTCGGAAAAGTCGGATATCCGTGCGAGTTGAAAAACGCACGGAAACGCTCTGTCGAACCAGCCGCGGTCCTTGCAGAAGGCGATGAAGCCGTCCAAATCGCATTGGTTTCCGTGATCGGCATTGAACCTTACGTCGACGCGTACCACCTCGAGCAATCCGTCGACCACCGCGGTCGCCTGATCGAACGAGGAGACAGACGGATCGGGCGCCCTGCCCCTTCTATATCGGCGTCTCTTGTCGTGGTTCGGTTTGAGGCCGTCAAAGGAAATCTGCACCTGCCGGAGGCGGTGTCGCCTCACGAAGCCGGCGATGTCGTCCGGCCAGCATGTCCCGTTCGAAATTACGGAAGCGGAGTAACTTACCCCGATCTCCTTGCATAACGATTGAAGCGCAGCGGACGCTGCATCGATGAAATCGACGTTGAGGAGCGGCTCTCCGCCGTACCAGTCGACGTGAAGGCTGTCCTTACCCGACGCGACAAGGCGCTGTCGGGTCCAATCGACTATCGCCGGAACATCGCCTTCTGCGAGAGCATCGCGGGATCTCTCTTCGTAGCAGTAGTAGCAACCCAGGTTGCAGTCCTGCGTCGTCGTGAGGGTGATGACCATAGGCGTCCGTCCACGCGCATGCCAATAGCGCTCGCGGATCATGTCTAGCTCGTCGAATTCGTGGTCGACGAGAAAGCCCCCTCGCCGTAGTGTGGCGAGGAGCGTACGCGGGATCGTCTTGGCGGCGACCCTCCGCGGAGGACCGCAAAGCAGCTGCGCAAGCTCGCGCGCGTCCTGGCCCGACAGCCGAACCGAAGCGCCCGTACCCGCGTTGTACAGGACGTTGTCGTCGCCTAGCGGGACGCAGAAGTTGTAGCGCGATGATCGCAGACGATGCCGCGCTGCAGTCACTTGTCGATATCGACGATGGCGAGGCAGATATTCGTGCCGTACCCGCAAAGCCGAGCACCGACGCGACCGGCCTTCTTCAGATCCGGAGTGATAGTTTCGACCTGAACGACGTGCAGCTTGCCGGGTCGGACCTTCAACTTTACGTCCTTGTCGTCGGAGACGATCAAGCTCACCTTCGGCTTCTTGGTCGGCTTTCGCGCCATGGCTTCCTCCCGCCCCGTTTCCGTGAACAACCTATGGTCGCACATTCTTCGCAATCGTCAAGTGCAGCCTTTTGCCCGTCCGAACTTAGGAATCCCTGACGGCGGCGTGCGCCTGGCATCGAAGCCGTATCGAGGCTAAGCGTCCAGCGAACTCGTTTTCAATCGCTCCACCGGGTTTCGCCGATGATGTGGGTACCCGACTTCGCGACGGCCGCCGACGGCAGGCACGTCGGCAAGTCCATCGGCAGGGTTGTAGCCGGTGGAGGACCGATTGAGACTTTGGTCAGGTGGCGTTCAAGGTCGCTTCGGCTGCTTTAATCTTGCCGAGGATATCCTCGAAAGAAGGGATCCTCCGAAGATCATGCCGGCCATCTTCTGGTAGTCCGCCTTCAAAGGTTCGAGCATGCCGTCGACCGGTACGATACCGAACGTTCCGGGAGTCGCCTGGTCGAGATCGAGAGGCTTCCGGTTGAAGTAGAGGCGGGCATGGCGAACGCAGCTTTCCGCGAGCTCCAGATCTTTAAGTGCGGCTTCGCCGTGTTCGGAGGTCAGAAGCCGGAATATGTCGTAGTAATGGCGCGACAATCGCTGCCCGTCCTTGTAGAGCTCCCCTCTGTTCTGGAACCAGTGTCGCTGTCCGTGTAGGATGATGATCTTGTCCCAGAACGTCCTCTCGGGCTTGATCGTCAGCACGTTTGGCACGGTGAGGTCCAGGCCGTCGGTGTCGGTGGCAGAATATGGACTGATCGTTTTCGTCTCATGCGGATCGAGCGCCGACTTAGCGCCGGATTCGATCTTCACGACGCGTCGGACGTACCGCTCGTCGGAATCCGCGAATGCGCTTGGATAGTGGAAGAGCAGGGATTGAGCGTCGGGGTCGTCCGGATCGGGCTCGATCTTGAACGTCAGTCCTTCGAGCTCACCAGCGGCGAAGTTCGTCAGCGCGTTCTGGAATTCGCCGTTAATGAAACTGCTGCACCGCTCCTTTATTTCGTCAAGCTTTCGCTTGCGTTCGTTCGATCCCATCGCGCGGAGATCGTCATCTGACGGGAAGTTTTCGCCGGGCAGGTCGTCGCGGAATACGGTGATGTCGATGTCTTCCGAGAACCGCTGGATCAGATCGAAGGCCTTCGAGAGTGACGTGCCGCCCTTGAAAAGCAGACGCTGCTCGATGCCCGCCTTGTTGTAGAGCGCGTCGAGGATCCAACAGACCCAAAAGTCCTTTTCGATGTTCTCCGGGGGGCACGAGAGACGCTGTCCGGTTTGTTGGAACAGTCCCCGCCGGTCTTCAGCGCTTGCTCGAATGATCTGCGGCAGGTCGGTCATGATCGCATCTCATTGGCCGCGGATCGGCGGGAGCGGATCTGGCGCCGTTGCGTCGGACTTGAGGATATCTTTTACGATAGGAACGAGCCAGTCGGGGAGATCACCCAAGTGGTCCTGCAAATCCTTTCGCATGCGGTGCCCGTCGTCGCCGTCGTTCAGGATGGACTTGAGGCGCTTTGCGATCTTGTCGCCATCCGAAGGAAGAACGTCGCGCAGCCAAATCAGAGCTTGCACCAACTGCGCGGCCGGGCGGTCAGCCCACAGAAGTCGACTTGGCGCGACTTTCTTGAAGTCGATGACCATTTGGTCGAGTTGGATCGGCTTCACGCGGGCGTCCGTCCACACGACCACCTTCGCCGGGACGGCGTTGGTAAGTCCCAAGTTGTTGGCGGCGGTTATTCCGTCGACCAGTACTTTGGCGCCGTCCCGTCTCGCGACCGCCTGAATCACCGACTTGTAGTCCGGTGGCGAAATCTTCTTCGTCAGTTGGTTGGTGCGAGCAAGATCGTAGAGACCTTGGTCGATGCGCCTGATGCGGTTGTCACTCCGGAGGCGGTGGAGGGCGACGTCGACAGCCGATCGAGTGCCGGTGTCCGCAAAATCGCGTGCGGTCCATACCTTGCTCGGCTGAGGGTCATGGCTCATCCGATCGTATATCTGGTTCGCTGTGCTAGCCATTTTACGGTTCCCTTGTAAGAAATTTGCGCCTTAAATCTTACAAAGTCAAGACCGCGTAAGAAATATGACTCATATTCCTTACGGCCGTCTAATTTCGGCGCCGGAACATATCGGAGCAGCGAAGCACCACGCGATGGGCCTCTTCCAGGAGCCATCGCGAGATTTCCGGCTGTTTCGGCGTCTTTGCCCAGTCAGATTACGTAAAATAGAGGATTCCCTCGGGTTGGTTTGGAAAAGTGCTAATTTACTTAGTATGGCTGAGCAAAAGGACAGAAAGCTAAACAAGCTCGAAAGGACTCTCCCTCAGGGGCTTCTGGTCGATGCTGCCTGGATGGAACGACAGGGTTATTCCACCAGCCTGCGCAGCCAATTGGCGCTTGATCCTGTTTTGTTCTCATCTAGAATATATTCCCAATAGAACGGCTCGCCCTGAGGCGTGGCCTTACGTCGACATGTCGTGATGCCTTCCGTGGAAAATCCCCCGGCCAGGTCGATATCGGCGACGCGGATGTGGACATCGAGAGCGGCGACATCGCAATCGCGCGCGGATGGTGTTCAATCCTGCTCTACGATGACGGGGGAATTCATGAGTTTCAAAGTAACCGCAGCCGGCGCTTCACACGAACCTACCCTGCATTGTCCCAACTGCAATCACGAGATCCGGTTGACGGAATCATTGGCCGCTCCCCTCCTCGCTGAAATTCGTCAGCGCTTTCAACAGCAGCTGGCCAGCAAAGATGCAGAGATGGAGCGTAAGACCGAGGCACTGCGGCTGGAACGCGAGCAGGTCGCTAAGGACCGCGAGCAAATCGAGGACCACGTTGCGAAACGATTGATCGCCGAACGTGCCCAGCTGGTCGCGGCCGAAAGCAAGAAGGCGCGAGAGGCGGCCGCGGCCGAGCTGCAGGCGAAGGAAGCGGAAGCCGCGGAGCTGCGAGCCAACCTGCTTACCAACAACGCAAAGCTTGCCGAGGCCCAAAAGCAGCAAGCCGAACTGATGCGACAGCAGCGCGCACTCGAGGGGGAAAAGCGCGAGCTCGACCTGACAATAGAGAAGCGCGTGCAGGCCTCAATCAGCGAAATCCAGATCAAGGCCAGGCAGGAAGCCGACGAGGCTGCGCGCTTACGCGTTGCAGAGAAGGACCAGACTATCGAGTCGATGTCTCGAACGATCGAGGAGCTCAAGCGCAAGGCCGAGCAGGGATCACAGCAATCCCAAGGGGAAGTACTCGAGCTCGAGCTCGAAGAGCTTCTGCGCGGACGTTTTCCGACCGATTCGATTGAGCCGGTTGGAAAAGGTGAGCTTGGGGCGGACGTTATTCAACAGATAAATGGCGCCATTGGCAAACCTGCCGGCATCATCCTTTGGGAAACCAAGCGAACCAAGGCATGGAGTGACGGATGGCTTGCCAAACTGCGTGACGACCAGCGTCGTTCCGCCGCCGACGTCGCTCTGATCATCTCTCATGCGCTGCCGAAGCACGTCGAGCAATTTGACCTAGTCGACGGCGTATGGGTGGCCCATCCGCGTTGCGCATTGCCGGTCGCCGTGGCGCTGCGCCAGGGGCTGATCGACGTAAGCGGATCGCGCCTCGTTCAGCAGGGTCAGCAGACCAAGATGGAGCAGGTTTATCACTACCTGACCGGCACGAAGTTTCGGCAGCGGGTAGAAGCTGTGGTTGAGAAATTCAACGATATGCGCGACGACCTGGACAAGGAACGCAAGTTCATGGGCCGGCAATGGGCCAAGCGCGAAACTCAGATCCTCGCCGTGGTGGAGTCGACCGTTGGCATGGTGGGCGATTTGCAGGCGATCGCCGGCAAAGCCATGCCAGAGATTCCGAGCCTGGATATGCCACTGCTTGAGAGCCACGCCGCTCCTGAACGAAAGGTGGGATGATGGCGGAAGCTGATGGCGAGCTCGAGTCGGAGAGCATACCTCGCTCCCGCCGCCTCCACCCGAGCCGGCGGACGGGATCGACTGAAGCTGGAGGCGTGAGGGAGCCAGGATAGCGGCACTCCTCGTCAGATCTCGTCTCCTCACCGGTTCAAGCGATTAGTCGAGGAAGCTAATCTCGATGCCCTTCATCCCCTCGCCGCTTCGCTGCTTACCTTTTTCACTTTGACTACCTGCCCGCCTTGCAACCTCTGATTATGTTGCTTTAAGACTTACTAGCGGGGACTCAGGTCGGTCCTGCAACTCGTCGCGAGGGTCCATGGAGTGGAAGGCGCACGGTTACCGGGTTGGTGCATCGAGCGAGACCTTCGATAGCATCCCAGAAAGCGCAGACGAACTTGATCGGTTCATCGCGCTACACCGCCGAAAGATCGAGCCGTGGCTCTCGGCGGTATTCCAAGCTGAGCATCTGAACCTCCTGCTTGGCAGCGGCTTTACCATTGCTGTGGGCTTCGCTGCCGGCGTCAAGGCGACGGGTATGGCGATTGCGACGGGGAAGTCGAAACATGCCAAGGCAATCCTCGTCACGCGACCGCAAGCGCCAAAAAGATGGGTCGCGGTCAAGCTAACATCGAAGATCAGTTGCGTAGCGCCATTGCTGTGCTCGATGGTCTTGACATCATCGATAAGGGGTCGGCGCAAGGTGTTCGCGACGACATTAACTCCGCAATCGCGACATTCCTAACCTCACTGCTTGCTACCGAGCGAGGTATTTTCGAAGCAAACAGTGCATCAGCACTGGCGACGGTGCAGTCATTTCTGCTCAGCTTCGTCAGCCGCGCCGCTTCACGCGAGCGTTTACATATCTTCACGACCAACTACGACCGGTTGATCGAACATGGCTGCGATCAAGCGGGGCTACGGATCATTGATCGCTTTGTGGGGAGCTTGCGTCCACTGTTCCGCAACACTCGGATCGAGCTCGATTATCATTACAACCCACCCGGGATCCGCGGTGAGCCGCGCTTTATGGAAGGCGTCGTCCGTCTGACCAAGCTCCACGGCAGCCTTGATTGGCGCTTCGACCCCATCGCGCATCGGATCTATCGGTCAGAGACACCATTTGGTGCCGACGACGATCATCCGAGCTTACCAGATTCTCCAGTTGATACCGTGATGATCTATCCTAATCCGGCTAAGGACGTGGAGACCACCCAATATCCTTATGCGGAGCTATTCCGTGATTTCGCCTCGGCAACTTGCAGACCCAACTCGGTGGTGGTGACCTACGGCTACGGGTTCGGTGATGACCACATCAACCGTGTTCTGCTCGATATGCTGTCGGTTCCGTCCGCACACCTCGTGATCATCGCCTTTGAACTAGACGATCGCATCAAGGGATTTCTCAATCAAACTCGTCCTGCACAAGTCAGCCTCCTCGCCGGCAACCATTTCGGAAGCCTCCAGCACCTCGTCGACGATTATCTGCCAAAGCCCGCGCTCGATTACATCACCGGGCGTATGTCTGACTTGCTGAAGAACCGCGCTTTCGCAGATGCCGCTGCGGGCCTGGCGCCAGCCGAACCGAGTCAGCCGCCAGCGGGCTCTGGAGGAGGAACGTGAGCTCCCCGATCGAACGGCTCGCTGAACTGGTCATCGGCACGGTCGAGTCGATCTCCTCGGATGAGATCCGTGTGCTGCTCGATCTCGATGCGCCACAGGCTACTGCGCTCAACACCGGCACACCGATGAGCTTCCCAAGGCTCAATAGTTACGTGCTGATACCGAATGAGGCTGGTGCTACCGTCGCCTACGTCACGTGGATCGGGATTGAACGATCGCCGTACCCCAAACGGTCGGGGCTTAAGGATTTCGGCCTGATCGATCTGCCATTCCCTCTGCGGAAGATGTCGCTCACTCCGATCGGCACCCTGTCTGTCGCTCGAAACCGACGCGAGGG
The DNA here is from genome assembly GCF_004114955.1 of Bradyrhizobium guangzhouense. NCBI lineage: Bacteria > Pseudomonadati > Pseudomonadota > Alphaproteobacteria > Hyphomicrobiales > Nitrobacteraceae > Bradyrhizobium > Bradyrhizobium guangzhouense. Next base: position 907,243 of record NZ_CP030054.1, read on the forward strand.
AAGCAGTATGTTCGAATTGAGTCGAGGAATCGTTGCGTTCCCTTCGGTAGGCGATCAGATACCAATCCCAACGCCGGAACAAATCACAGCTATCGTCGGAGCAAAGGACAAGGACCGCCGCGTTCGCATCGGCTCGTCACCGCTGGCTGCAGATACCTCAATTATGGTCGATCCCGATAAGATCTTCGGGCGGCACGTCGCCGTACTCGGCAACACCGGTAGTGGAAAATCCTGCTCCGTCGCTGGGCTGATCCGCTGGTCACTCGATGCGGCGCAGGCCGCTCTTGAGAATGGCACAGAACAGCCGAATGCGCGGTTTATTATTCTTGATCCTAATGGGGAGTACGCCAAAGCATTTGCAGATAGGGGCGGAAATATCCGCCTGTTTCGTGTCCCGCCCATCGACCTCAACAGGGGTGAACGCGCGCTCCGTCTGCCGGCCTGGCTCTGGAACGGTCACGAGTGGACCGCGGTATCGTTCGCACGACCCGGAGCGCAGCGGCCCCTGCTGCTCCAAGCGCTTCGTGAACTAAAGAACGGGCAGCTGGCGGGGACGCCTCGCCAAACTATCGTCAGGCGGCATTTGTATTCCTATCGCATCATGATCGCCGCTATGTTGGCCGAAGGTGCCGCGACCTACGCTGGCAGCGCAAGCAATCGGCGGCGCTGCGGCGAACTGCTAGACAACATTGCATCAGACTGCAGCAATATGACGGAATCCGTTGATGGTGAGCACAAGACAGCTCTGGAAGAGATAAGCAGCATTATCGAAACTATCGCTAATTCCCGTCGGTCAGGAGACTGGTTCAACTCCTTCTCAGTACAGGACATGGAAGCGGTGCGGAGGTCACTGCAGAGCTTCGTAGATCTGGTAGAGGATGCTTTCGCCATCGCGCATCTTACGGAAGATGCACCGATACCATTCGACGTACACATGCTGCCAGAGCACCTTGAGAGGATAGCAGCGACGGAGGGAGGTGCGTTGGCCGGATTCATCAGCACGCTCGGCATGCGCATCCGCGGCATGATGTCGGACCCGAGACTCGGTCAAGTGATTGGAAGTGACCCGGCGATCACCTTCGATGCCTGGCTTGACGCGTTCGTGGGCAGCAACGCCTCGGCCAACGGACAGGTCGCAATCGTTGACCTTTCGTTGGTGCCTTCAGAAATAATCCACGTAGTCGTTGCGGTTCTGGGACGGCTGACGTTTGAGGCATTGCAGCGCTACCGACGGCTTCATCCTGATGGCAAACCTCTGCCCACGACCTTGGTTCTAGAGGAAGCACACAACTTTGTTCGGCGAGGCGCCAACGAAGATGGGCCGGCAGAAAACCCGACCCAGCTCTGTCGCGAGACGTTCGAAAAGATCGCGCGCGAAGGTCGCAAGTTTGGTCTTGGATTGATGCTATCGTCACAACGCCCATCGGAGCTCTCGCCCACGATCCTTGCACAGTGCAATACTTTCCTACTGCACCGGATCGTAAACGACCTCGATCAGGCGCTAGTTGGACGTCTCGTTCCCGACAATGTGGCGGGCTTGCTAAAGGAGCTACCTAGCCTACCATCCCGTCAGGCAATTTTGCTGGGATGGGCCACGCCGATTCCTTTGCTCGTGGAGATGGATGAACTTGCCGAGGCACATCGGCCGCAATCGTCAGACCCAGATTTCTGGGACGTTTGGATCGGCAAGAACCCACGTCCGATCGATTGGCCCACCCTCGTCGGCGATTGGACCGGCAGTGCGCAGAATTGAACAGACTGCGCTCCTCGATCAGACGTTTCCATGACTGCCGCACGCCTTATGAGTCCGACGGGAGAAAACAAGGTGAGCTGGTGATCTCATTGCTCAATGGCTTGCAGGACGAGACGGAGAGCGAGGTCGAGTTCGTCGAATCCGCTATTGTCATTCGGCGTCACAATTGATCCCTTCAGCATCCAATTTTGCATGCCGAATGACAGCTTGCCCGCTAAGTTGAGTGGCGTAAGTCGGCCGGCGTCAGCAGGCGATGAGATCGCTTCGACGGAAACACTGATCCGGCAGCAAGTGCCCGAGCATTGCTAACTGCGTTTCGTGTTGCGGGGACTTCGTGCTGAGCACAGACGAGGCTAGGGCCGAGATCGATCGGATCGACACCATTGCAATCAACTGGCGCCAAGTTTTTGAGGATGAGGGTGTCGACGAAATCGAAAGAATAGCACCTGCCTTCCCAATAGCAGACTGCTTTCCCCGCAAGCTCGTCTCCAGCCTTAGAGAGCTCAGCCGACTTTGCCGGCTGCGCTGGCCTTGCTTTTTACGGTCGTACTTCCACCGTTGTGACTGATAAGCACTTCTCTACGAGATGGAGAGCATGACCTTATCCCAGTTAGAGAATCCCTCCGCGAAAAAGGCCGGTCTTTTCGACCCCCGATCCTTATTCGATCGTTCAACTGCGCTCTCGACAAAGTCAGACGTATCGGCATTCAATGCCCGCACCACCTCTGATACAATATGGGGCCGACCACCGATGAGCGTGACCTCCGGCTCCGAGCGGCTCGATGATACAATCGGAAGTTCGATAAGCGCCGTATAGCACGACCCAAAACATTCGAGCGAAAAAGGCGTCAACAAAGCATCGTCAGAAGTCAGTTGAATTTCGTCAGGCCAATGGTTGAAGATGATATTGACGCCTGGCGTTGATGCTACGGCAAGAAATTCGATGTGAGTATCAACCCAATCGACGAAGTCGGCAAATTTAAAGCGGCGCGCTGTCTGCCGACCTGCCCGAACCATCGCCGATACAATCCTACGAAGAACTGGCGCGGCCGGAATCCAATGCGCAAATGGCCCTTCGCCTGGTGCCATTTCCAACTTGAGCTCTTTTCCCTTGAAACGGAGCGTTATCGATTTCTGCGGCCTGGCCAGTATGACGCCAATCTCGATGATGGCGACCGCCTCCTCCAGGTCGACAATTCGTTCACCGTCATAGTTGAGCGTTAGGTTCGCCTCCGCCTTCGGAAAGTCGATCAAAAATTCAAGGAAGTTGTTTGCAAGTCGCACCGGCCCGAGCTTTCCATCGAATATCGGAGTGACGAACATCTCGAGCTCTACCGAGGTCCACTCGCCTGCTTCCGAAGAAAGTTCAACCGTGGTTGACATCGATGACGATACGTTTAGCTCCAGCACCGCTTCCCGAAACTCATCGCGATCATTGTCGAGCGGAATTCCGAACCGGCGTCGCTCAATCGTCAGGTCCGTCACCTTAAGCGTGCGAGGGCCACCCAAAAAGAGCTGACCGATCTTTTCGCCCGCATTTTCTCCTGGAACGAAAAATCGACCGACAATGGATCTGTTATCAAAACCGCAAGTCTTGCGGTAGTCGACCTTCCCTGCAATATAATCGGCAGGTGCCCCTCCGAGCATTCCGTTTAAAGCCTTTGCCAGCCCTTCTCCTGCTGGAGACAATTCTACCGCACGATCGAGTGGCACAAGAATCGTGATTCTGTGAATGTTCCGCTTTCCTTTGGCTTCCTCGCTGCGAACCCGCTTGAGGGTGTCGTAGATCATTTTTTGATCGACCGGGACGAGGAGAGTGCGAATCGGCGTCCGCCCGTCTTTGACGAAAAACATGACGACGATCGCCGCCGGCAGGTCAGCATCAACGAGATGCTTGAGCGCCGACAGCTTGATCCTCGGCGGCTGAGATCCTTCTGTCGCTTTCACTTGGATCAAGAATTTCGGAAGATCGTTCTGGGAATCAAGCGGACGCTCTTTCATCCGCAAAGGCTCGCCTTCAAGGAGGTAGTCCCAGCCGAGACGGTCTGCCTGTGATTTCTGGGCACGAAACCCTTCCGGTTCACACCAACCGATGAACACATTCTCACCTCGCGCGCCAAGATCTGGAACGCTCACTGAATTCTTCATATTTTAGACCATAGCCTTAGCTACTGCTGAAACCAGATCGATAGTCGGGAAGAACCCGAGTTCGTGGAGTTGATGCAGTAATTCCTCAAATTGAAGGTGATTGGCGCTGCCCTTGGCGGCAAGCTTCGCCAGTTCATCGATTTTGCCGGCGAGTAATTCGATGTCCCGCTGGCGGCGTTTGGAGTCCGCAGGCGACAGCCGCTGCGGGCCATCGACAACAAACGCGGCCGAATGTTTTCGGACGTACTCCGCGACGTTGTCCAGCGCAATTTCGCTTTCGCCGGCCTTTGAAAAAGCCATGCTGATGCTGTACGCGGCATCTTCAAGGTACGGCCTGTCCCGCACGAGGTCCGGCGAGCTGTCTTTGCGGCGGTACCCGCTGAGAGAGAAGCTTCCGTTTTGCAGGTTGTAAAACCCGATCTCAAAAGGACCGAACGTCGCAACGCCTTTAGCGATATTGACCGACCATGGATTTTGCGGCCCGCCGCGAGCTTCGACCGCTTTGATCAGCCCGCTCACCTCTCGCGCATGAAGTCGCGCACGCTCGAGCTGAGCTTGGTCGTTCTCGAATATGGAAATGGCGTCCGGCTTCCAAGCCAAGTGCCGCGCGTGGAGTTGGTGCCAGGCACGCAGAGCGGCTTGGGCCGGACCGGGAATTTCCTCGCCTTCCATCCATCTTCGAAGCGTTCGCGTCGAAACTCCCAACAGTTGCGCAGCCTCGGCCAGGTCGAGGCCCAGAAATGTCAAAATTTCAGTCAGCTCAATACTTGTCATTATGTAAAATCCGTTTTGATAATTTGTCCTTCGTATTTTGACAATATGTCAGAAAAAAGAACCTGCTTTGTCCCCCTCCCCTTCCGCGGGAGTGTCGTCCCGACGCGCGAGTTGGCGAATGCCGTCACCAAAACAGATTGAAAAATGGACCGCCGCTACTCGGTCGTCGTCATCGCATTCCGTCGGTTCAGACGCAGATTTACCGCAAGAGTATTGGGATTCAATCCTGGCTGACGCGAGCGTCGGAACGAGTCCAGGCGTGCCAATTCAGCAGCGACGGCTATCGGAGATCCCTCGTCACGTTTTGCGGGTGACCTGCCAGCGCTGCAGTCGAATCGTTGAGATCCGAAAAGGCAGATGCGGTCGGGTCTTTCGATCAGCATGCAGTCTGGAAGGACGTCGGGCAGAAGTCGGCCGATCGGACATGTCAGAATCGTAGCGCGCGCTACGAGGAGGATGGCTGCTGGCTATCTTTCAAGAGCTCCTAAAGGATCCGCTCGCGATCGGTTTGTTACTCAATGGCGCTTAACCACCATCCAACACCCCTGTCCGGTGGCGATCGCAACGCTCTAAAGAAGGAGCTGGGCAAACGACTCCTTGAAATCGACGGGCAGGGCCAACCCGAAGGGGTAGGTCGTCGGAAAAGATCGGGGATGAAGGAGCCTTAACAAGCGGGACACGGATCGGGCTAACGACTTCACGCCGCCCGAAAAGCGGCCGGCTTCGAGTCCAGTTGAGAGGCCGCTGCCCGCTTTGGTGGCATCTGGCCCCTATCGAGCCCACGAGACGCGGCTTCCCGAAGTCTATCTTGTTGAGACGCTAGGCTGTCAGCCGGCGACCGCCGTCGTGCTGATCGTGTCGCCACGGTGGCGAGACTTGCCTGCCGATCGCCTGCAGATCATCCATCCAGGCAGCCGTTTGGTCCTCGACACCGGTAGCACACATCTCCTGCCCGGCGCCTACTATGTCGCTCTCCGTACTGGCACATCATCGCCACCGAGGAAACTCACTTTTCGCCGGCATCATCAGTCTGATCCCGACAGCCGCCTTCACAGGCATCCCGCAGTCGGGGCGCGCAGCACGCAAAGGCGTAGAGAGAGCGAAGCGTCTCCTTCTTGGCACTGTCGTGCAGCCCGCACCTCGTTCGTAATCAAAGCCTAAAGCTGCCGCGATCCGCATAACCTTTGGGCCGAATATCCAGCGCGGCGATCAGGTCCAGGCGCTGCTTCCGACAACCAAACTCGGGGTGATCTCCCACCTGGAGCCACGCTCCGTCACGGCGCTCAAGCCATCCGGATGCAAACACCTCGCCCGCCAGGAAACCGCCATTTGCCGTTCGGACCCAGCGTTCGCCGTCGATCGCAGGCCACAGAGCAACGTGGATTGATAGCTCGTCCCAATCCGCGTCGTGAACGCTGGCAATCGCCGCAATATCCTCGATCATGAATCGGTACGTTCGACCATCGTCCCCGTACCTCGGATCCAGCAGCGGCCAGCTGTTTTCTCCTGCACGCGGCGTAAACAATCCCTGGTCGATGCCAGCATTGATCCCGGCGACCATCACATTGCGCCAGGCCCGCCGCCTGCGGGACCCGTCGTATTTCACCTTGGTTACCCCCTTGGACGCGGTCGGAATCACGTCCGCACCCTCGTAGTTGAGGCGATCGAAGGAGAATCCGCGGAGGTCTTCGTCCGATGTCGGAACACCCGTCATCGCCGCGAGCCGGCTCAGGAACGGCAATTCCTCGAGCAATGCAAAGTCCGGATGCACCGGTGCACGCTCCAACATGCGGGCTCGCAGCGCTGCATGACTTGCAAAGCCGCATGCGGCTGCGATCGCCTCGGTCAGATGGGATGATTTGTAGTTCGGATAGCCCTGCCTAACCGCACGCTTCACGGACGTGAGCGCAGATTCAGTCAAAGGGATAGCGGTCAAAGGATCCACCTGTTCATATCGGCGGCCGATGTCCACAGATTACGCACCGACCTGGATATGACGGTCGATCCAAGGATTTGAAATAGTGCCCACTTTGACCCTGTGGCAGGTCCGGCGAGACGGCCGATTCGAAGAATGCACGATCTATCAGCCAGCTTTCAAGGACCTAGGCGCCTCAGGGCAGCCGCTCCATAGGGGTGTAACTTCCCGTTGACGGCTCCAATGCTGTTCGCGCGCTCGAGGAACATGACAAGCCGCCAGTGCACATCTACGTGCCAACCGATGAAACGGTTGGCGGAGCGCGCGGGCGCCTTACCTCGTCCGCTCATCGTCTCGCTTGTGACCGCGCAACTCGGCATCGATTCCCTGCTCTGCCTTGCGGCGACGGCTATTGGTGAGCTCCGAAAGCTCATTCTTTAGTGCATGCCGCCGGGTTTCAACGGCGGGCATGTCGTTCACGAATTGCCTAACCTGGCGCGCGAGCGCGTGATCTGCCGCCGCTCCAGAATGCTGCAGCTCGGCTGCGTAATCGAGATATCGCCGCCGGATCGCATCCTGACGTGACTTGATCTGCTCGTCCCAAGGACGTTTTGCAGTCGTGCCGCCCCTCACCTCCGAAAGCACCTCTTTCCGGGCGAGCCGGTCGACATCAGGTACGATTTTTCGCTTGCGCATAGCGAGCACCGCCCCGCGATCGGCCTTTTGAACTCGCCCGCGGGTTCGCCGCGGCGTTGCCTCGGCCGCTATCCCGCGAAGCCGGAGTTCGCCAGCAAATCGCTCCCGCCAAGCCTGCAGATCTGCCTTCCGAGGGTTGAGACGCTTGCCGTCGTGGCCCAGGGACCGGACGGTCAAGTGCACGTGGGGATGTTTGTCGTCGAGGTGCTGGACGAAGACATAGTCATGATTGTCCCCGAACGTTTCGATGGCAAATGCCCGGGCTGAATCCTTGACGGCGACGGCATCGGTGCCAGCCGGCATCGACAGAATGATGTTGATCGAAAGCGACCCATCACGGCGGCGCTTGTCGTCAAGGCCGGCATCATCCTCCCAGCGTTGCTGTAGGTCTTTCAATCCGGAACGACCGGCCAGACTCGCGCCCTGCTCTGTTTCCGCATCGAGCTCGCCGTTTCGCGTGATATACGCAAGGTGCGACTTGAGATGCGCCACGTCCTTGGTGCGGCCGGTGATCTTGACCATCACCTCTGGCGCTCGGCGCACGATCCGTTCGAGCTTCGCGCGCATAGCCGGCGTCAGGCGACTAGGAACCGCCGGATCGGGGATATCCCACTCGGCCCGCCGCGGGCGCCGATTGGGCGTTTCCCAAACATATGAGATCGGCGGAAGCTCGGAGGCCAGGTCTGCCGGCCGCGGCTTATGGCGCCGACTCATCGCCGCCCATCCCAATAATCCGCGTTGCCGTGCAGCGCATTGCGTAGTTGCGCGAGCTCTTTTTCGATGACCAACTGGGCCTCTTGAATTGCGGACAGATCGGGCTCGACCGCCCTGCCCTGCAGCACACTGGCGTTCGCTGCGCGCGCGATCTGATTGATGTTGCCGCCGATCTGGTTGAGCTCGCGAACAATCGCGCGGAGCGCCTCGTGCTCGCCTGGAGAATGCTGCACCGGTGATCCCAACCGCGAGCGCACCAATGCAACGATCCAGCCGGTTCGGGTCATGCCGCGCTGATGTGACACTTCCGCGAGCTGCCGCATCTCGCTCTCGCGAAATCGCACCGTCACCTTCTCCGGTCGCCCGACAGGCAGCACGGAGATGCGCGGCACTGGTTCAGCAAGTGCCTCAGCAATGAGACGCCGCAAGAGCGCGGATTTGCCGCCCTGGGTCGCTGCCAAAGCTGAGAACTCCGCAGCGACTTCGTCAGAGACGCGAAGCGAGATCAGAGCCATGCACTCCAATCCCAATCGCGATCTAATACATCGCTGGCGCGAAGCCTATCCTGCACTAGAAAAAGCGAATCCTTCCACTCCCTCCGTGTTGGTTCGAACCAACAGGCTCGGCATTCAAAGCTCGGGATTTGCTGCAGGTGAGATCCAACCCAGCCGACGATCGATGCGCAGAATTCCTCCGGGAATGGCGCCGCCGTCAGCCCCGGTGCTCTTATTCCACGAACGCCGCGCGTGGAGACCGGCAACATTGGCACCGGGTATGTGGACCGCGGCTTACCAGCAGCCTCCGGCCTCTCTACGGCGCTGTGGGGGGCGCGTTCGGCCTCCGGCTGCTGCGCTAACGCGCCATCCTTCGGATGGGAAATCCGCTCCGCCGGCATGCCAAGCGCAGCGGTCTTTCTGAGGAGACAGTCGAAGGCCAGCTTCATGCGAAAATGATCTCTTCGATGGTGATGGTCGATGCCGGCACCTCTTCCACTTCTTCTGCGCCATCGACCAACAGCACGGCATGGCGTGAGCCTTGAGACGCGAGCCGATCGACGAGAAGACAGCCCGCGCGATCTTGGTGGCGCACTCTGATCGTCACTGACGAACTCATTCGCTCATTTCGATGGACGGAAGACCTGGAGCTCTTCTCCGCGGCCGCCGTTACACGGTCTCTCTCTATGGGTCGCAATGCTACTTGCGGTGCGATCGGGCCTCGCGCCGATTGAGCTCCAGCGGCACCTTCGCTATCAGCATGGGAGCCCCCAACTCCGCTACGAATTTTGCGAGCCAGCTGGCGGGCGTGGGCGTCGGTGAAGCTCTCCTGTGCTGCACATATGGTCTCGACGGCGTTGGGCTGCTCACGCCAAGCCTGGTAGAGTTCATACACTGCACGGATTGACGAGCCCGCAAGCTTCGACCGGAGAAATTCCGGCATACCAGGCGGCGGGATCGCTCCTGATGGAAGCTGGGTTCATTGTCGCCCCGGCTTCTTCCTTCCCGTTCGCGTGCTATCACGATTGCATCGTCGGCTATTCCTGGAGCGCCTGCAGGCGGCGTTCGATGGCACCAAGCTCCAGTTGTTCGGCCATCTCGCGCACCTCGTCGAGCCAGCGGCATTCGCCCGCCATCTAAACGCCCTCCGCAAGGTCGAGTGGGTCGTCTACGCCAAGCGTCCCTTCGGCGGACCAGAACAGGTTCTGACTTATCTCGGGCGCTACACTCATCGCGTTGCGATCGCCAACGGCCGGCTTCTTACCTGTGAGCAGGGCCACGTCCGCTTCCGGTGGAAAGATTATCGCGCCGGGAACAAATCCAAAGTAATGACGCTCGACACTGAGGAGTTCCTTCGTCACTTTCTGCTTCACATATTGCCGAAGGGGTTCCGCCGCATCCGTCATTTTGGTTTCCTGGCGAACGCCTGCCGCGCCGCCAAACTCGCGCGCATCCGAGCGGCACTTGAAGCCCCGCAGCCACCTCCGCCTGCCGAAGCTGTCGACTATCGTGAGCGCTGCGCCATCCTCCTTGGTCACCGCCTCGACGTGTGCCCCATCTGCGGAGGCCGCATGGTCGAGATTGGGCCTGCGCCGCGTGCGCCGCCGCGACGCGCACCTCGCTGCGATACATCATGACCGACTACCTCGACTTATTCGCTCCCACTGCACGTCAAGCGACGCAGCAGCGCGCGCGGGAGGGACCTGTGGGCCGGTGGGGCGATCGGGCGCGCGGTGGTCACGCGTTTGTCCTATCGTCGGCCCGCCGGCGCAAGCTGTCGCCTCACCTCCGAGGACACGACCGCCGTGAGCTCCTCGTTCAACTGCGCCGCGATTGAATTTGCCACCCGCAGATTCTCTTCCTTCTTAGTGGCGGCCAGACGTTGCGCTTGCTGAAACACTGAGGCTGCGAAAGCAACCGCGGCGTGTTCCTCCGCTTGCCCACCACTATTATTGAGTTCGGCGGGGAGCTCGAACGATCCTCCCGTCTTGCCGTCCAGAAAATCCCAGCAGGTCCGAAATAAGTGGCGATAGCCTTGGGTTGCTTCCGGCCCCCTATCGACGACGCCGGCTTGCTTTGCGTACTGAAAATCCCGCTCATAACCGAGCTCTGTCAAGAGCTTCGCCCCAACCAGGTCGGTCACGACTTGCATCTCTTCGATGCTCAAGTCAGTTTGCCAAGCCTCCACTGAGCGGTCATCGACGGCCTTTCGCTCCAGGATCTTGCGATCTCCGAAAGTGCTGGAGCGGAGATAGTCCGTCTGCCCCCCCGGCGCCGATCCCGTCTCGGTCGGAGTGTAACCGAGGCCGGCAAGCACGCGCCGAATTTCGTCATCGGGGTGCGCCACAAGGGTCTCATAGTGGACCACCTGCGTCTGAGGTCGACTGCGGTATGCTGCTAGCGCAGGCAGGCCCAGGACAAGATCTGCGAGAGAAGATGCGATCGCGGGCGTGGGCTGGCCCAACGCGATATCGGCGAGACACGATGCGATGGCGGGCGGGGAACTTGCGGCCAGCAGAGGGACGCCCCATGTCGTCTTCAGTGATGCGGCGATGGCGTAGGGGTTACGCATGAGAACGAGACGCGGTGCTTCCGGATAAAGGGAATCCAAAAAGTCGAGCACCGTCCAATAGCGCGGCGTCTTGTCTATGAGAGTGCGTTTGCCTGCAGCAGCTAAATACTGGCAATAAGCTGCATCGGAAAAAGCGCGGGTAACGATCATCCGATCTATTCGCCCCAAGAACTGCGAGGTTGCGCTTTGAACCAATGATGCGCCGGCTGGGTGGCGGTGGTCGACTTTACCGAAGGCCTCAAGTGCCAACATGAGCCACGGTTCAGGCGGAGCCAAAATATCCGGGTGCCGCTGCAGCAAATGCGCTAGCAGCGTCGTCCCCGAGCGGGGAAGACCGAGCAAAAAGCACACCGCAGGCGCATGGCTTACATCGCGGTTCATCATTCAACAGCCTATCTTGGACAGACCGAGCGTCCGTCTTAAAACCTTCGTCCGGTAGAAAGAGACAACACCAGCAATGGCAATCCAGATAGGGTCAACCATCCCTATCCTCAGATGACGTGACATCCGCGAGGATGACATCATGCCGCGACAACATTCGATGGCCCTTGTGGCAGCTTTGGCTTGTTCGCTGCATGAGCGCCTACTGCGCGCTTCGGATGGACGCGCGCCATCTCCGATTGGCAATGCGTACGTAGATTGCCCGTTGTTCAGGTTTGTTGCAGATAGACCGTAACTCTCATCGATCCCATTCGTAGCGGAAATGGAAGACGACCCTATCCCTGTTTCGCATGATCTGGGTGCCATGAATTCAATCCATTTAGCCAGCCACAGCACCGCACCTGAGATCGGCTGCGCCCAGCTCCTTTCGGGGCCGGAGCCTCCAAGCATCGCCCCGCCGCGCGGAGCTAAGCCATATTGAGACCATCAGAAAAGCTATACCGTGGTTTATCGGAAATAAGCGGCAAAGCGACCGCGGAAGCCCGTCGCTTCGAGCCGCCACGATGCCATTCCCTCGCCAGCCAAAGAAGACGGTAGCTCATCTCGATGTCTAAGTGCGCCATCTGAACCCAATATCCGCCATTCGTAGGATCGGCAAAACTCAATAGTTTTGATGGAGCACATCCATACCGTGGATTGATGGCTTAACCGGCCAACGGCCTCTGCATCCAAAGAGACACGGCCGTGCTCTGCCTGTCATCTCGCAAGGAACAGAGCAGGGGTGCCGAAATCATTCCCGCATCTTCGGCATCCCCTTAAGCGCTCTTCTACTCCACACCATCATGCTCGTCGGCACGCGATCAGCCGCGCGAGCCCTCCAGAAGAGCAGGGAGCATCTCAAATGCCAGACCACCGCCGGCTGCCGCCGCGATACTTGCGGAGCCCCGAAGCGGCACGCTTTCTCGGCCTGTCCGCCGAACTTTGGAAAAGCATCGCACATACGGTACGGGGCCGACTTATCGCAAGCTCGGTGGGCTCGAAAACCTCGAAGCCTTGGTGGACCGCGGAGCCAAGAAATCGACCAGCGATCCCGGCACAGGAACGGTCTTGCTCGCAAAGCGGCAAATACCGCATTCCTTATGTGTCGCGCGCCATGGAAAACTGCCCCCCATATTGCCTCAGATGACAATGTTACCGAAGTCACCCTGGTGTCTTCTGGATCGACTGCCGCGAGTCGGAGCAAGCCGCTCGCGAAGCTCGCCCCCCAGAGCGCCGTAGCGAGCGAGCGGCTTGCGGTGCTTCAGCGAAAGAACCTGTCAGGATTAAATACGAAGGCGCGAAGCTTGGACCGATAGTGTGATCTCTGTGTTGCTGATGAGCTGTCGAGCGGCCTTTGATCGCCAATTCTTCACCAATCGCTGCACCGTGCGCCGCTGATGGCCGCTGAACCGACCGGGCGCATGCGCTTCCAGCAGGGAGAGAAGATCGACCGCAGACAAGTGCGGAGCTGCGGCGAGCCATTCCTCGATGATGGGAATGTATGGGTCGAGCATCGATGGCCGACGTGGCACAGGCTTGCGCCGCACATAGCGACGCCGATGAATGCCTCGCTGCTCACCCTGTTTCCAACCATCGCCGAGCTCTCGGGCAAAGGCCGCCAAATCACTGTGCCCCTGCGCGACAGTCATCGCTGACTTTCCAGCCCGTTGATCGACACGCTTACCCAACTCATTCTGAGCGTCCCGCATCTGTGCCAGCAATGCCACAGGATCAAGCGTCCGGTAAATCTCCCGCAGCCGACCTTTGAATGCCTCATTGAGCCTCGGGTGGACCAATGCTTTTTCGTACGGCGTAGCGGGAGGAAGATAGCACTTGATCATCTTGGCACCTTCGCGGTGCTTCTCCTTCAGCTTAAACGAGGGCTGGAAGAAATTGATGTATAGCCGGGCCGCCGCAAACAGGCGAACCAATGAACGGGCGGCATCAATGCCTTCAAACCGCCCGTAGCCCACCAGGCGGCGAACGATAGCTCCGTTCTTTTGTTCAACGAATGCCTGATCGTTCTTCTTGTAGGCCCTGGAACGAGTGACTTCGACATCGTGAGAACGGCACCACGACACGACCGTGTCGTTCATGAAGGCGCTGTCGTTGTCAAAATCGAGCCCCCGAACGGGCCAGGGAAATAGGTTCTGCGCGCTCGAGAGCTTCGACCACAAGAGCTGCTTCACGCACAACAAGCGGAAAGCATTCGGTCCACCCGCTGATCTGATCTCGCGCTTTGCGCGCATGCTGATCTTCCCTGCCATACCTGCCACCGAACTGATTCGGCAGCTCCGCCCCAGACACGGCAGAGAAGTTGTCCGGTAACATTTTTAGTGAGGCAATGCGGGGGGTCAGTTCCGGATGGCGGGAGCCGGTGACCATGTCGAATGACACATGCTCTGCTTGTGGGCAACAGCGCGGTCGACTCGATCTGTTTCACTCATTCCCGGCGATCTGGCGCCGCACGGATCCACGCCTCGCTTGAATAGCAACTGATGGAGCATTTCTATTATGGAGTTCGGTTGATCTCTCCTACTGAAACCATGACACTATTTAAATTCGCATAATTAATTATGGAATACTTTCGCAATTCTTGGAATATGGTCGAGTATGATCTCGGATTACTTTGATATACTTCCACTGACATTTTGTCCAGATCAGCCGACTTGTGGCGTGTCGCACGCCGGCTCCGAGCCCGGAAAGTGCCGCTGGACGTAACCGCGACGGGCGTTGCGCCTGAGCCAGGACTCAAGAGCCTCGACGGCTTGAACAGATCGAGTCGCCGTCGACCGCGCCCACCGAGACGGCCCCATTCGCGCACCAATGCCGTATCGCCAAAGAGCGTCGGCTCAATCGTGAGCACATAGAACCGCGCCATGTTACGGGCCGGATCGCGACGCTCGAGCACGAGATATTGCACGGTGAGTTCGGACATGCGCCAGAATCGCAGCCGCCGAATCGACCGTCCAATTAAATAAATGAATCGATCAGCGCCAACGATTCAAAAATTTCATGCTGACAACGAGACAGGTCGCGGCGAGGCTCGCGATGGGCGACTGAGCTGAGGCGCGCTCCGGCCTCGCTGGGTGGCAGCGTCTCCCCTGGAGAAGCCGTCTGAACAAGTTGCCATCGCATGGCCGCCAGGTAAATGGAGGGTTTCCTCCTCCGACCCCATGCGTTGCGCAAGACTTTCTCGACTTGCGCGACGAGCTTCGCCCTGTGCTCGGCAGGCAGTTTGTCCAGATTGATCTGCTTCCAGCGTATAGCCGGCAGGTCCGCCGCGCCAGGGACGCCCAGCAGGCTCCAATCCGGCTCGCCGCGCTTGAGGTCCGCCATCACGGCGAATGCGCAGGAGACATCGATATATTCTTCTCAACGGCTGCCTTCTCTGGATCCCAAACTAGAATCCAACACTGACCTTATCGGAATGCTTTGCGAGCTACCTTTTCAAGGTCTGCGGCCGCACTTGACGACCAGCCGTTCCGCTGAGCCCATCGGCGGACCTCAACTGGATCAAACGAATGCCCTTCCTGACGCAGCTGCGCGATTGTGCGCTCTGCGTGTTTCTTGTCTGAGGGATGATTGAGACCCGTACCCAAATTGACGGCTTGGGTCAGGCTCTGCAGCGCCTCCTCCACGGGCTCGGGCAAACTAACGGTCGGTGCCGGTGCAGTAGTGGCTCCTACGATCTGAGCTCCCCATGTCGCTCGCCAGTTTTTGCCGTCGGTATCGTTCCAAGGAAGGTAGACGATCGCTTGCGCGCCGATCGCATCGTCCAGCTTGTTCATGTCTTTGTCCGAGATGTGGCCGCCGATCAGCAGCCCATCTGACCAACTCCCCCGGGAGGTCTGCGCACTTTCCAACTTCATCTGAACGCCCTGCGCCACCAGAACGGGTTGCCCCTTGACGAGCGCCTTTACGACGTTCGGTCCGAGGAATTCGGCCACGATGGTCCGATCGAAGCCGCCCTTCTGCGGCACCACCAACGTCACGCTGGAGATATTCCTTTCCTTGCAAATTTCGAGGACGCTCTTGAAAGCGAGCCGGACCTGGTCCGGCGACCGCTCAACGACATATCGCGCGACTGATGCCACCTATTGTTCCCCTTTAATAGAAAAGCGACCGATCAAACGTAGTTGCTTTGCAAAAAGTTGCATCGCGAATGCGAGTGGTCCTTCGACAATGAGCGAGCGTCGCTTCATGTCTCCCGCCATGCTCTACCGATTTCCCAAGAGCTTGGTTCGAATGAGACTGAATAACTCGGCCTGATACTGCGCATCATGCAGGGCCTGATGATCGCCCTTCAACCGAGGCGACAGGCGCTCCGTCATTTTGCTCGATCGCGTATCGGCCCAATCGCACCCCGTCGCACCCATGAAAAGCGCCTTGATGTCCAAAGCCGTGAACCCGAATGGATTATCGCCCGTGAACCGATGGAAATAATAATTTACGAATGACCAATCGAACGGCGCGTTGAGCCCGACGAAGACGACCGAGCCGTCTTTTTCAACAAGCGCGTCGAGCCACTGCGCGAAGGCCCGCATCGCCTCCGCCGGTTCGAGCCCGTTCTTGGCAAGCTCATCCAGCGACAGGCCGGAAACCTGCAGGGCTTTCGGATCGGCATTGCGATTGATCGGCTTCAATTCGCAGGAGAAGGTCTTTGCCGGATCGTTGACAACGCAGGCGCCGATCGACAGAAGGCTGTACTCACCGGGGATCGGCCCGGCGGTTTCAACGTCGACTGAGACGAACACTTCGGTTTTACGCCTCATGAGATCAATGGCTCCGCCGGCACGAGCGAGGGTCGCGTGCGGATCGCCTGCCAATGTTCGCGGAAGGCGCGCCGGCGATCCTCGGCCGCGCCGCTGTTCTTCCAATGCAGGCCAGAGAGCGTGGTGATGTCAAACGGCAGGTCCGAGCCCTCACGCGCCGTCACCATAGTAGGCAGCCCGCGACCCAGAGCATATCCCAGCTCGAGGAAACAATTCGATCGTCCGCCGGTAATGTCGGCGATCACGACGGCGCTGCGGTGCAACTTGGCGAAGATTTCCTGATCGATACGGGCATGGTCGTGGGCTTGCCGGCCGTCGATGACGACGAGCCGGTAGCCAAGCTCGTTCTCGATCACCGGCTGCACGACGGTGTCGAAAAAGTCCTGCACGTCGGCATAGTCCGGCAGCGCCGGATTCAGCAGCCGCACCGCGAAGGCCTTTGGTCTTTCCAGGGACTCGAGCAGGTCGACGAGGACCGCGACGCGATCGGGGATGGACTGGCGCGGCGGAAACCGGATCTTGTTGAGCCAGTCATGGGCGTCGCCGTCATCCGCAACCTGGAACAGGCGGCGGGTTTGGCTGCTAGTCAATCCGAAGCTGTAGAGCCGGCGAGCGCCCGCCGTTTCCGGCGACACGGGAAGATTGAGGGGAATGATCGGCTTTCCGGCATCGTGGTAGAGATTTGCGAGGTAGAGGACCCCTTCCGTCCCCCCGAGCGCGACAAGAATATCGCCGAAGCGGGCCTGGGCTTCCATGCGCTTGCTGGCCATGTTCCAGTGCGCGGCGTTCTCGATCTTGACCATTGGCGAGCTGCGCAGCTCGTCCCATAGGTCGGCATACTCAGCCGGGACCTGATCTTCGCTCTTGTGGTGCTGCACGGCGACCGCGAGCGGGCCCGGAACATTCGCCGGGCGTGACGCGAGGCTCTCCCTGAGCGTCTTCCAGATCAGCCAGTCGAAGCAGATCGGAAGCCCGTCGGATTTGCGCAGAGGTTCAGCGTCGACAGGCACGACGAAATTCGCACCGCGACGGGCCAATTCCTTGACCAGCGCAGCAACGAGCTCGCGGGCCTGATTGACGTCGGCGGTCGAGGCGATGGCAAGGTCTTCGACGATGCTGCCGGCAATGTGGATGCGCCGGCCGAACAGAGGGGAGCGCGCCATCAGCGATCCTCCATCACCGGCGACGCGGTGATCGCCGCGGCGGCGAGCTTGAGTTGATCGAAGCGCAGTGGCCCGCTCGGGAAGGCCTTTGCCAGCGCGGCCGGATAGAGCCTCGTCCTGATATCCGAATAGGTCCAGGACGGCTTGCCTGCCCGCGCTCCGGTGGCTTCGACGAGCTGCGATAGCTGAATGGGCGTCAGAGACAACCCGGCCAGATCCATCGTGAGCAATTGGCGGCGCTCGTCGTCCGTTGGACGGCGGAACTCCTCGATGATGGCGGCGCGGCGGCACAAGGCAGGATCCAGGACCGACAGCCGGTTGGTGCACAGGATCACCACGATCCGGCCGCCGTACTGGCGCAGGTCATCGACGCCCTGAATGAGCGTGTTCACCGCTACCTTGTCTTCGTGGTGGCTGTGCTCCTGGGCGCGCGAGGCGGCGAGGCTGTCGCCTTCGTCGATGATCAGGACCGCGCGGCGGTGCTTGCCGGCCGATTGAATGACCTTCTTGAAGGCTTCCGCGATCAATGTTCCCATCTCGCCGACCATGCCGCTGCCGCGGACGCGGTTACTCAGCTTGAACAGGATCGAATCTTCGCTTCTGGCCTCGATTACCAACTTGTTGGCGATGCACTCCGCTGTTGCGGTCTTGCCGGTGCCGACATCGCCGTGAAAGATCACCAGCGGATACTGCTCGGCGACGAGATCGCAGATCGGAAGGCTCTTGCCGTGATTCTTGTGGCTCCAGCCCGCCAGCTCGCGGACATTCAGCAGCAGACGAAGCTGATCGTGGACCCGCGCATATCGGGTATCGAACCCCAGAAGGGTCTTCTCGCGTTTGGCCAGCGTATCGCTGGGCAGCGGCGTCTCGCTGTCGAAGATGCTGGGTTGACTCACGAGGCCCAATCCTTGCGCTGCATGCCATAGGCATTGCTGACATAGTTGCGGCCGCCAGCCGACGAGAGAGCGGCATGGCTGGTATCGTCGTAGCAGGTCACCCAACCGATCTTAAGCTTACCTTTCGTGGCTTCGCGTGCGGCACTGGTGTAGTCGTCGGTGTAGCTCAGCACGACACGAAGCTTGGCCCCTGCGACCTTCGGCCAAAGAACGCCGCCGGGCCGGCTCGTAGACAGCGAGCCGGCGTCGGTATCGACTTCGAACCTGACGGCCTTGATCTCGACCCCACTGCTGATCAGCGTGACGTCGACCCATTTGAGGTAGCCGTCCTTGGCCAGGACCTCGATGTCATGGGCGTAGTTGCGAGCCTCCTCCGGAGTCCAGCAGCCGGTGCTGTCCGCGATCATCACGAGATCGGCGTTGACGCGCCGAACGACGTTCTCGATGTCGACGTAGGTGTAGGTCGCGCTCGCGCTTCTGACCTGGGTCATGCTCATCTTCAGTCCTCCGTCTTGAATCGAGGGCCGAAGATCTCCTTCCAGACCTCATTGTCGTTCTCGGCCGATGCAAAATTGGACGTCTCCCAGGCCTCCTGGGCGGCGGCGACGATCTGTTTCCGCTCGTCCTCGGAAATCCGGCTGGTCACGTTGTTGAGGCTGTAGACCGGATCGAGAATGACCACCGGATCGCAGAACGTCGTGAATGGCGCGACATTCTCGGGAAACTTGATCTCTTCCTTCAACTGCGACTGCGCGACGTAGAGGAGGAAATTGCGAAAGCGCTGTTCGATGCTTGCACCGTTGCCCTGCTTGGCGAGGACATGCGCCATGATCAGCTCGATGGCGAAGGACTTCAGCGGCTTCAGTTCCGCCTGGTTGCGCCACTTCTTGGCCATGCGCACCAAGGTGCGGAAATCCGCGTCCTGGTCCTTGCGATCGCGGACGAACTTGATCTGGCAAGGCGCGCAGGTCTGCGTCTTCGTGCCGTCGTGAATGTCGAACTGCCAACCGTAGCCGGCGCGGTTCTCGTCTTCGATGACCGGCACGATATCAACGCTGAGGCCCGTGCCCACGAAGGTGACGGTCGCCGCCTTGCGCTGGATCTCAAAATCCTCGACCGACTTGTTCGGATACTGCTTGATCAGCAGCGCGTAGATCGTGTCGTTCAGGCTATCCAGCGTCTCCTTGCTGACGTCTCGGCCAGAAATGTAAAAAACGACATCGACATCGACCGGATCGACAGCGGTCTTCCGCAGAATCGTGTATTTGGCGAAGGCCGGCCTTCACGACCTTAGTGATCTTGATCTCGGTCTTGTCGCGAACGGTCTTGCGGAGTTCATCGATCAAGCGATCGACCTGCTCGTGGTATTCCTTGCGCTTGTCGGCAGGCAGGCGCAGCACGTTGCTGTCGTAGTACCGCAGTTGAGTATTGTTCAACATCGCTGCTCGATTCCTGCTGGTCGGTTTCGCCGGCGGCTGGCGCAAAAGTACGCCACAGTGGAACTTGTCCGACCCAGACCGGTTTACAAATCCGGGACAATGGAGCGGTATGCGGGCCATATAGGCTCAATTTTCCGCGCATCAAGGGTTTTTGGTTTACAAATTTGTGCCCATATCGTACTTCTGTAAACTGAGACGCAAAGGAGGCCCAGATGATCGGACACAAGCTTAAGGTCGCACGGTCGGCCTCGGGCCTGTCGTTGCGTGGCCTCGCTGACGCCATGGATGGCATCGTATCGGCCCAAGCCATTGGCAAATATGAGAGAAACGAGGATATGCCGAGCTCGCGGGTGCTGATCGCCTTGGCGGCGACGCTCCACGTGACGGAGGATTACCTGCTCAGCGAGGACGAACTTGCCCTTGAGGGCGTCGAGTTCCGCAAGAAGGCGGGCACGTCGTTCCGGGAAGAAGCCGCCCTCGAAGCCCGCGCGATTCACATGCTGGAGCGCTATCTCGCGATCGAGGACCTGCTCCAGATGCGCAGCATCGATTGGGAGCAGCCACGCAGCGCACCACATCCGGTGGCCGATGTCCGGGACGCCGAAGATGCGGCTCGCTCTGTCCGCGAAGACTGGGGTTTGGGAAACGATCCCATCCCGCAGCTCGCCGAGCTTCTGGAGGAGCGCGGGATCAAGATCCTGTCGCTCGATCTCGACGATATCGACGGGCTTGCCGCCAAGGTGCGACGCAAGGACCGCAACGCTGCGCGAGTAATCGTCATCAAGCAAAGCACGTGGTCGGAGCGGAAGCGCTTCAATCTCGCCCATGAGCTCGGTCATATGGTGCTGGCCCCATCCCCCGGCGTCGATGAGGAAAAGGCGGCGCATCGGTTTGCCGGCGCCTTCCTGATGCCGGCCGACGTCCTTCGGGCCGAAGTTGGGGTCAGCCGATCGTCGATCAGTCTTGGCGAGCTGGTCGCGCTCAAGAAGCGTTTTGGCGTCAGCATCCAGGCCATCGCCTATCGCTGCAAGGATCTCGGCATCATCAGCCAGTCCGCTTTTGGCCGGCTGTTCAAGATCTTCGCGGAACGGGGATGGCGGACGGCGCCCTATGAAGAGCCAGGCCGGATGAAGCCTGAACTCGAGGAGCCGAAGCGCTTCGAGAGGCTTTGCTATCGTGCGCTGGCCGAACGAGTCATCGGCGAAGCCCGGGCCGCTGAACTGCTGGGAATAACGGTTCGCGAACTGGACGCTCGTCTGGATCAAGTTGCGGCGTAAGCACCTTGGCGGTCCTCGTTTCCGATACCTCGGTTTTGATCGATCTGGAGCGAGGCGCCTTGCTCGAGGACCTGTTTCGTCTCCCTTTTGAGTTTGCGGTCCCCGACCTGCTCTTTGTTCGAGAGCTGGCCGGGGACCTGGGCGATCGCCTTACTGCGCTCGGCCTACGGGTCGAAGAGCTGTCCCCGGCAGAATTGACCCGCGCGACGACAGTCCGCGGCAACGCGCTCATCTCTCCACGCCGGACACGTTCGCGTTTGCCATCGCGGAGGCCCGCCAATGGACGCTTCTGACCGGCGACGGAGGGCTGCGCGAGTTGGCGACCTCGGTCGGGCTGCAAATGCACGGCGTGCTATGGATTTTCGACCAGCTCGCCGACGGCAACCACTGCGAACTGAGCCGACTGCACGCGGGTTTAACTGCCATTTCCAGGCATCCTCGCTGCCGGCTTCCAACGACGGAAGTTCGGCGACGACTGACCCGGTTCGGCGCGTGAACGATCCACCACGCCCCCCCCCCGAAGACGACCGCGAAAGCGCCGAGCTCACGCCAGAGGTCGTATCCATACCCCCTGCCCGCCGGGACGGTCTCTGGACCATCGAAACCGGCGGCGCAAAGTCAATAGGCGCAAAATCCCTCGACGCTCGGCCTAGGTCCCGAGGAGGTTGGACCATTCTCCTTCATCAAGAGGAAGAAGTTTCATTTTGCCATCAAGCCCGACATGCAACTCAGACCAAGGGCTGCTGTCGCCCTGGCGCGCCAGCTGTCGACGAGGGAGTTTTAGGTCGATGGCGCGATAGACTCTCGCACTTCAATGCTAACGAAGGGCAACATCGTTCCTGGCGAACGCGAACCTCATAGGCGGCTCGCCGCTTTCTATCGGTCGTAGTGTTTGCCGCCGGTGCTGATTTGATAAAGGGTCGCCGAATAAGGAAGACGCAGGAGAATGGGACCTTCCTTCGTGACCTTGCCGAGGACGGCAGCCTGGCACAGGAGGCTGACACCACCCATTGTTCGGTCGCAAAAGGCGTCCGCGCTGTCGATAAAGTTCAGCTTTGTAAGGCGAGCTATGACGACGGTCCGCCCCTCGGGTAACGCGCCAATAGGCTGGACAACAAAGATGGTGATGAACTGCGCGCCAATGATGAGCGCTAGAAGGAGCGCACCAATACCGAGTCAGGCTTTCACCCTCCCCTCCGTCTACCTTGAATAATCTATTTCGGCATACTCGGCGCCGACCCGGGTCGCCATGATCAGGCTTCTCACCCGAGGTGGCGAATCCGGCTTGCAACATCGACGCGCGTTCAGCGGATAGGCGCATCGCGCGCCTTTTCTCGAGCAAGCTACGATCGGCAAAGACGATGTGGGCAAATCTCGCCAAGCCTGCCTCGCGCATCTTCTTGCCGCCAGAGGCGGTGATAAAGACGAGAACGATATTGCGGTTCATGCCCTCAATGCGCAAATCCGACAAACACAACAGCGAGCATTTCTGAGCGTCTGCTGTTGGAATAGGTGGTAGCCATTTTGGCGGCCGCGTGTCGTATGGTGGAGACCATCATACCTCTAGCCACGGCGGGACTTACATCGGCGGCTCGGGCTCTTCTCATAAAGGCGGCTCCTACCGAAATCCAAGCACCGGAAACGTGTACGGCACGCATAGGTAGGCGCGTCCACTGTTCGATAGGCGGCTGAGCTGAAGCCCGCAAGCTCTGGGCTCGCTGGGTGGCGGGCGTACCCCAAAAATTCTCTCAACAAGTTGCTACGAGCGTGCTCGACTGAGATCCCCTCCTCCGACCTCAGGCATTGCGCAAGACCTTCTCGAGCTGCGCGACGAGCGTCGCCCTGTGCTCGGCAGGAAGCTTGTCCAGATTGATCTGCTTCCAGCGCACCGCCGGCAGGTCCGCTGCGTCAGGGACGCCTAGCAGGTTCCAATCCGGCTCGCCGCGCTTGAATCCCATGAGGAAGTCCTTGCGAGCTTGCCGCATTTTTCCCGCGATTTCGGCGATCAGCGTTTCCCGGGTTTTGAGCAACTCGTCCAGGGTCACTTCATCGGCGGTCATGCCCTCAAAGCCGTGCGTGAATTCGTGCTGGATGTCCTTGCGACGAGGAACCACGACCTCGGAGATCGGCCGGTCATGGCTGATGAGGTAGACAATGAACGCTTTGCGGAGATCGTCCGTGATGCCTTCGTTGGCGAGCAGATCGCGGACATCGAAGAGGTCGCGCGGATGCTGCCGGTCGAGCGCCGCGACAAGCTTGCCGGCGTATAGATCGGCGAACGAAACGACTTTCATCTGCGCGAAGCCGAACGTCTCTTCGACGCTCGGCGACACGTCGCGCAGCTCCGGCTCGAAGACGCAGCCCCTGATCACCGGCGTGATCTCGATCTTGATCTGCGCGTCGCCTTTCTGGACGGTCAGCTTGGTGACGATCTTTTCACGGGGATTGACGACTTCCGTCAGCCGCGCGCCCGGCAATCCTTTCCTTATGGCCTCTGTCATGCGCTTCATCGCCGCATCTATCGCCGCAAGAGATTCGGGACGCGGAGCCACCGGCAGATATGTCAGGTCGATATCGACCGATAGGCGCGGCATATCTCGGTGGAAGAGATTGATGGCGGTGCCACCCTTGAGCGCAAAATCGGGCTCCGCCGCGACGAACGGGATCGTCTCGATCAACAAGGCCACTTGATGCCGATATTTTTCAGACAGGGGCATTGAGGTCGTCTGGGATGGTTATGAGGTATTTGGTGTCGAGTTTGCCGCCCTTGACGAGCATGCGCTTTCCCGTGCCGAGATTGACTTTCGACTTGTCGATCTGTTTGAGCCAAGCGTGCTGATGTCGCTCCGCGAACCAGAAAAACAATCGTTTGACCTTGACGCTTTTGCAGTCGTTCAGAAGCATTTGCAGCCGCCGGGGGCTCAGGCTCCTCAAGCCTTCCGCCAGTGCATCGACGTGATGGAAGCTTTCGTGGCGGGGCAATTCGTCGAGCAGTTCGAGAAACGCGCGTTCGGGCGTCGATACCGTGAGAGGCCAGTCGAATGGTCCCGGTATTTCCCGCGTTGTCCCCGACTCTGATGTGGGCAGGCTCCCGTGCGTTTTGAACAGGCTTTGCGTGCGGTGAACGCGGAATTTCTGTTTGAGCGGAAGTTTGCCGAGCCAGCCGGGAGCAGACCGCGTTCCGTATAGATGTATGGTCGAAGGACCCGTCTGGCTCAGGTAGTGGCCGAAGCCTTGCACTTCGATGGCGGTGCGTCCGCCAACGACGAAGTCGGAGCCGAGCAATCGCTGGAGTGACACGACGGCGCCCTGCCAGGAGAGTTCACCGAGCGGGCGCTTGAAGGTTCCCCGCGCCGGCTGAACGAGCCAGCCGGCCGATACGTATTGGCTGCGCAAGCTGGTGGAATATCCATGTCGTTCCATCCAGGCGGCATCGACCAGAAGTCCCTGCGGAAGGGTCCTTTCGAGCCTGTTTAGCTTTCTGTCCTTTTGCTCAGCCATACTAAGTAAACTAGCGCATATTCAAACTATATCCAAGGTTTAAGTTCTATCCATTTCCCATGGCCAGACTAAGTAAAATCGTCGTCATACAAACTCACCTCGGGATCCAAAGTTGACGCGCGTTCCTATTTTGTTCTATTCTGGACTACATTCGTGCGAGGCTGCTCGTGCACGCGTTCGGGTAGATCGACGTGTCGGTGGAAAACCCGCCGGCCAAGGTCGAAATCGACGACGCGTATGTGGACATGAAGTCGAGCGACATCGCAATCACGCACAGATCATGTTGAATCCGGTTGCAACGATGATGGGGAATTCATGAGTTTCAAAGCAACCGGCGCTTCGCACGAGGCGACCCTACATTGCCCCAACTGCAATCACGAGATCCGTCTGACGGAGTCATTGGCCGCTCCCCTCCTCGCTGAAACCCGTCAGCGCTTTCAACAGCAGCTGGCCAGCAAAGATGCAGAGATGGAGCGTAAGACAGAGGCACTGCGGCTGGAACGCGAGCAGGTCGCTAAGGACCGCGAGCAAATCGAGGATCACGTTGCGAAGCGATTGACCGCCGAACGTGCCCAGTTGGTCGCGGCCGAAAGCAAGAAGGCGCGAGAGGCGGCCGCCGCCGAGCTGCAGGCGAAGGAAGCGGAAGCTGCGGAGCTGCGAGCCAACCTGCTTACCAACAACGCAAAGCTTGCCGAGGCCCAAAAACAGCAAGCCGAACTGATGCGACAGCAGCGCGCACTCGAAGAGGAAAAGCGCGAACTCGACCTGACAATAGAGAAGCGCGTGCAGGCCTCAATCAGCGAAATCCAGATCAAGGCCAGGCACGAAGCCGACGAGGCTGCGCGCTTGCGCGTTGCCGAGAAAGACCAGACCATCGAGTCGATGACGCGCACGATCGAGGAACTTAAGCGAAAGGCCGAGCAGGGATCACAGCAATCCCAAGGGGAAGTGCTCGAACTCGAGCTCGAAGATCTTCTGCGCGGACGCTTTCCGACAGATTCGATTGAGCCGGTGGGAAAAGGTGAGCTCGGGGCGGACGTAATTCAGCAAGTAAATGGTGCTATCGGCCAATCTGCCGGCATCATCCTTTGGGAAACTAAACGCACCAAGGCATGGAGTGACGTGTGGCTCGCCAAATTACGTGACGACCAGCGCCGTTCCGGCGCCGACGTCGCTCTGATCATCTCCCACGCGCTGCCGAAACAAATCGAGCAATTTGACCTCGTCGACGGCGTATGGGTGGCTCATCCGCGTTGCGCATTGCCGGTCGCCGTGGCGCTCCGCCAGGGTCTGATCGACGTGAGCAGCTCACGCCTCGTTCAGCAGGGCCAGCAGACCAAGATGGAGCAGGTCTATCACTACCTGACAGGCACGAAGTTTCGACAGCGGGTCGAAGCTGTCGTTGAGAAATTCAACGATATGCGCGAGGATCTCGACAAGGAGCGCAAGTTTATGGGCCGGCCAATGGGCCAAGCGGGAAACCCAAATCCTGGCCGTCATCGATTCGACCGTGGGCATGGTCGGCGACCTGCAGGCAATTGCCGGCAAGGCCATGCCGGAGATTCCCAGCCTAGATGCTCCGCTGTTGTAGAACGCTGTCGAGGCCGAACGGAAAACTGGGTGATCCGTCCCCTACCCTCTTTGCGCTGCATCCAGCGATTGGGCTCGATCGCCATTGATGGCGAATACTAAAGCGGAAAACGATCAGCTGTTGCGACGATAGATAAAGGTGACCGGCTTCAAACGGTCGTTCTCTGGCTTCCACGGACGCTGCAAGTCGATCTTTCCCCCTGATTTCTTGCGTCGGCCCAAGGTGATACCGTGAAGGACAAACAGCACGCAGTCGTGCAGTGGATTCTGCGCGTGCCCTTACTTCGTTCGCCGTCAGCACGATCTGCTCACCAGCCGTCGTGGTCTAGTCGGCCAGGCAACAAGGTCCTTGCCTCCGAACTGGACCACTTTAGCATAGCTGTGTTCTTTGCGCCGGGTTGGAACTGCGACAAGGGTTCATCGGCATAGTCGTTGCAGCCCAGCCAGATGGGTAGGGTCTACGGCCTCCATCATCGCGATCAAGGCCGCCGTGGCAGCCTTACTCTCCTCCAGCGTCATAGAGGAAAACCCGATTAGGTCATCGATGTTATCGGAGTGCGATTCCAGTTGCACGAGACGTTCCAGCGCGGCCAGGCGCTCGCCGTCGAGCGTAGCATGATCTTTTCGCAACTGGCCCATCTTCGAAGCGAAACCTGCACTTCCCGGGCACCGGAACGCTAAGAAAACGTCGAGCACTCGCCGAAGTACATTCGGCATCATGTAGGCGTATTCGTAGTCTGGATCTGCGCTGGCGTTGAACTTCAGGACGTGATCCACCAAGTAGTGGTATTCAGACTCATCCTCACGGAGCAGCTTTGACATCTCAACAATAGCTGTTGAGCGTCCGTCCAGCCCTTTTGGAATTTTGACATCTAAAAACAGGAGGCTTGCCGTAGGCGGGGTCGCTTCGTTGCGAGGTTTGTGGAAACCCTTCCAGGCTTTCTTGAACTCGTTCATGCAGTTTTGGTTGTGTGTCAAAACGAACACCTGAGCTGCATTCCCAAGCCGACTTAAAAGAAGGGAACACGCTTAGTTCAACGCTCTGCTGTCCAGGCTAGAAATCGGATCATCCACGACGAGGATACGGTCCTTGATCGAACGCCCTTCAGCCTCAAGCCTTGAAAGGAAATAGCAGAGTGCGATCGCCGTCTTCTCCCCTTCGCTAGGACTGCTGTCTATCGGCCTACCGCGACGGTGGATTTCATAGCCTTTTTCTACGCTTGCAATAGAAAGTTCCTTGTGGCCAAGGTAGGCCTCGATCAAGCGATTGATTTTCTCCGCAGCCTGACCGTGCTCTTTGATCCGAGATCGCAAGTCCGTGGCTTGCTCTTGAAGTTGATTGTAACTGAGCGTCCTAGCATCAACGTCCGTTTTGGCTTCGCTCACCGCGTCGCACGCGTTCTGAAACTCCTGGGATTTGTCAGCCAAATGGTGGCGCCTCAGAGCAAGACGGGCTTCATCCTGCCGTTGGGTGAATTGCGCGAAGGTCTCGTTGTGCTGCTTGATGGCAGCGTTGAGCGTGCCCACCCAGGCGTTTACCAAGCCCAACGTCACGGCGATCGTCTCGTCGTCGTTCCACGCCAGTTCCTCCCGTAGCGCAATTGTCGGTCGGGCTAACTTTGCGTCGATGGCGGCAACCGCCGGACTGAGAACTGTCTCGACCGCTTCTAGCAGGCTGCTGAAAAAGTCGTTTCGTGAGGCGGCTGGAGTGTGATTCTGTGCATGCGGTTGATTCCTTTCGATTGAGGAACGGGATGCGCGGCGAAGATGAGCATGCGGAACGCCTTTTTAGCTACGTGCGGCTGGAGACCCGGATCCCGGCGGACCATCCGCTGCGAGCGATCCGGGAACTCGTTGATGCGGCGCTGAAGGATTTGTCGCGGTCGTTTGATCGGCTGTATGCCCGCGAAGGACGGCCATCGATCCCTCCGGAGCGGCTGTTGCGAGCGCTGTTGCTGCAGGCGTTCTACACGGTGCGGTCGGAACGGCATGATGGAGCAGCTTGACTACAACCTGCTGTTTCGCTGGTTCGTCGGCTTGTCTGCGGACGATTCGGTGTGGGACGCGACCGTGTTCTGCAAGAACCGCGATCGGCTTCCCTGCCGCAGCTCTGTTGAGACTGTACGAGCATGCGCACGCTTGAAGTTTGCTAGCTGTTGCTCCTTTGCGCGAAAGAGCGCTTCTGCCGCGATCTTGCGTTCGTTGGCAACCGGTAGCGCTGCCTCCTTCTTTGCAAGCTCGGCGGCTAACTCGGCCTGTTCTCGGCCGATGTAGAAGACGGGTTTGGCCCGACCAGCCGACCATTGCAGATTCAGGTCGATGAAATCTTCATTGAAGACTGCAAGGCGATTGCTCAAGCTATTGCCCGCACCCGCCTTTACCGTCGTTCCTTCGCTTGTCACAAACTCGAACTCGCAACCAGCGGGTACCCGCAGCTATACCCGCTACATGCGTGTCGCTAAGCTGAAGTCGGTCTGATCAGTCGGAGACCGACACTGCTTCAACTGTTCGACAGATGGTTCAATGCTGGCTTACTTGTTGCGATCTCTGACCGCGCGGAATTTCGCAATCGCCGCTTCTCCATGGTGAAGTGTGGCGTCGAGAAGATCGCGATAACCCACGGCGCTCATGATATCCGTGGGAAGCCCCTTATACTTCTCGGTGGGATCGGGAATATTCTTGAGCGGCAGCGGTGGATAACTGCTATGGCGGAGAATCCTCGAATAAGTAGCCATCGACATCGCGAACCAGCCGAGGGGATCGAGCTCATCCTTCAATTGAAGATATTCGTTTTGATCGGCCTCAGGCCAATGGGGAAACGAGGGCGGCAGGAACGGCTCGGAAAAGCCCATCAGCGGATCGAGCTTCGCTGTGATCACCGGAGTGAAACAATTTTCGAGCCAACTCGGCTCGAACGCGTTCTGAAACTGATCCCAGGTGACCAACTCGACATTTGTCATCTGCGCGGCATCGCGGGCTCCCGACTGAAAGCCCGAACTCGAGATGATGTAGCCCTTGTGGGCGCCGACATCCGTCATCACGCTGCGAAAGGAATGAACCACGGTTTGGGGAACGGCGGCCCTCCAATGCTTGCACCCACAAAGGATGATGTATTTTCGTCCTTTCAGAGTTTCCTCGGCATAGACGTCGATTTCCGCTTGGCCACGAACAAGCTTCACCTTTTTTTCGATTTCGACGGCAAACCCGCATTCCGCCAAGATGCGTGCGGACTGTTCCTGAAGATCTTGCCAGCTTGAGGGGGTTCTCGATGTGATCATGCGAAAGGCGATTGAATGAACATAGCCGACGATGGACAGGGCGGCGGCGCATCAATGTCGCTCGTTGGCACGCTTCTGCAAATCTGCGCAGCGCATCATCAGACCGGCAAAAGGCATGGCGTCGCCGAGAAGCAAACCGGCATCGACCATCTTCTGATAGTCGGCCTCAAGTTCTTTGCGCATTTCACCGTCAGGGACGAGCTGGAGTTTGCCGGAAACGGCGGCATGATAGTCAATCACGTTGCCGTCCCGATCTTTTGTGCGAAAGAATTTGCTTTTCCAGTCGGCGACTTCGTTTGCGAGATCCTGATCGTCGAATGCAGCCTTGGCATAGCCAGCATCATCAAGCTTCACAAGGTCATGCCAATGGCGGGAGATGCGATCGCCTTTGATGCCTTGGGCGCAAAGGACGTGGACGGCGGTGGCTTTCTCCCAGAAGGTGCGCTGAGGCAGCATGATCTTGGGCGCCGCTGCCGAAAACGATAATTCCGGCAGATAAGATGCTGCGTCGCATGTGACCTGGCGTATCTCGGCCGGCTCGCCGGTTGATCGAGCACCGAATTCGAGTTTGACGGACGGCGCTACATATTCGGAACCTTCGGAGACTTGGTGATAGTCGATATAGATCACATCCGCATCGACGCGGAATTTTACATTCACACCCGTCGCCGCGGCATGTTGCTGTAGAACCGGCAGGGCTTCATCTTTGACCCACACGACTAACTTTTCGCGCGCAGCCTTCGTCCATTTGTCGGCTTGGGCGCGTGTCTCGGGTATCGGGTGATCGCCTTTGGCGAGTTCGGGAATGATCTGACGAACGTCGTAGGTGAGATCGATATCTTCGGAGAAGCGCTGGATGATGCCATAACCTTTTGAGAGCGAGGTGCCGCCCTTGAAAACGAGATGTTCGCCGAGCTTCGTTTCAAACAGGCCCTGCAAGGCCCATACGACCCAACTATCTTTTTCAAGCAAATGAATGGGTCGGCTGAGGCGGTGGCAGCAACGCCAAGTGCCTCAAGCCGATCTTCGGCAGAAAACGTCAGAAAGGATTCAGCCATAGCTTAGCAGCGATTGGCTGATCGATTTTGACATCCACGCAGGCAGAGCGGGGCGCACGGCGATGAGGTCTTGCAACGTTTCCGCCGACAATTTCTGCTTAAGGACCCGCAGCGCATCGTTCGCTTGCCGTTTGCCGAGCCATTCCAAGGCGCGAATGGCTTGCCCGGCAGCCGGCTTTGCCGGAAACAGCATCCATTCTGGCGCATGCTTCACCTCAACGGTTTGTGCGCCGAGCTTAAGCTCCCGGTCAGGACCAGACGTCAGATAGACGAGTTTCGTTGGCACCTGGGTCGTAAGACCAAGTGCGTTTGCAGCTGCTGCCCCGTGCGGGACGATTGTTTCGGCACGCGTGGCAGCGAGCGCTTGGACGACTTTCTCCGCTTGCGGTGCGCGTACACCGAACCGGGTTTTGACCGGCAGGACGTAGAACCCATGAGCAAGGCGCATCAGCTCGTTGCGCTCAGAAAGCCTTTTCAGAGCTTGATCGACCGCTGCACGGCTCCCCAAATGCAAAGCATCCTTAGCACCAATCAAGGCGCCTTCGGGCAATGTTCGGGCATATTCCAGAATGCGCTCAGCTACGGTCTGCATGCCCCTCCTCCTATCTGTCAGAAATAGATAGTGATTTCTGACAGCCTGCAATACTTAGCATGCTTGCCAAGCAAAATCAGCAGGTTAGCTGCTAAATTCATCAAGCAGGTAGGTCGAAACACGCTGGATTTTGTTCCCGAGCGGGCTGATGGATCGCACGCCCGCACCCTAAGATAGTGTCATGAGGAATCCGTCACGCAAGCTAATTCACCGAGGTTCCGATGACCCGAATTGATCGTTACTCGCTGGCTGTCGTGCCGCTCGAACAGCTCTTCAATGAAGAGAGCCTGGACATTGCCATGGGTTTTATTTGGAGCCGAAACGGACGTTTCTATTTGGTCACGAATTGGCACGTCATCACATGCCGGCGATTTCCGACTGGCGAAAACTTGCATAGCCAAGGCGCGCGGCCGAACAGGTTGCGCGTCTTGTTCAATCTGGGATTTCAGCAATTTGGAAAGCAGGAGCACCTGATAACGATACGTGACGACGACTCTCGCCCTTGCTGGCTGATCCACCCGAACCGGAATGTCGATGTCGCTGTGAGGGGGCAGTTTTCCATGGCGCGCGACATGTTTCCTGCGCTCCCGCGGCATTACGGGTGTCTGGGCGCGCTCAGGGGCGTAACGAGTCTCCTACCACTCACTCCCGCAATCACGTTTCCGGGAACAATCGCGGAAACAGCACATCCAAGGCCTCAACCGGAAAGCGGAGCGATACCGCGCCCTTGGGCGTGTCTGATCCGAGCACGCCGTCGGCAAGCACGTCAGCAAGCACGCGACGCGCGGTGCGCTCAGGCAAACCCGTTATCCGGGCGACGTCACCACGCTCGAACTGCCCGCGAACCAGCGCCTCTTCGAGGAGGCGCTTTGCTTCTGGCTTGAGCGTGTCGCTGCGTTCGACATAGGTGTTTAAGCGCGAGCCTAGGTTATCAAGCTCAAACAGCCCGTCCATGAACTTCACCTGATCAAGACAGACCTGGAGAAACCATAGAACAAACTCGTTGAGCGCCTTCAGCGAAAGATTGCCCCGTCCGTCGAGGTCTCCCTGTCGTGACGAGTCCGCCATATCCATCATGCGCTTGTACTCGCTCGGCGATTTGAGGCCTCGGGCGAGGCCGCGCGAAATCGACCATAACCCGTGTGAACCGATGCCGGCCAGCTGGGCCATAGCGTGGCTCATCAAGCGGCTAACGCGGCCGTTTCCGTCAGGAAACGGATGGATGTAGTTGAAGCGGTGATGCGCCGCAGGGATCGCCATGATTCGGCCGGCTGTTTTCAGCGGCCTGAAGGCGTAGCGTTGCTCGAAATAGCGCATAAAGTCGTCAACACGCTCGCTAGATGGCGGAACGTGACGGCCTATCGCAACATCATGCTCAGGCTTCGACCGCCATTCGCCGGGCACCATCATAAAGGTCGTGTCGTTGCCGCGGATTTGGAGCATATCGCCCGGCGCCCCTCGATAGAATTCACGATGCAACCACTTGATAAACTCCACTGAGGCCGGCTCACCGAGCTCGCTGTCGGCGGTAAGGCGATCGATCTCCGTCTGCACGCGTACATGTGCCGCGGCCTCCAGCTGAAGGTTGCGACGGCCCTCGTCTTGGTCAAGCTCCCCCTCGAGCGCGCGAGCAATGTCCTTTGGCCGCGTGTTATGGCCCTCGATGAGGTTGCTGTAGTAGGTGTTCATCAGCCGCACCAAGTTGGCAAGGTTCGCAGCTGTGCGCTGATGAAGCCCGACACCGAGCCTGGCCGAGGCTGCCGACAGGTCGGCAACCACATCCGCGATGGCCTCGGACGTTTCCTCAAGCCGCGCCGGCTCAATGCGCTGGGGTGTTTCTATCGCCATTGGCCGATCTTATCGCAAATTAACTAGCTGATTTTACGCATGAATTTCCAAATTACAACCGAATTTGGCCCATTTATTGGCCGATCTCCGATTGCGCTTTCGTGACCGCTGGAACTTTCATTCAAGGCATTGACTTTAAAGCATATTTTAGACCTTTAACGTTTCGATTGGCCGGTATTTTGGCCGGTCCTGCGATCTCTACATGAAAGGTTCTTCATAGGCAGTCCTCTCACCCAACGGCCCTCCTCGCTGGCCGGTACATACATATGCCTCGCCGCCCACTACGAAAAATACCAGTCCCGACGTACTGGGATGTTTATAATCTTCGCGCGACATATTCGGCAAACTCGCGCGCCGTGACGTGCGGATAGCGGCCATGACGGCGAGTGCTGCGCTGCGGCGTTCCTACCCGAGTTCGTGCATCGGCCACGGTCTTGGGCAAACGCCTGCGTGGCGCTGACCGATGACGGTAAGGAGGCCAAGTAAAGCGCTGCCGCAGACATCACGTTCGCCGATTTGAAGCGAGCCGGCGTCCGCTGGGGCCGCACTTGGGTCGATGCCCGCGTTACTGTCGTTCGAACCACTG
This sequence comes from Bradyrhizobium guangzhouense, assembly GCF_004114955.1. NCBI lineage: Bacteria > Pseudomonadati > Pseudomonadota > Alphaproteobacteria > Hyphomicrobiales > Nitrobacteraceae > Bradyrhizobium > Bradyrhizobium guangzhouense. Next base: position 940,732 of record NZ_CP030054.1, read on the forward strand.
TTGCTCCCCCGAGCGGTTACTCGCGCCCAGAAGAACACGTCGTCGAGGTAGTTCAACGGCAATATCTCGGAGAGTGTCACCCGGTCTCCGGGCTTCAATTGGACGCGCGCGGGCGAGTAGTAGGCGGATCCAGACTCGACGACCGGACAATCGGATCGGAGGTTGACTGCGATATCCGGGGAAAGCCTCGTGCCCATCAAGAATCCACGCTTATCTGCGTCGAGGAGTATCTGCAGAGTACTCAATCCGAAAGGCATGTCGGGCGTATTTTTGGCGAGCCGAGCCGAACGTTTTCCGAGAAAGACGCACCCTGAAACCGCGATTTCGATAGCATCTACGGCCGTGCTCGTCGGCCTGGTTCCGCCGAGCTCGGCCATGCTCGGAATGGCTTTTCGCGCGATCGGTGACGCGGTCGGACCGCTGAGGATCGATGCGAAGCGCGTCACCGGAATTGCGATGCCTTGCGTCGCGCTGCCCGGCTGGTTGGTCGCTTCGATCATAAGTCCGATCACCCGGCCATCCGAATCCAGCACCGGCGAACCGCTGTCCGATCGGACGTAGTCGCCGGACAAAGTTATCTTGTCGGCGGTCTCATCGAGAACGCGCGCGGCCTGGGCCGTCGCTTTCGCACTCTCCTCGCGCAACTAATCTGCTAGCCTAGTGCTTTGCAGTGAGTCTCGGACGACGATGGGGAATTACTATGGTCTACGCAAGGTGCAACTGTGGTGCAGTCATGCTCTCGCTCCCGGAAGAACCGTCCAAGATAGTCGTTGCTTGTCACTGCATCGACTGTCAACGTCGAACAGGTGCGCCGTTCGGCGTGGGAGCATATTACCCCGCGGAGGTTGTTACCGTCTCAGGAACTTCAAAAGAGTTCGCACATGCCGCTGCAAGCGGCGGGGAAATGCATAACTATTTTTGTCCGCAGTGCGGATCAACGGTCTATTGGAAAGTCACCAGCTTGCCTTCGATGATCGGTGTTGCAGTCGGCGCGATGGCAAATCCAAAGTACCCAGCTCCCGGCATATCGGTTTTTGAGAAATCGAAACACGACTGGGTTCAAATTGAGGGTGCCGTAAAGCACTTTCGGGAAAACTACCACCCGGAAAATTCAGGCTGAAATCTCGCCCCGCGCCGACGAGGTGATTGACGCGTCGAACTTGCGGTCCGAGGTCGGCCACCGCCTGCTTAAACCAATCTTCGAGCAGACGAGGGTCGGATTCGATCCACTTGCCTTCCCGAAGAGCGAGCCGGAGTTCGTCCTGATTGAGGCGCTCGTATATCTCGTCATCGAGCGTCTCTGCATCAAGAAACAGCGCGCTGTCAGCCCGCTTGGTCAATGCGGCGTCCTCGGCCAGCCGAACGAACTCCTGATCCGGGATCGCGTACAGCGGAAGGTCGATGTAAGCTTTGCTGTCGAGGACGACGCGGACGCATTTTTTGGCTCGTCTATCCAACGTCCATTTTCGTTTTTCGCAGAGCGGCGCAAGGACCGTCTCGACCAACCGGTAGTAACCTGCGGCCGCGATCACGGGGTTTCCCGTCTTGGCGAGAAACGAGACCGGAAGGTAAACGCCATCGTCGTAATCAATCTGCTGCGGCGGATGTGCCGGATCATTGAGCGTGCGATACGCGGGCGAGGCACTACCCTGCATACGGAACTTCAGACGCAATCGAGGTTCGGTCGCGCCCTTCCGAACGGCAGTCGTTTCCATAACCAAACTACGATCCGCGAAGCGTTGCCAATCCGAAAATCCAGCCTTAAGCGTCTCTCGGATCTCGTCACGTGCCTTGCGGAGCTTTCCCTCGCGCGGCTCCGGTACCGTGAGCCGGGCGAGATAGTCGTTCTCGGTCGCCGCGTCAGTGAATGCGCGATGCAAGTTGAGTAGAGCCATTATCACCCCCAAATCGAGCGGAATATCAACAAAATGTGGTGGGCTGCTGCCCAGACACGAGAGGTGACGTGAACAAATAGGGTCCCGCCGGAACGCGCCTTCTTTCCCAGTTAAAAATGCGAGAGGATTCGGTCTTCCGGTGGGCAAGCCGTGGTTTGTAACAAAACTTCAAAAAAATATAAGTGATTTCAATACGATCTGGCAGAGAGAGTGGGACTCACCCCCTTTCGGGGTCGCGGACCCCTTGTTTACAAGCCTAACCTTCATTTTCAGGGGTTCTTGTACGGCCGGTCCCACACCGAGGTGCTCCACCATGTCGAATTTCAAGATGCCCAAGCCGATCAAGCGACCGACCTCCGAGAACTACTGGATCCGCAAGAAGGTGCCCCTGGTCGGCAAGACCGAGCTCTGGGCCACTCTGGGGACCAAGGACGAACGCCAGGGCCAACATCAAGATCGGCGCCGTCAACGTGGCCATCGAGGCTCAATGGGCCCGCCTGCGTGACGGGGCTGCCCGGGCGGCGAACTCGACCGAGGTAAGTGGCGACCCGCGCCAAGCTCAAGAAGCCTCTGTTCTACGATCCGGAACGTCGTCGCGGCGGAACGGTCAGGGCATCCTCAATTCCACAAGCTCGCGGAGCGGATCGGCGAATGGGTTCACGGTCCCGGAATCAACATACCCTACGACGTGAAGCCCAACCACGGCTGGCGCCATCTGTTCAAGAGCGTGGCGAGGCACGTCAAGATGGACCGCGAGGTCGAAGGCTTCATCACCGGCCACCGTCCCAAGGACTCGAACGCGGGCAACGACTACGGAGACTGCTGGATCGAGACGATAGCGGCCGAGATCGAGAAGTACCCGCGCTACGACATCGCCGCTCTTGATCATCCCCCGGTGCCGCACAAGCGCCGCGGGCGGACCAACTTCGACGTCGCGATCGCGAAGGTGGCGAAGGAAGGGCGCAAGGCAGCACGCGCGAGCCGGAACTCTGGTGCTGGCTAGGCGACAGAGGAGAGCGGGTGGATGGGGCAAGCGGAATTCGCTTCCCAATTTCCGGATTTCTCCGGGCAGGAGTAGCGGATAGTGAAGGAACTGGGGTAAAAACGACCTGTGATGTCGCAAAGCTGTCCACCTTCGCCGGAGTACCCGCCGATCAAGACCGCCGATCTCTACCTCATCGGATGCGGAATCCTGCCTGCGCGAGACGTCACTTTGGAAGCGCTCTCGATCCTGCGTCAGGTGGTCTCATATACGACGCTGCCAAGCCCCAATCTCCGGTCGTTTCTCGAAAGCAACGGGCTTGATTTCGTCAACATCGAGCACCTCTACGAAAAAGGGAAAGAGCGAGCGAAGATTTACGCAGATGTCGCCGCCCATATTTTCGAAAAGGCGACCAGGGAGCGTCCGGTCGCGTATTTGACCTACGGGCATCCGATGTATCTCGACGAGCCCGTTCGTTTGATGATAGCCGGCGCACCGGCAAGAGGTCTGCGGACGCACGTCGTACCAGGTGTCTCATTCGTCGATTCCATCATCGCACGATTGCCGCTTGTGGTCGGCCCGGCCGGCTTCCAGGTCATCTCGGCCGATCCCTTGGTCGAAGGCACAGCCTCGATCAATCCGTGGCGATCGACCCTCGTCGCGCAAATCGGCAGCTTTCGGATCCCCACCGCAGACGGCGAGCAGGCATTGGCTCCCGCATTGCTGGCACCATTGATGGAGCGGCTGCTCGAGCAGTATCCCGCCGACCACCGCATAACTTTTTGCGACCTCGATGAGAGCGGCGCGGAGCCGCTGTTTCTGACCGTTCCGCTTTGCGCTTGGAGCCTGGCGGCGGATGGGGTAAATTACGCGACGACAATCTACATTCCGCCGATCGACCCCGCCAATGGCGGTCGCGAGAACGGCTTTTGAAACGGGACGTTTGCCATGACTACCGGCCCACTTGAGCGCGTGCTCGCCAGAGCGAAGGAGTTGCTGCTGACGGCGCCCGACGATTGCGCCCGTGAAATCAGAGCAATGCCGGAATTCACACAGCTGTCATCAGCCGAGCGGTCGGCTGTCGCGCAGTTGCCCGTGCGCGAGATCGCCGGTTTCCTGGCGACCGCCGATATCAGGCGTGTGGCGTCACGGAAGGCTGCGCAGGCTTGACGCAGACAGGTGAGCCCGAACAGGACTCACCCCCGCCGTACCGCGAAGTCTACGCGGCGGCGATTATGCCGTTCTTGTACCAACCCAATATTCATGAGTTTGGGGGATGCGGGAGCACGAAGCACTTCACGCGAGTAAAGTCTGAAAAAAAGACGGCCAAGGCAGCGACGTCCCCCCAGCAGACGCCCGAAGCGGCGACACCAAGCTGGGTCAAGGCATTCGGCAAAGCTAGAGACAACATCTACAAGGCGCAACCGGCTTGGCGCGAGGTCACTCAGTTCAGCATCGAGGTGCCGATCGAAAAATTCGACCTCTATAAACAAGAGCTTGAAGAGAAGCCTGATAGAGAGGAGGCTAAAAAGCCGCGGAAATTTCCGATTGAGAATCCTCGCTTCAGGGCGATCGTTTCACTCTTCCCTGGGACGGGCGTCGGCACGATCGCCTTCTGGCTGAAAATCGGGTCAATCCATGCGTGCGATGCTTTGCAAGCGGTTGACCTCTTCAAGCTGACCGACCCCGCTGCGGCTTTCGGCTGTCTGAAGGTGGCTCACAGGTCGACCCCCTTTGAGCAGGTCTCGGACCTTGCAAAATTTTACCTGCAGATGTTCCGGGAAGAATCTCCGGCCTTATTCACCGAGCCCCCCGAGCGTCCTGCGGTTCATCCCGAGCTGCGACGATGGAACGAGACCTATAGGCAAGTCTTGGAACGTGCCCGAGCCTACTGGGCCAGATTTCAAGAGAAGTATCCGGATCTTTCGCGCGACTTCAAGGAACCAAGTCAAGAGGGTGATGAACAAGACCCGTCTTTCTCCTATCCTTTCTTGTACGTTTCCTCCGTCGCGGACACGAGAAATGCGGCCGACCTCAAAGAGGGGAAAACAGGGCAGGAGATCGTTTCGATCAACAACCGCTACCGCCTCTTGGACCAAACCATTGCGGCCTCCGAGGTCGAACAGGCGTTCGAGGCCAATCTACTACAATACGACTATGGGGTGATCCTGGTCTCGCGTGCGAGCACGGTCGAAATCCATGCGGAGATGCCGTTCTCAAGGCCGAAGGCCGGGCAGACGGTGCAAGACTCGATTCTCGACGACCTCTTCCAGTTGATGCTCCTCGCCGAGGTCCCGGTCATGCAGTTGTTTTCGCTGCAGCACGTGAATTTACGACTAGGGAGCGATCTCGAGAACGTTCGGACCGAGTTGCATCCTAGGACTTGGCGTAACCCGCTCGCTGTAGCCTTAATTTCGCTGGTGGCTCTCTTTGTTGCAGTAGTCATCATTTACGCATCTGTGCGGGCATCGTGGCCGCTAACACTTTTGAGATGGCCAGCGAGGCTTTTGGAAGTTTGCGCTTCCATCCTCTTCTGGCTGTCGATCTCGGTGGTCGCTTTCAGCTTAGCAGAACCGCTTTGGCAGAATTTGCTGCAAAAGCGGAAGTTCATGAACTTGATCAGCCGCTTCGGCACTGTGTGGGTAGCCGGTGAAGTGATCTACGGTCGATTCAACGATGCCTACCAAAGCGCGTTTCCGATCGCCCAACTGACGAAGAGTTACGAACAGAAGCAGGCGACACTCGATTCGCTGCTTGAGTCCGGGTTCCGTCTATTCGTTACGGTCGTAGGCCTGCTGGTCGGGCTGTTCACTGCGCTTGTTCGATGAGCACAAAGGCGCCGGTCTCGTCTCAGCGAATCCTCCTCGCCGACGATGGCACAGAAAGCATCTTCTCGGCGCCGGAACGACCAAGCTCGCTTACAAAGCCGCACGCCTGATCGCCTGGGCAGACGACACTGGAGGCTCTTGCGGAGCAAGGGGTCGACCGCGCGCTCGACCTCGGTCCGGGACACGCGCTGGCCCAGATGATGCAGAGCACATTCCCCTCGATCCGATGTTATGCTTCCGACGGATTCCACAGCATCAATGGTCTGCGCGACTGGATCGCCTTCAGGAAAGCGATCTCGTCCTCGGACGCTGTCTCGCAGACGTCGATGTACCCAGGATTTGGACCGACCGTCGCTGCCGTCGCTCCCGCGATAGCCGCGCCTCTTGAGTAAATCCTTGAGATCGAACGGGGATTGCTCCGCCCACACCCGCAGCGTCGGCTTGCGGGCGGTCCCGAGCAGGAGCGCGAGAGCAGGCTCTCCTGTTGTCGGCAGGTCGATCGAGAGGATTTCCAATAAAGCGTGGCAATCGTCGACCGCGCGATGCGCATGGTGGAAGAGGCCGGCACCGTTCAACAGGTAGCCGAGACGCGACCCCTCGAAGCCATGCTTCCGCCAGTCGACCTCGGTAGCCGAGCATCCCCAAGCCTTCGTCTCGAAGACCGGCCAACAGCGCGCCGCCATCTCTGCTGCGAATTGCGCCAGCCACGGCAGATCATACCGCGGTTTCATGAAGAGCGGCGATTTGCCTGTCAATCGGCCTGCAAATTTGACCCCTCATCGGCGTCCAATTTTGACCCCTTCGTGCGGCGGGCTTTGCTGGTAGCGCTCGTCTCGTCGGAGCTGGCCGGGATAGCGGAGGCGAGACGAGCGCGGTGGCGTGATCGTCGTCTCGGCTCTTGAACCGCCAGCTATCGTTGCCGGTTTCGACAATGTCGCAGTGATGGGTCAATCGGTCGAGCAGCGCGGTGGTCATTTTGGCGTCGCCGAACACGCTCGGCCATTCGCCGAAGGCGAGATTGGTGGTCACGATGACGGAGGCGCGCTCATGGAGCCGGCTGACGAGGTGGAAGAGAAGCTGGCCACCGGACTGGGCGAAGGGCAAATAGCCGAGTTCATCCAGCACGATGAAGTCCATCCGGGTCAGATGCTCGGCGAGCCGTCCTTGCCGTCCGTTGCGGGTCTCGGTCTCGAGGCGATTGACGAGGTCGACGACGTTGAAGAAGCGGCCACGGGCACCGGATCGGATGCAGCTTCTGGCGATGGCAATGGCCAGGTGGGTCTTGCCTGTGCCGGTGCCGCCAACCAGCAAGACGTTGCGTTGTTGGGCGATGAAGCCGCCGCCAGCGAGATCATTGACGAGAGTCTGATTGATCGGCGTGCCGTCGAACTGGAAGTCGGCGATGTCCTTGGCCAACGGCAGCTTGGCAATGGTGAGCTGGTATTTGATCGACCTGGCTTGCTTCTCGTTGATCTCGGCGTTGAGCAGGTCGCCGACAATGCGCTGAGGTTCGTGCTGGCGCTTGACGGCAGTTGCCATGATCTCGTCGAAGGCAGCCTTCATGCCGTAGAGCTTGAGTTCGCCCATGAGGTCGAAGATTTGGGTTCGTTCCATCAGATGGTCCTCCGGAGGTTGTCGTAGCGGGCACAATCGGCGATCGGCGCATGACGGAGCGTCAGTGCGGCCGGCGTCATGATGTTGGCCGGTGGGGCGGGTTCACGTTGACGGGCCAAGATATTGAGCACGACATCGGCGGAATGGACGCTGTGACTGAGCGCTTCGGCACAGGCCGCTTCCACCGCGGGCAGACCGTCAGTCAGCACCGCGTTGAGGATGTCGATCATTTGCCGATTGCCATCGTCCGTGCTGGCAAGTTTGCGCCGGATCCGCTCGATCGCGGCCGGCAGCACCCAGTCTTTGAAGGGAGCACCGTTGCGCAAGGCGCCGGGTTTGCGGGCGAGCACCGGCACGTAATGCCAGGGGTCGTAGACGGTATCGCCGCGGCCAAAGGATCGCGGGTGCTCGGCAACGATGCGTCCATCCTGACGGATCACGATGCGATCGGCATAGGCTTGAACCTCGACCGGCCGTCCGACTGCGCTGGCTGCGACCGAGTACTTGTTGTTGTCGAAGCGCACCAGGCAGGTCTTCGAGACCGATGCCGTCACCGCATGGAAGCCGTCGAAGCGGCCAGCATAGGGAACGAGTTTGGGGCGTTCGGCTTCGAACACTTCCCAGATCGTCTGATCGACCAGCTCCGGATGGCGATGAGCCTTGGCGTAGGCGATGCATTTGTCGAGCAGCCAGGCGTTTAACTCGTCGAGGTTTTTGAACCGCAGCCGCGGCGTGAAGAAGCGTTCCCTGACCAGCCCGACCTGGTTCTCGACCTGCCCCTTCTCCCAGCCCGACGCTGGCGTGCAGGCGACCGGATCGACCAGATAGTGGCTGCACATCTGCAGGAAGCGGCGATTATAGAGACGCCCTTTACCGACGAAGATCGTCTCTACGGCGGTCTTCATGTTGTCATAGATGCCGCGGGTGCAGGTGCCTTTGAACAGCGCGAACGAACGGTCGTGGGCGTCGAACACCATCTCCTGCGTCTCCCGCGGATAGGCCCGCACGAACAGCATGCGGCTGTGACAGAGCCGAACATGGGCGGCCTTCACCATCACCGTGGTGCCGCTCAGCAAGACCACCTCGTGGCTCCAGTCGAACTGGTAAGCTTCGCCTGGGGCAAAACTCAGCGGGACATAAGCGGCTGCGGTCGATTGCCCGCGTTCCTTGCTCCAGCGCCTGGCGTAACGCCGCACCGCATCGTAACCGCCGTCGTAGCCGCGGCGGCGCAGCTCTTCGAAGATCCGGATCAACGTCAGCTGTTCACGAGCCGGTTTGGCCGCGTTCGCCGCCAGCAATCCGTCAAGCTCTACTGCCCATCGGCCCAGCTTTGGCCGCGGCTGCACCTGCCGCTCGTACTCGAAGGAGGTCTCTCCCGACCTCAGCACCTTCCGGACCGTGTTCCGCGACACCTTCAGGTCACGGGCGATCTCCTTGATCGTCTTGCCCTTGATGAAGTGCTCGCGCCGGATCCGGGCAATCGTCTCCACGATCAGCATCCCCCACCACCTGCTTCGTTCCAAAGCAGGCAGCGCAACAGACCAATCTGTAGGGGGTCAATTTTGGACGCCGATCCCCCGGCTTAGGGGGTCAATATTGCAGGCCGAATGACAGTTTGAGGCCAAGCTTGATCACCTTGCACCGAAGAGCGACACGGCGAAGGCTTTGCGTTACGCGCTGCGTCATTGGAACGGCCTGGCGCTCTACCTTGATGACGGGCGCATCGAATTGGACACGAATGCTGTCGAGCGTGCGATGCGGCCGATCAAGCTCAACGCCAAGAACTCCCTTTTTGCCGGTTGCGACGAAGGTGCCGAGAATTGGGCATTGCTGGCTTCGCTCATTGAGACCTGTAAGCTCAATGGCGTCAGTGCCGAGCACTGGCTCGCTGACGTTCTCGCCAAGCTCGTCAATGGTTGGCCTGCGGCGCGGTTGGACGAACTGCTTCCCTGGGCGTCGACCTATACGATGCATACACTTGATCCGAGGCTGGCGGCATGAACCTGAACACGACCGCGGTCCGGATCAAGGTGACCCTCAAGGATGTGAAGCCGGCGGTGATGCGTCGCCTCGTCGTACCCGTCACCTTGCGCCTTGATCGGTTGCATCTGACGCTTCAGGAGGCATTCGGCTGGACGAACGGTCACCTCTTCGAGTTCTTCGCTGGCGATGTTCATTGGGGAATTCCTGATCCCCACAACGATTACGGCCACCAGCCCATGGATGCGAGCAAAGCGCGCCTCTGCGACATCGTTCGCGAGACCGGCGCCAAGACGATCCACTATCTCTATGACTTCGGCGACAGCTGGGACCATGTGATCAAGCTCGAAAAATGGTTCGAGAACACCACGACGGAGGGACTTCCCTTCTTGCTCGAGGCCGCCGGTCGTTGTCCTCCGGAAGACGTAGGCGGTGCGCCGGGTTATGCCGAATACCTCGAAGCCATCAGAGACCCCGCCCATCCGGACCACGAACATATGCGCCTCTGGGGCCCGGGGCGGTTCGATCCCAACGTCGTCGACCGGAAGGCGCTCGAAGCCGCCGTCAACGCGTTGTCCGACATATGGAAACCGCGGCGGCGCGCTACGCGAACAAAATAGGCGTCAAGCGCCATTCAAAAGGGCCGCAGAGCTACACTTACCATGAATCCGAAGGTAATGCTGTTCGACGAGGTCCTGCCGCGCTCGATCCGGAAACAAAGAAGGAGGATCTGGTCACCATTCGCGATCTCGCCGCAGAAGGCATGACCTGCATTCTCGACACCTACGAGATGGGCTTCGCTCGCGAAGTGGCGGATCATGGCTACTGCACCGATGGCGGCGTCATCGTCAAGCACGGTGCACCAAGTTCGATCTTGGGTACGCCACGCGAAGAACGGACCCGGGTATTTCTCGATAAAGTACTGGGTTGATCTAACCGCCGCAGTATGAAGATTCAGGAAACGCCGGTGGCGTGAAGGAAAGTACGCTTTCCGCGCCAGCAATAGGAGCGCTCACCGACTCCTACGGCGCTGCACCATGAGCGCCTTCTTGGTGTTAGAGATATGTGCTTCGAGAAGATCGACGGCCTTTTCAACGTTCCCGGCGCGGCAAGCTTTTAAGATATCCACATGCTCTTCTTGCGGCGTTTTCTTGCCTGACGCCATAGAGACTTGTGCCCGGACGAACAAGCTCACCTGCCCGTAGTTGCCTTCGATAAGAGACAGCAATCTAGGTAGATTACAGGGGATATAGAGGGTTTCGTGAAACTTCCAGTTCATCTCCGCCCATTGAGCGGGGTCGCTTTTCTTGTCGTATTCCACGAGAATACGTTTGGCCTCATCAAAATCACTCTGAATCATATTAGGAATGGCTAGACGCAACGCGCGGCACTCCAGCGCAATGCGAATTTCCATCAATTCGATCACCTCGGCCGAAGTGAATGAGACTACCTTGGCGCCCCGATTGTTTAGGAGCGTGACCAGACCCTCCGCCTCGAGGTGTCGCAAGGCCTCCCTTACCGGAATGCGGCTCGTTCCGAATTTGTCCGCCAATTCCTCTTGGCGAAGCTGCTCGCCGGGGGCGAATGTCCCAGCAAGAATGTCAGCCCGGAGAAGCTTTCTCACCGTCTCAGTCGCCGAAGGCCTTTGTTGATTGTCCAGTTCTGTCACAAACTTCGCCTCAAATGTATCCTCTTTGCCGAAATTATATACAAAAGGAGGACGAAAGCAATTCGCTCACCCGAACATCAAGCGTTTCTGGGCCTTCCGACCTCCGTTGTTCTCCCTAAATACCCACCACCAGCAGATGTTGATTCTGACAGATTGTATTGACTACTCATCCAGAAGGCTATCGACTTCCGACCACTGCACAGTTTCGAGTTTCATCAGCATATTCCAAAGATCCCTGGCTTTCGGCTTTCCAACAGAAAGCGCTGCACACGTTTCGAATTTTCGTCGGAGCCTTTCAGGCGGAGCCGGATATTGATGGTTGCCGACCGCCACGCTTTGCCGCTTGAGATGGATCTTCCCCGACTTGTGAACCGCTTCGATTTCGGTAAAGGCGGCTCCTTTGGTATAGACCTTTTCGAACTGCTCCTTGGTTGACAGGTCGGGATGAACATAGGCATTGACTTTGCCCATGCGGCCGCGGATCTCATTTCCGGCAACGGACTGGTCGGAAAAACTCCCAAGCGTTACGTCGCCATGCGCCAATGCCGCCGCTATGCAATACGGGATGCTGAACCTCGCCTGCAGTGCATCTTTCGGATCGTTGTATCGCATTAAATTCAAAGCATGGTAGCTGACGCCCACATTGATGACCTCGAGGTCGTCCGCCACGATTTCGCCACTCGCAATACCCTCCGTTACAAGATCCAGGGCCGGATGTACAAGCGAGCATGTCGGATAAAGCTTGGGGTTATTGCGGATGAGTTCGAGGGATAGGCCAAGATCGCGGATTGCTTCGTCCGCGTTCAGCTTTTCTGGATCTGTAAAGAGATCGAAAAACCCCTCGTGCCCCTCGATCGCATTAGGGCTTGATCGCATTCCGGCCTTAGCAAGTTTGGCGGCAAGGACGCCGTTCTGCGCTGCGAATCCTGCATGTAGCGGTTTGGTCATGTATCCGAAGTTTTGACGTAATCCAGATGCAAGCGAGGCTGCAATTCCGAAGGCTTCTAGCATGAGCTTGCCATCAAGCCCCAACAGGTTTCCGGCGGCAGCGGCAGCTCCGAATGTCCCGAGCGAGGAAGTTGTGTGCCAGCCACGACCATTGTGTTCATAGGTTACGGCGATGCCGAGACGGCCTTCCATCTCGACACCGGCCGCATAGGCCGCAATGATATCTGCACCCGAAGCTGCCAGTTCGTCTGCGAGCGCAAGGATAGCGGGCAATACTGGGGCGGATGGATGCCCCACCATCGCATAATTACCGTCGTCGAAGTCATGCGCATGAGCCATAGCGCCATTGGCCAGAGCAGCATTTCGAGCTGTCGTTCGCAGCGCAGTATTCCAGACACGTGCCTTTCCTGGTTCTTCGGCGAAGAACCCGCCCATGACTCCCGCAACTTCCTCAGCTTTCGCCGCTAGGGCAACAGACAACGTGTCGGCAATGCCCCTCTTTGCGGCCTCGACGGCGGCAGCGGACATTGATTCGAACTTCAGCTCCGCGCAGAAGTCAGCAAGGATGCGGCCGACTTCCGGTCGCTGCTTTTGAGAGTCTGACGCTCTTTTCGCGTTCATTTTGCTTCCTTTTGCTTATCTATCGATTATGCCGACCAGACGTTTTTGTCCGGCCAATTCGGTTCGAGCTCGATTGGCATAGGTCCGCCATTTTTCAAATCGCGCCTTCGGTGCGCGGCAGCGCGATCCGGCCGCTTACGCATCCAGTTCGGCGAGAATTCGCCGTACACTTTCGAACCTCCCAATCGTCTTGCGATCCCAAATCTAACTTTTTCTTAGTTCGACACTCCGTCGATACGCAGCGCTGGTTGCAGCGCGTACTATCTTGGGAAGGGCCCCCTCACGCTCCATTTCGATCACGCCAGCCTCAGTGGTCCCTCCCGGACTTATGACGGCTCGCTTGAGCTCGGAAGGCGAGCGCGGATCAGCTGCTAACATCGCCGCCGAACCCAACATCGTCTGCGCAACGAGCAACTGAGCGAATTCTGTATCAAAATCCAGCCTCGCCAGCCGCTTGCGCCGCTGCTCAGCAAAAGCGAAAATATAGCGAGGCGCGCAGGCGTAGAACGGCATAGCCTTGTCAATCAATGCCGCGTCCACCACCCATTCAAATTTGCCGACTGGCGCGAAGACTTGCTCTACGGCCGTTTTTGCCGAGATTGGAAACGTCTGCCCGGTTACGCCGAGGCTCGTCCCTTGACCAACAAACGCAGGAAGGTTGGGCATAACGCGCGCCACTCTCGCACTGCCGCATACCTCCATTAATCGCCCAAGCGGCATGCCGGCCATAACCGAAAGAACCGGACTCTCGGCCAGCAAGCGTCGATGTCCATCAGAGAAAGTTGCAACATTCTGCGGCTTCACCGCCAATACGAGCAGATCGTAGCCTGATGATGAACTCGGAGCGTCCGGCAAGATTGATACGCCTTGAAGACCACGCACAGCGTCTTCCACTCGGCCGACATCCGGATCAACCAAGATCAATTTTAAATTAGGTAGTGCTTGGCGTACTCCTCGGATAAGAGCCGAACCCATATTTCCCCCGCCGAAGAACAGCAGTCGAGTGGACTCCTTCATCACCACCATTTCCCTATCCTGCTGGTCCAACTTTGAGATCAGGTTGCATCTGCACCGGCACGGAATTCCTCGTACATTGCCGTGCCACGCACGCCGACGAATCTGAATGGCTCGGGCGGCAGCCATCCGGGACGGCCGAGCGGTCCAGTCACCGTTTCTTGTGCGACTTTGCCGGCGACTAGTTCGGCAAGACGGCGCCCCAATGCGGTACCTTTCGCGACACCAGAGCCGTTATAGCCGGCACTTATAAAAAGCCCCTGCTCCAGCTCTCCCCAAAATGGAGCGCCTCCACGCGTGACGTCGGTAACTCCGCCCCATACGTATTCGAAGTCGATATCCGCAAGATGCGGATAACGACGGCGAAACCGATCGAGCAATCTTCGTCGGATTACGCTCTCCTTGAGCTCGGCCTCATAGGAATAGAGGCTGCGGATCATACAGCGTCCGTCGGAAAGTCTACGAAGGGTGCTACCACCGGCCCGTTGGGCCGACGTCATGCCCCATTCCGGAAGACTACCGAGCAGACGTGCCCTGTTGCCCAGCCTTTCCGTCACGCCCACATAAGTAAATAAGGAAACCAACCGATCTTTGCCGTATCCCAGCAGCTTAACAAAGGCATTGTTGGCCAGGATGACGTTCCGCGCGGATATCCGCGCCTGCGGACAAGTCAAGTGCCAACGCTCACCTACTTTTTCGATGTTGCTGACAGTGGTTCCTTCATGAAAGACAATGTCAGAAGGTAGATGATCTGCCAGACCGCGCACGAGCGCAGCCGGCTGAAATAGATGTGTAGACTCGGATCGAATGGCCAACCGATAAAAGCATGTGCCGGTTAGCTCTTCCAAAGCATCTTGTTTGTAAACCGGAAGCGTGCGGCCCTGTGTCGATGCGCTCTCGCTCATTCTCAACAGAGCCGCAGCGGCTCGCTCGCTTACAGCGGCCTTGAACGAACCGACCTGTCGAAGCCCGCAATCGATCCCGTACCGGGCCACGAGGTCTTTCAGCCAAGCCAAACCCTCGGCATCAAATACGGCTATGACGTTCTGTTTGCTTAGAGCATCGGCTGAGGCGTCAGCTCTGCTGGCCGATGCCATACTCACCGTTGGCAGATCGCTGCCAGAAAAGCCGGAATTCCGACCTGAAGCATTCTCGCCAACTGTTCCGCCGTCAATGATGAGAATATCAGTTTCGGGTTCCAGCTCTTTGAGCCTTCTTGCAACAGCGAGCCCAGTGAAACCTGCGCCTACAACGGCATGATCGACGCTCAGCTTTCCGTTGAGGGCGGGCCGGCAAATGCGAGGCGGTAGCATCGCGTTCCAACCGCTTCGCATCTGATACGTGCTTGCGCGATACATATCCGTTCTACTGTGCGAAAGCCGGCTGGCGTTTGACGCTCGACAGCCGGTTGAAAGTAAAAGGAGAAGGATCGACGATAGGTTTTTCGGAAGTAACCAGATCAGCCGTCAGATGCCCGGCCGCAGGACCAATCCCAAAGCCGTGACCGGAGTACCCGCTACTGATAAAAAATCCCGGAATGGTGTCCACTGCCCCAATGACCGGCTTTGTATCGGGCATGACATCGATCAGGCCGGCCCAGGTTGCGGCAACTCTCATATTGGCGAATACGGGAAACTCGCGACTGATATTACGCTGCGCCTGACGAAGATCGTATAGTGATGGCACGGGATCCAGGACACGTGTCTGTTCAAAAGGCGTTTGTTCATCCATGCGCCAGCGCGATTTCTGAAACAGCTCCGCAAGCGTGCGCCGCCCCAGACGCAGCCGTACATTGTTTCCACCAGTCAAAATCATCGGCAAATAGTCGACGAGATAGCGGAAACTGTCGGGCACGATTTCCGTTCGATTCCACGCGCCGTAACCTATGGTGAACCCTCCATCGTGCCGAGTGCGGATCGAAAAATCGGGGCCCTTGATCGACGTTTTTGGAGCCCCTTCCAACGGGTACGCTCGGACAAGGCTCGACATTGTCTTGAGTTGCGGCAACCGCAAACCCATATTGTTACAAAAGAGCGAAGACCAAACTCCGCCCGCCAAAACAACTGCTTCGCAAGATACTGGCCCGAGCTCCGTCACAACGCCACAAATGCGTCCCGCCCGGGTTTCAATTCCTCTCACAGCGCATGACACGACAATCTGCGCGCCGAGCGCCCTCGCCGCGCTTGCGTACGCAGCAGCTGCCAATGATGGCTCCGCCCTGCCGTCATTGGGAGAATACAGGCCGCAAGCCCACGGTCTTGACGCGCCAGGCAGCAAGGCTCGCAATTCAGCCCCTGAAACGATGCGAGCAACGATATCGTCGGGACAGGTGTTGGCGAGCCAGCTTTCACAAGCTTCTGCTTCCTCGTCGCGCTTGAATACCGTCAAAATACCCGTCTGTTTAAAGCCGACACTTTGGCCTAGCTGCCGCTCCAGATCGTTCCAGATTCGCAAACTTTCCCGGATCAACGGCATTTCTTGAGCGTCGCGCTTTTGAGCGCGAACCCAACCCTGGTTGCGTCCGGATTGCTCTGCTCCGATAAGTCCCTTCTCGCAAAGCAAGGTTGGAACCCCTCGCTTGGCCAGGTAGTAAGCAGTTGAACTGCCGATAATTCCGCCCCCTATCACGATCACTTTGGTTGAAGCGGGCAGTTGGGACATGACGAACCAGCAAAAAGTCAGGGCGAGAGACTTGGTGCATACTTAACTTAGCTATTGGATACAATCAACCAACTTCTGCGTCGAAAGGTGAGAGGGCGCTTGGATCGTACTCAAGATCAAAGCATTGCTTCGGGTTTTGGCGGAAAATCGCTTCGCGTGGGAACAATCCGGCTATCAATCAGGCGATGCACACGACGCAGATCCTTAGGCCCCCGATGTAGACTGCGAAGCGACGCCAAGTTGTCAGCGTCTGCCCGTACACGGCGGCCATGATGACGCAGATATTCGATCCACGTTGGCGAGTAGTAGCTTTCAACCCAGACGAGTGGCCGTTCAATGTCTCGTAACAAGGCCCAACGACGGGCCCAGTCACGCAAACGGATACGACGCCGTTCTCGCATCAGCTCAAGAAAGCGAAGAGTATCCTCGTGGGCAATTTCATACTCTATTAAGACCAAGACCGGCCCCGAATCCGGCTTGATCTCGACCATAGGCTCGGGCGCTTGGAATGGTCCGATGGGATCGAGATCATCGCCGGACAACGCGTGAAGCGGATATTGAAAGCCCAAGACCGCTCCGATCATCATTACGGTCCCTGCCGCCACGAAGGCGATCGAAAGACCGTGTGAACCTGCAACTTCGCCCCAAAGCCAGGATACAAGGGCCATCCCGCCGAAAGTCGCGGTCTGATAGAAGGAGAGCGCTCTTCCAACCACCCACCGTGGCGTGACAGTTGCACGGTGACGTTGAATAAGGACAATGAAATGACCCAACAGGCACCGGCGACAAGTAGTGCGATGCAGCTAAGGGGCATCGAAGTTGAAGCGCCCAACAAGATGAGCGCGAGCGCAAAATTCGCGAAAGTTGCGCGAATGACAACCTCGTTATTGAACTTGCGGACAATGGCAGCGTTTGCCAAGCCGCCGCCGATCGCACCGAAGCCAAAAGTGCCCAACATCATGCCGTAGGTTAGTGCCGTTCCCTTCAACGTGTCTCGTGCAACCAACGGAAGCAGAGCCAAAACGACGACACCGGCCAAGTTGAAGATCGCCGTTCGTAGGAGAACTCTCAAAAGATGGGGAGACACCCTGATGTAACGAAGGCCGGCACCAATCGCTGCTCCCACATGCTCGGGGGGAGCTCCGGCTTTGGATAGTGCGGCTTCCAATGCAAGAGCGCGCCTATCAGCGGCAGTGTGAGAAGAACATTCGCAGCGAACGCCGCGGCGGACCCTGCCACTACGACGACCAATCCGCCCGAGGCAGGGCCAACGCTGCGCATCATGTTGAAGCTGAGCCCATTCAAACCGACCGCGCCGGCAACATCTTCCTTTGAGATGACATCGCCTATCGAGGCTTGCCACGCGGGATTGTACAGCGCGTTGCCACAACCGATTAGAAATGTAAGGGCGAGAAGAAGCCAAGGATCCAGAACATTGAAGCAGATAGAAGTCGCGAGAACCGCGGATACTAACACCATGCCACCTTGTGCCATGATCAATATGCGACGACGACTATAATTATCCGCCAGCGCACCCGCTATCATCGAGAAGATCATCACGGGAAGGGAATTCATTGTCTGAACCAGCGCCACCATGGCCTGCGAACCCATCATAGTGGCCATGACCCAGCTGGCGCCCACCGACTGCACAAGCGTCCCGAGATTCGACATCATCGTCGCGATCCAGAGCGATCGAAACGCCTTTTGCTTTAATGGAGACAGAAACAGGGGAACCGGCACAATTGTCTCGGTGATGCTTTTGGCAACACTTGTCGCCTTCGCGATATCAAGATCGCTAGTCCTCCGCCAAACTGAGAACGCGCGCCCAATTGCGCGCATCGACCGACAGCATTCCGCTTTCATGCACCGCTTGGCGACGCCGATAGCGGTTATCGGCCGGCATGCGAGTTGATCCTGCGTGTTTCAATTCCGCTATTAGCCTCTCCAACTGTCCCTGGAACGAAGCATTCCCGCCAGCACCGGGATCAAGGGCCAAAATGAATTGCCCGGCATTCGAGGTCTTCGCCCCAGGAAAGTTGGAAGAACAATCTTCAAATCCGAAGGTGCCGCCGGAGAGTGCCGCCACCAGAACCTCGGCCATAAAGGCAAGCGACGCTCCTTTTGCTCCGCCGAACGGCAGGAGCGCCCCCCCGTCCAGTATCGCCGCCGGATCAGTAGTTACGTCTCCGTCCCTGTTAATTCCGACCCCTGAAGGAACGGGTCTACCAGCGGCAGCGTGCAGCAGGATGTCGCCGTGCGACATGATGCTCGAAGCTTGGTCCCACACCAAAGGCGGCGCGTTTGTCCTTGGACAGGCAAATGCGATCGGATTGGTGCCGAGCGTCTTTCGCTTACCCTGCCAAACAGCCATATGGCTGCGACTGTTCACCATCGCAATTGAGATCAGACCGGCGCGCGCCAGGGGTTCCACGTCCTGCCACAAAGCACCAAAATGATGCGAATTGCGGACAAACATCGTCGCGACACCTTGGCTCCGAGCCATACCAGCAAGACGGTTCGAGAAGGCGCGCGTTGCTTGTTGAGCAAACCCGTTGTCAGCCTCAACCGCCAAACAGCCGGGCCGCGTCTGCTCGCAAGCCGGTTTAGCTGCAGTATTAATCCAGCCGCTGGATATGCTTGAGACATAGCCGGGCAAGCGATGGATCCCGTGGCTTCTACTGCCGTCGATTTCGGCGCCGGCAACCGTTTCGGCAATGATTCGTGCGATGGGTTCCGACAGTCCCGCTCTGCGCAAGGCCGAAGCTAATTTGGGTTCGAGGATCTCTAGCGGGATCTGAATTTCGTCGTCCGCTACGGTCAAGTGACGCTCCGCGATGAACGCTGTTCTATTCGACAAGCTCTGTCAGTGGCGTCACTTGTCCACCGCCTCTCTCAATCGTGTCGCGCAAAGTCTTGGCAATCTCGACCGAGCCAGGCGTATCTGAATGAACCAGAATGCTTTTCGCATCCAACTTGATTCGTTTTCCCGTGATAGCTGTCACCGTGCCGTCATTCAAGAACTGGCTTGCTCTCGCGGCGATTTGATCGAGATCGTTGATGACTGCTCCCTGCTTCTTTCGCGAAACGAGCGAGCCGTCTTCCTCGTAGGCCCGGTCGGCATAAATTCGTCCAACAGTCCGCAACCCGATCTTCCGCGCGTAAGCTTGCCAAGGGCTGCCGGGTTCTCCCGGCACGATGATGTCGGGATCATAGGCTTTGAAAGCATCGAAGATGAGCTGAAGATATTCCGGTGTTTCGCGCGACATCATGCCAAAGACGCCATGCGTACCGGCATGTGTCACCTTATAACCTTCAGCCTTGGCGATCGCCGAGAGAGCGCCCAACTGGTAAAGTGCGTGTTTCCGCATATCGTGGGGATCAATCTTCATCGGAACACGACCGAAGCCTAGTAGATCGGGCAGGCCGACATGCGCTCCTAGCGCCACTCCCCGCGCTCTCGCCTGCGCCGCCATGTCGGTCATGATGACCGCATCACCCGCGTGAAAACCGCAGGCCACATTCGCGGACGAAATCAGCGCCATCAGAGCGGCGTCATCGCAAAGCCGCCAACGCCCGAACCCTTCTCCGATGTCAGAATTGATATCGATTTTCATCGTTCGCCATCCCTGCCTCGGTTTCTCGCGAAATGCGCGCTGGTACGCCGCCGTTGTCGGCCGTCGCTATCAGGCAACCCAGCCTGTCCAAATATTTCACGATCTCAGATAGAGCCTTACGCGCTTCGGTTACCGAACATTCCACGAAACGGAACACGCTGCCTGGCCGCGCTTGGGCGACGCGCCAGAGATCGGCTTCTATGACGTAACCAATTTTCGGATAGCCACCCGCAGAGTTGCCGTCGACCAATTGCACGATAGGGCGCCCGCCTGGGGGCACCTGGATCACCCCGGGCGTGATCGGACATGATCGCATTTCTCCGGGGTCGGTACGCATCAGTTCGGCGCCATCCAATCGATAGCCCATTCTATTGCTCTGAGCGGAGACCCTCCAGGGATCACGCCAGAACGTTTGCTGCGACCTAGATGTGAAATCATCATATTCTCCGGCACGAACGACGCGGAGAACAATATCGTCCTGCTCCGCTAATGCGTGAAGTCCGCGTTCGAGAACGTTGTCGGGCGGCAAGACGGAGAGTTCGGGTTGCGGCTGCGCACTCTTTTTCAGAGCGCCTAGCTTGTCGCCTACGCGAAGCATGCGCCCTTCCAGGCCACCAACGCGTTGCCTGAAATAGGTGCTGCGGGATCCCAGCACCTCGGGAACGTCGATGCCTCCGGGCACACAAAGATAGGCTCTAAGCCCCATACGTGCCGGTCCAATCGCCAGCTCGTCGCCCGGCGCAACCGCGAAACGCGACCATGGTGCGACTTGACGTTGGTTGAGAACGGCCTGACAATCGGCCCCACACAGTGCAACCATGATTTGCTGATTGAACAGCAACCGCATGGGACCCATCTGGACCTCAATTCCGGCGGCCTCAGTGGAATTTCCAAGCAAGATGTTGCCCACCGATAGAGCGACCCGGTCGGCCGCTCCCGTTCGGGCAATTCCATGGTGACGTTGCCCTATCCGCCCCAAATCCTGCACAGAATTCAAGGGAAGCGTTTGAAGCACTTCGATCATGTCTCAACCCGTTCGATTCGGAAACGAATGCAGTCTCCCAGGTCAAGAACGTTGGGCGGCGTTTTGCTGAAGTCGAACGGTATGGGCGATGCCGGTGCATGTCCGAGTGCGTACCAGCCGCTTGGAACGAGCGAAGGCTCCTCCCCCGGCTTCAACGGCGGTCCAAGAGACGTCTGCGCTCCCGCCATGCTCAAATTTGGACCATTGGGTACCATTTGAGGTTCAGGCCGGCGTGGCAGGTGCAGCCGTCTATCCAGTCCGAAGAGAAAGCCGAAGCCTGGACCCGTTCCAGGCGCAAAGACAGTGTAATTGCCTGCCGAATGCAATTCAGCCACCCTGCTCGGCGATACTCCGAGACGATCGGCAACTTCGCGCAGGTGCCGACCTGCAGCTCCCCCGTAAACGATCCCGATTTCGAGTGTGCGGCCATTACCGGACCAAGCGGTCGTTCCATTCCATTCCGCCAAAAATCTCATCGCCAAAGGCTCGGTGTCCGTTGTCAAAGGGTCGACAACGATTAAGAGGCTGTTCAATCCCACCTGCGCGTCAGTCACCTCTTGCCAATTCCGGACCGTTCTATCCAACGCCCAAATGCGTTGCTGCGTTTGCAACGAAAGTGGCCCTTCGGCATCGAGCAGCAGAGCCGAAGCACCGCAGTGACTGACCCTCGGTGCATCAAGAACCACTAGCTTTGCGCACATGCCCGTACTTTGTCCGTCACTGCAGCTCTTCAAGGCCCAATAGAATTGGTGTACCGACCCGGTTCAGCCTGTCCAAATGTTGGAAACGTGTCAAAATAAGATCCGACCTGGCGGAATCGAACATTCCATCAGTACACGCCCGATATTTCCGCTCCAGATGTTCCCAACTGACGGGGTCGCTGCTCGAGCCGATATAATTGGATTTGCGCCGTTTAAAGAGACTCCCGTCTCGCCGCATGACATCAACTTCGGTAAAGGCTTTTCCGGCTCTGTAGAGCGGCTCGAAAAGCTCTGGCGTGCTCTGGTCTGGATGAACATAAGGTTCAACCGACTCCATTATCTTGCGCGTCGCGGGATCCTTGAGCGCATCGGGAGTGAAATCGGCTAGCGTGACGTCGCCTTTTCGCAGTGCCACAGCCACGCAATAGCTGTAGCTAAATTTTGCCTGTAAGTGACTTTCAGGCCGATCATAACGCATGATGTTAAGCGTTTGATAGCTGGTGCCGCAACGCACCGAGGTTATATCTGCCAGATCAAGCTCTTTATTTCGGAGGCCTTCGACAAGCACGTCGAGAGCCGGGAGCACCATCGCGCAAACCGGATATAGCTTGACGTTGATGCGCATCACTTCAAAGGGGGCTCCCATGTCGCGCATTGCGTCTTCAAAACAGATCACACTCAAGTCACCGAATAGGTGCATGAAACCTTCATGACCCTCGATGGCAGTCGGGCTTGCGTCGATGCCAGCCAGAGCCAGCTTTGCGGCCATTACGCCGTTCTCGGCAGCACGGCCGGCGTGGACGGGCTTGGTCGACGTTCCAAAGTTCTGACGGATGCCACAAGCCATCGAGGCGGCGATCCCCAACGCATCTCTGGTCTGCTGCGCGTCCAAACCCAACAGCTTTGCCGATGCAGCCGTCGCTGCGAAGGTTCCGAAAGTCGACGTCGTATGCCAACCGTTGGCATTATGTTGGTAGGTCATCGCCCGCGCAATCTTGGCGCCGACTTCCATCCCAGCCACATACGCGGTGATCAGTTGTTCGCCCGAAACGTTGCGCTCGTCGGCCAGCGCAAGAAGCGCCGGAACCATGCCAGTGGATGGATGGCCAAGCATAGTCGCGTTGCCGTCATCGAAATCGTGCACATGAGCTGCCACACCATTGAGAAAAGCCGCCGTTCTCGCCGTCGTGCGCAAGGAAGTGCCGATAACCAGCGATTTGCCGGGTTCATCGACCAAAGCTTGACGCGCCCTGCTTGCGGCCGCCTCGCCTGCGCCCGCAAGCGTCACAGACAACGTGTCTGCGAAAGCGCGCTTGGTCGTCTCCACCGCCTCTGTCGGGATGTCGGAAAAGCGCAGTTTCGTAACCCAATCAGCAAGGAAGGCGGTCACGGGTGGACGTGATCGCGTCGCCTCGGCGGCACTGGAAGTGATCTCGTTCATATTATGATACTTCGAATTTGGTTCAGCGTAAGGCTAGAACCGCGGAGCGGATCGCTGCCACGGCGGTACGCAAGTCGTCGTCCGACGACGCGATGGAGATACGGAAGTAAGGAGAAAGGCCATAGGCCGCGCCTTGTACAACTGCGATGTCGGCCTCGGCCAGTAAGTAATCGCACAGAACGCTATCAGACGAGATTCGGCCGCCTGCCGGCGTCGTTTTCCCAATCAGATCGGTACAGCTCACAAAGATATAGAACCCTCCCTCAGGGCGCTCGGCGGAAAGACCTGGAATTGCCTTGATGATCGGTAAGACAAAATCTCGCCGCCGGTGGAACACAGCTACGCGCTGGGCTAAGAAATCTTGTGGCCCTTCGAGTGCGGCCAGAGCAGCAGCCTGCGCGATTGAACATGCGCCACCCGTCGCTTGCGACAAGACTCGAGTAATGTCCCTGATCAGCCAATCCGGCCCGGCGCAATAGCCGATACGCCAACCCGTCATGGCGTATGCTTTGGAAACGCCGTTGACCGTCAGGATGCGCTCCCGCAAATCGGGCGCAATCTGCGCCAAGGTGTAAAACGGCCGCCCATCAAACCGAATGTGCTCATAGATGTCATCTGACAAAGCAAGGACGTTAGGATGGCGACGCAATATTTCGGCGAAGGAAAGCAATTCCGCCTTTGAGTAAATTGATCCCGACGGATTGTTTGGCGAATTCAAAAGAAGCCAACGCGTCCGAGGTGTGATGGCCGCCTGTAGTTGTCCAGGCTGCATCTTGAAGTCACTTTCGACGCCGCACGCGACTATCACCGGCTGTCCGCCGGCGAGCCGCACCATGTCTGGCATCGGCACCCAATAGGGTGCAGGTATAATGACCTCGTCGCCGTCGTTTAAGGTTGCGGCGAAGGCATTATATATACTTGGTTTCGCGCCCGGAGCGACCACGATCTGATTGACTCCGTATTCCAAGTCGTTGTCGCGTCTCAGCTTGCGCGAGATGGCCTCGCGCAGCTGAATGGTACCCGTATTGATGGTATAGCGGGTTTCTCCAGCTCGGATCGCCGCAATTGCCGCTTCCTGAACGTGCTCTGGCGTATCGAAGTCAGGTTCGCCCTGTGCAAGGCTGATAACGCGCTTGCCTGAGGCCACTCTCAACTTTGCTTTTTGAGCCATGCTCTCGGAGACATCGACCTGAATCTTGCCAACCCGCTTCGATCTGCTTCGTGTATTCAAATTAGTCACCGCTTCCTAGTCCGTGAGAACGACGCCAGGCTTTCGACCCGTCTGCGCGCGGGCTCGGCTGTCGCAGCCTCTTATTTGATGAGCCAAGCGTTGAACATTTCATTCGACTTGGACAAGTTTTCACCCCAGAAGCTGACATCGAGGGGCACGAGCTGCTTAAAGTTGTCAGGCTGCGTCGGGATCAAATACAAGATCTTGGGGTCGATATATTGGTAGGCGCTGATCGAAGCCGTTCCGTTCAGGACGCGCGCTGCACGCGCGGCTTGTCGCTTCGGATCAAGAGTGAATTCGATGAGCTTCTGAACCATCGCCACCTTCGGATTCCCTTTCGGAATCGACCAGCCATATGCGGTGTAATAGCCTTGATTCCATAGGATCTTAAGATCCTCTCCTTGCACGATAAGCTCCGCTGCCCGGTTGACATAGGTCGCGGTAATGTCGATTTCGCCGCTGTGTAACAGCTGCGCGCTCTGCGGCGCCGTCGTCCACCACATAGCGATCCGCGGTTTGATTTGATCGAGCTTCTTGAATGCCCGAATCCAACCGGCATCTGTTTTCAGTTCGTTTATGATGGCCTGGCCGGGCTTGACGCCGTCGGCGCGCAATGCCCACTCGATGTTGTCCCGGCCGCTGTTGCGGAGGGACCGCACGCCAGGGATCGCTTTGTCCCACATGTCCGCAACGCAAGTCAGATCTTTCCCGGTCGCGGAGGTCCGATAAACCGTTGAATAGGCTGATATCGAGTCGGGCACAAAACCGGCGAGGTTCCTCAGCTCCACCGGAAGGTCGTCATACAGGTGTTTTGGAAGGGTGATCTTTTCAACCAAATCCAAAGCCAAATATCGAACTGCTTCGTCCATGCCTGCGCCAATGCAAGCATCGAAGATATAATTCTTCGTGTCGACCATCGACTGCATCTGGGGCAGCGGCTGCGCGGCTCGCACCACGGGAACGACCGTGATGCCGGTAGCCTCCGTGAAAGGAGTGTAAAAGAGCTCCTTATAAATCTGAGATACGGAGCCACCAGCATCTGCAATGTAGAGAGTTTCGCCCGCTGCCGAAGCGCGACCCATGATCGCGGGTGCTGCTAACGTTGCGCCCGCCAGCATTGTGGTCTTAGTAAACTTTCTTCTGTTCATTTCTGGCCTTCCGTTAGCGACTTACGCCGACCGCGGATTTCATCGAATGTCGTCGGAGGCAATCATCCCGGGGCGTTCAAAGGGATGGTCGTTGCCGATAGTGCCGATCATCATTCGTCATTTCACAAGCCACTGATTGAACAGCTCATTCGATTTCGTGAGATTCTCTCCCCAAAAAGCCACGTCCAACGGGACCATCTGCTTGAAATTATCTGGTTGCGTCGGGACGTACTCGAGCACCTTCTTGTCGATAAATTCGAAGGCACTTTTCGAGGCGCTTCCTTGCATCAACTCGGAAGCAAGCGCGGCTTGACGCTTCGGATCCAATGAGAACTCGATGAGCTTCTGCACCAAATGGACCTTTGGATTGCCTTTTGGGATGACGTACCCATAGGCAGTGTAATAACCTTCGTTCCAAAGCACTTTGAGGTTCTCACCTTGCCGGATCAGCGTTGCAGCCCGGTTCGCATACGTCGCTGTAATATCGATCTCCTGAGCTTGCAGAAGCTGAGCGCTTTGTGGGGCCGTACTCCACCAAGTCAGGATTTTCGGTTTGATCTCATCCAATTTTCGAAATGCGCGCTCCCACCCGGCTTTTGTTTTCAGCTCATTGATAATGGCCGGTCCCGCGGGAACGCCATCCGCTCGAAGCGCCCATTCTATGTTGTCGCGACCGCCAGTACGCAGCGAGCGAACTCCCGGAATGGACATGTCCCAAATATCGGCAACTCGTTTCAGATCCCGTTTTGTCGCTAACGGCCGATATACCGTCGCAAACGCTGCAACGGAGTCCGGATAGAAGCCCGGAACATTTCTGATGGAGTCAGGAAGGTCGTCATATATTGACCTCGGCAACTCAATTCGTTCGCTGAGCCCCTCAGCATCGTAGCGGACACCTTCATCGAGACCGGCGGCCCCATGCACATCGAACGTATAGTTCTGCGTTTCCACCATGGTCTTCATCTGAGCCAGCGCTTGGGCTGGCCGAACGACCGGAACGACATCAATTCCCGTGCTTGCAGTAAAGGGCGTATAGATAACCTTCTTGTAGGACTCGGTGTACGCACCGCCCGCATCCGCAACATAGAGGGTCTCACCGGCCGCCGATGCGCGTCCGACGATGGCGGGTAGTGGGAAAGTCGCGCCGGATAGCGCAGCTATCTTGACGAATTGCCTTCTATTCATTGTTGGCCTCCTCACTAACCATTGCCTCGAACTGACGGCTCTAATGTCGGCCCATCCAACCGATGCAAGCGCTACACGCGTCTGGACGTCCCGCCAACGGAATTGGCTATGAGCATAAATCCGAGAATTAACGCCAGGAGTAGCGTCGACACTGCTGCCAACTCCGGTGACGCCCCGTACACTGCCTGTTGGTATAGCTGCTTCGGAAGCGTGGTGAAGCTGCCTCCCGTGACAAACAGAGAAATCGTCACTTCGTCAAACGACTGGATGAATGCGAAAAGAAACGCGCCATAAACTCCAGGCTTGATGATCGGCAGCATGATATATCGGAAGGTCTTGAATTTTGACGCGCCCATCGTCCATGCGGCATAGTCCAACGAACGATTGTAATTTTTGAGCACGGCCATCAGTGACATCGTGGCATAGGGCAGCGCAAACACCATATGCCCCATGATCAATCCGACCCATGTGCCAATCAGCCCGAAGCGGGCATAAGCGTAGAACAGCGCGACCGCCGTGATGATATGAGGCAGAAAAATCGGAATGGTCAGCAGCAGAATTATCAGGAACTTTGCCCTCGTCTTTTGACGAACGAGAAATAGTGCCGCCGGAATAGCGATGGCAATGGCCATCAAGCTGGTGATGGCGGCGATGCCAACCGATCGCCAGAAAGCCAATACCCAGATTGGTGAGCTAAGGACCGACGTGTACCATCGGAGTGAGAAACCCTGGGGCGGCCAGCCGAACAGAAGGCTGTTAGAGAATGAAATCGGAACGATACAGAAGATCGGAAGTATCAAGAACAACGCAATTGCCAGCGAAACCATCGACAGAATGGGTCTACTCACCCTTTGCCTGAGCTTCACCGTCCGTCCCGTCAGTTTTTCGGCGACCAATCCGAAGCTGGCGGTAATCCATGAAATTCCGTTGATTAGTTTCATTCCGCCACGGCGGAGCATTCGGTTCAGTCTCGACGGATGCTGGTCGCCCTCTTCTCCGGTCAGAATGTGCATTCCAACCACCCGATCAAACAGAAAGAAGGAAATAAGTGTTGCCAGCAACAGCATGGCGGATATCGCCGCAGCGAAGTTCCAGTGCAACACCTCGGTAACTTGTTCGATGATCAATTGAGCGATCATCGTTTCCCGAGGACTCCCGAGCAGCTGCGGCGTGATGAAAAACCCAAGAGCACTCACAAAGATCAAGATACCGCCGGCCGCCACTCCCGGTAACGACAGAGGAAAATAGACCCGCCAAAAACCATGGGAGGGGCGGGCACCCAGCGTGCTCGCCGCTTTTTCCAAGTTCGGCTCGATGCCCTCCATTACGGAGTACATCGTAATAATCGCCAAAGGCAAAAGCGAGCTGCTCAGGCCGATCATCACGCCGTTCCAGTTGTAGAGGAAGGCGATCGAATGATCGAGCCAGCTCAACTTCAAGCCGGTTACGTTGATCAAACCGCGGCGACCGAAGATAATAATCAGTGACAGATTGCGGATCAGAAAGCTAGTCCAAAGCGGCACCAGAACGGACGTCAGGATTGCTGCTCGAACCCCTGCATTTGCTTTGGAGAGTGCATATGCAACGGGGTAACCGAGCGTCAGGCAGATCCCGGTGGCCCAAGCAGCGGTTTGAATCGTTCGCACGAGCACGCTAACGTATAGATTGGTCTTAAATACTCGCGAAAAATTCTCTAGCGTCAGCGCACCGTGAGCGTCAAAGAGGCTGAGAACAAGAATTCCGCCGACAGGCAGTACAAATACGACGGATAGAAACGTCAGCAGCGGTGCTATCTGAAGAAACGGCCAGCGCGCTAGCAATTCGCTCAGAGGTAGGCGCCGATCTGATCGCGGCCATGATCCCGGGATGGTCGTCCGATCTGTCACGTTCCTACATCCTTTATTTCTACCGACCGGGAGGCGGCCCAGCTCAAGATGCAACGTTGACCGTTCTCGATATCGTGAGGAGCCTGTGCATTCAGAACAAGGGCTGAAAGGACGCGATCGGACGCCGACTTGAAGAAGTACCGGGTTGTCGGCCCAATATTGATGCGCTCAATAAACGTCGCTTCGGTCCGGTGGTGCGCGGGAACGACGTCGGCGTTGACGCGAACGTATTCAGGTCGAACCATCAGTCGCGTTCCCGCCTGCATGGGCGTCACGTTGCCGCTTGCATCGCTCACTTCGCCAGCCGCCATGATATTGGACTGTCCGATGAAGTTAGCGGCGAAGACCGTCGAGGGGCGATCGTAAATTTCGTTCGGTGGTGCCAGTTGCTCGATCTCGCCACCGTTCATCAGACAGATCCGATCTGACATGGCCAACGCTTCTTCTTGGTCGTGGGTCACGTAGATGATGGTCGTCTTTAATCGCTTATGCAGATGCTTGATTTCGATCTGCATCTGCTCGCGCAAGTTCTTATCCAGCGCGCCCAAAGGTTCGTCCATCAGTACGATCGACGGCCGGTAGACCATTGCGCGTGCGAGAGCCACGCGTTGTTGCTGACCACCCGATAGCTCCTTGGGCACACGCTCGGCAACGTGAGGTAAGCTGATGATCTCCAACATCGACTTTACCCGGTCGCGTATATCAGCCTCCGGCATCTTCCGCATGCGCAGCGGAAATGCGAGGTTTTCCGCGATACTCAAATGAGGAAACAAGGCATAGTTCTGAAAGACCATGCCAATATCCCGATAAAACGCGGGCTCGTTGGTAGCTCGACGACCGTTGATGTAGATCTCGCCGGAGTTTGGAGGGGTTAGTCCGGCGATCATGGTTAGGAGCGTCGTCTTTCCGGAGCCAGAAGGGCCCAATAGAGTCAGAAATTCTCCTTCGGCCACATCGAGAGACGTCGGCTTCAAAGCGTCGAACGCACCGTACCGTTTCGAGAGGTTTTCGATCTTGAGCTTCATTCGTATGCCCGCTCTAACGATGCGCAGGAACTGAGTTGCGGGGCGGTCCCGCCAGGAATGAAATGCTGCGTACAATCGTGTAGTTCAACAACCCCTCAGCCCCACCCTCACGCGCATACCCCGAGTCCTTTGTTCCCCCAAAAGGCGTCTCCGGCAGCGATGACGTGAAGTGATTGATCGCAAGGTTTCCGACCTGCATGTGGTCGGCGATGTAGCCGGCGTAGTCAGCCGAATGAGTCATCGCGTAACCCGCAAGCCCATAGGGCAGTTCGTTGGCGCGCTTGATCGCGTCTGGCAGCGAAGTAACCGAATTTACGAGTGCGACTGGGCCAAACGGTTCTTCCTTCATAATACGCGCATCCGCGGGCACGTCGGCCAATACCGTAAGAGGCCAATAGTAGCCGTTATTCTTGATGCGCTCCCCACCGGCAACAAGCCTGGCACCTTTCGCGATCGCCTCGCTGACGAGTTCCTGTATCGCAGCAAGGCGCCGTGAATTGGCTACGGGCCCCATCTGCGTGGCCGGATCGAGGCCATTGCCGACCTCAATTTTTCGAGCCGCCTCGCCCATGTTGTTGACAAACTCTCCATAAATGGAGTCGTGGACGAACCAGCGTGTCGGTGATGTACAGATTTGGCCCGAGTTGCTGGCTTTAGCGGCAACCGACCTGCTCGCTGAATCGAGCGGATCGACATCGTCACAAATTATGACCGGCGCATGCCCGCCCAATTCCATAATGCAGGGCTTCATATGCATTCCGGCTTGCGCGGCAAGTCCCTTGCCAACTGGAACGGAGCCAGTAAACGCAACCAGTCTGATTGACGGGTGTCCTATCAAATAGCGCGAGATATCTGCGGGAATGCCGAATACCAAATTCAACACGCCATCTGGCAGTCCGGCTTTCACAAAGGCTTCCGCCAGATGCACGGCAGCCGCCGGTGTTTCCTCAGAAGCTTTCAGGACGAGACTGCAGCCTGCCGATAGCGCACCGCCAACCTTCCGGGCGACTGAACTTAAGGGATAGTTCCAAGGACTAAAGGCCGCTACAGGGCCAATCGGATAGAGTTGCACGGTGTTTCGATACCCGGGCTCGGACGGAATGGTCCTGCCGTAAAGTCGGCGTCCTTCTTCCGCATCCCATTCCAACACCTGACATGCCCGCCGAACTTCGGTCTGCGCGTCGCGTAGCGGCTTGCCTTGCTCCAGAGTGATATCGCGGGCCACCACATCGGCATTCGCACGCAGGTTCGCCGCGGCTTGACGAATTATCTCGGATCGCCGGGCCGCTGAGGTCAGTGACCAAACGTTGAAGCCGTTCGTTGCAGCATCGACGGCAGCGGCAAGATCGGCCTCCCTTGCCATAGGAACGATCCCCAGCACGGCTTCGTTTGCGGGGTTCAATATCGGAGCGCCGTTACGTTCGATCCATTTTCCACCGATAAACAGCCTTATTGGGGTGTGCCCAGTCATCGGGTCACTCCGAGGAATTTTCGTGTGTCGGCCACCACTTTTGCCGGACTACGCTTACGCCACGGCGCGCGCTGACCTGGCGGACGGTTTTCGATTTCTGGGTGGATCTTATTCCAGACGAAGACGGGCCCGTCCTTCGCCAGGATTTCTGGCAGGGCGGCAGTATATGTGGCTAGATCATCGAAAAAATAAGTGCGATTGATGCCACATCCGCGAGCCACAAGGTCATAAGCAACGTTCTTCGCGTTCGGTACGGGCTGTCCACCAGTTGTGGCATAGCATTCGTTGTCCATCAAGAAGTAGTAGTAGTTTCGAGGCGCCTTTTCGGCGATCGTTGTCAAGATGCTGAGGTTCATTAGTAGATCGCCCTCAGAATCGAAAACGACTACCGGCTTCTCAGGTTGGGCCAATGCGAGCCCAAAACTAAAGCCGGCATGACCGCCCATGGAAGGATCACCGACTGGAAGGTCCGCACCTCCTTCGCTGATGTCCAACCAATATTGACCCGAGCGACCCGAGACGACGAGCGCATTCCTGCGATGAGGTGCGAAAGCGTGGACAAGATCTTTTGTGTAAATCATCGACCCGCGCCTCAATTAAAACCGTGAAATTCGTCGGCGATCAGTACGACGACTGGGCGCTGAGTTAGTTCAGACTCGGTGAAAGCGAGCGAGATGCGATCGGCGTCCGCATTACTTTCCACCATGTAGAACTTGATTCCGAAAGCGAGCAGGAAGCGTTCTGTATATTCGGCCGCGCTATCGTGATTGACGCCGTGCCGCGTGTAACCGCGGTAACCAACCAAGAAGACGACCGGAACGTTCAGATTGAGCAGCCAGCCGCGCATGGAATCTCCCGATTCCATCATGCCGGTATTCTGCACCAACACGATCGGCTTTGCTCCTCCTGCGAAAAGTCCGGCCGCTATTGAGCAGGCATGCCCTTCGCGGGCGACGCCGACCAAGCTCAGCGATTGCTCCTCCTGCATTTTCAAGAACAGCCAGTTCGTCTCGCTATCTGGCAGCCAAACAACATGCGACACGCCGTTTTGCTTCATTTGCGCAACGACCGATTCGGGACTCAGTGCCGCGGCTTGCTCGTCACTCATCATCGTCCTCTTTTCGCCGGCCGCCATGGGAGCGAGGGCCCGCGGCCCAATTTGTATCCGAGACGTTAATTTAGGATACGATTAAAGGGCCTCCGGCACATTCGTGTCAACCTGAATGTGACGAAATCGTAATTTCCGAATGGAATCCTCATTTTCAGAAAGCCACGAACAATGCCCGAAACTCGGCAAGCCCCCCAAAAGGGCTCGGTCTGCGACAAGTCATTGGGGGGATCGCGAACGGTTTCATATGTATCCGGGAGGGATTGCTACGGCGCCCCCTCGTTCGCGGTCAAACGCTTGCGCAATCCGGAAGGCCGTTGCATCACCAAAACGGCGGACGGTAATTTGCAGACCTACCGGCATAAGGGCTGCGAGCCCCATGGGTATCGATATAGCGGCCAAGTCCATTAGATTGGCTATACGGGCGAGGAGACCAAAAGGTGCGGTTTGCTCGTGCGCCCCCTCGATCTCTGGAGTCACGATCGGAGCCGAGGGCAAGAGAAACGCTGCTGCGCCTTCCAGATAACGATCGAATTCCACCTGCATTTCGCGGCGGGTTGTAAGCAGGCCGAAATAGTCCCTCGCGCTGATGCCACTGCTTTTGCGCATTCGCTGCGCTATCAAACGATCAACTCGACTGTCGAGCCCCTCGATGTATTGCGATAGCCCATTCCAGCCTTCGGTCCCCGTGATACCGGATGCGTGAGCCGCATATTCTTCGTGACTCCGAGGCATGGGACGCACATCTATGTGAGCGCCTAGTCTCTTGAGGTCGCCCAGTGCCTTATGGAAAAGGTCCATAA
This sequence comes from Bradyrhizobium guangzhouense, assembly GCF_004114955.1. NCBI lineage: Bacteria > Pseudomonadati > Pseudomonadota > Alphaproteobacteria > Hyphomicrobiales > Nitrobacteraceae > Bradyrhizobium > Bradyrhizobium guangzhouense. The sequence goes on from NZ_CP030054.1 coordinate 973,581, forward strand.
TTCGGGGGTCGACGAATTTGAGCTGAGAGTCAGTTGGCGCTCGCAAGATCAAGCCCTCGACGCCAGCCGTTAACTCGCCAAGAGGATTTATGCGCCCAATTCCGTAGGTCGAGGGATCCTGGGGATCCCGCCCTTGCAAGGCATCGAGTACCAACGCGGCATCCCGGATGCTGCGGGCCAACGGACCCACAGTGTCAAATGTCGGCGCCAATGGAAAGACGCCGCCCCGGCCGACCAAGCCGAGCGTACTCTTGTGGCCAACAATTCCACAAAGCGATGCGGGGGTACGAATTGAGCCGCCGGTATCGGTCCCGAGCGCAACCGGCACGAGCCCCGCCGCGACCGCGACTCCCGATCCGCTGGATGATCCGCCGGGTACTCTCGCAACCGAGGTATCCCAGGGATTCACCGGCGTACCGCAGACGGGATTGCACCCCCAACCACCAAAAGCGAATTCAACGGTGTGCGTTTTCCCGATGAGAACCATTCCTCGATCGAGGAGGCGCTGAACAGCGTGGGCTGTGTTCTCCGCAGGGGTCGATGCGGTCGCAAGCGATCCGGCCCGGGTCGGTCTCCCCTTGACATCAAATAGATCTTTGACCGCGAAAGGTATCCCGTCCAGCATATGCAAAGCGTTGCCGCCCGCACGCCGTGCATCGGCGGTCTTGGCAGCTACGCGAGCCGAATCCGCGTAGATTGCGACGAAGGCATGGAGCTGCGGGTCGAACTTCGCAATCCGCGCCAGAAAACGCTCCGTGATCTCGAGCGACGTGACCTGCTTGGTGGCCAATGCGCGCGAAAGCTCCCCGATCGTAGCGAACGCGACGTCACCAAGGGGCAATGTATGGCTGTCACTCATCGGAGTTCCCAACTAGTCCAACGCTAGGCGCGTATCTCTCAAGCAATGCATCAATCGGTCGGGCGCAGACATCAAAGCAGCCCCGCGCCCACCGAGCCCAGATCAGGGATCAACGAAGGATCCGTGAACCTGTCCATTGTGAAGACAGCCGATCCGGGCAACGGCTTATCCGCAACCCATGCGGCCGTTTGCTCTCCGACAGCGCAAGCCATCATCGTGCCAAAGCCGGAAAGACCGACGCACATATAGGAGCCTTCCGGTCCCATGGGCCCGACCAGCGGCCAATTGTCGTGGGTCCGCGTATACCAGCCGCTATAATGATGCAGACCGCGCGTCAGCCGTCCGATATAGGTCCTGAGTCCGGGGTTGAGCCTCGAAGCCCCTCGAAGCACAATTTCGGGAAAGCGGTCGTCCAGCGGAACGTCCCAGGTCGCGTTTACCTGCGCCCTCTCGTTGTAGGCCCATCCGAGCCGTAGCCAGCTGCCGCCGTCTCCTCCGTCGGGACGGCAATGAATTGCGCCGGTCATTGGTTGTGTGAGCCAGGCAGTGTCTGCACTGGCCCGAAGCAGGCTAGCTTCTTCTTCCGTCCAATTGATCATTTGATCATCGAGGTCGATCGAAAACGGCATGTCCCGAGGAATGACCTTGTGAACATCCTCGAAGGCGATTTTCTGCTGCATCACATTGAATAGGGGCAACTCGACGTCGAGCATGGCGGCAATGTCGTTCGCAAAGGGACCCGCACAGTTAATTAGCTTGACCGCTCGGAGAGTCTTAGAGGTCCCCTCGTCCTTAAAAGCGATAGTAAACCCGCCTTCTCGCTCCGCCTTAATGCCGTCGACCATGCCCTGCATGCGGTGCGCGCCGACGCTGCCCGTGTATTCCAGCATGAAGGCTCCCATCTGCTGCCCCGAAATGTCGCCGGCTTGGCGTACATGCAGGATTGTTCGCAGGTCGCGATCATAATTGGGAAACAGCGATTGGATCAGCTCGGGATTGCGAAGCAGATCGAAGCCTCGTGGCGCCAGCGTCCAGTCAGCGTCTGCGGGTCGTTGATAACTGCGGCTCGTGGTACCCTCATGGATCCGTACCTGCTCATCGAATTCCGCACCCAAGCTGAAGCGCAATCCCTCGATCAGCTCGGAGGCATCTGTCTTTCGCGACGCCAAGACATATCCGCGTCGAGTCATGTTCAGCCGATTGCCCGACTCTCGCGCGATGTCTTCCATGAGCTGGATGGAACGATCAGAGAGACGAACCATCAGTGGATGGGTCCACCAATTTCGATAATTCTCGCCAGACTGAGCGGACGTGAAGGCCATCGGAGGGCCTTGGTCGATGAGCGCGATATCAGTGATGCCGTGGTGTTTGGCCAGATAGTAGGCGACCGCGATACCAATCGTACCGGACCCGATGATAGCGACCTCGGCGCTTTTCACGCTCGCCATATTTTGCATCCCTTCTATTGTTTTTGGATACATTTTATATTGCCACACCGCAACTGATTTCGCATCGCCGATCGCGTTTTACGGAAGGGTTCCAAAGCGCCGTTTCGAGGTCACACGGTCCGTGGCGCGTGGCGCCTCAAGGAGAACGGCCTCGCGGTCACATCGGAAGGTCTTGGAAGGCAAAGCTCCCAAATCCCACAGGCAGGGGAAAGCGTTGAAACTATATGATGCCGCGCTCGGGCAGAGGGGCGTCGTCGATCAGTCGCTGCCAACCGAAACGAGTTAAATCCAGCGTTTCGTATCGTCCCTTCAGGATAAGTTCGGAAATCGCCAGACCACAGCCGGGCGCATGCATCAGGCCGTGACCTGAGAAGCCCGCCAGCATGTGGAAATTGCCCAGACCATCGGCCCCCGGCCCGATGATGACATTGCCGTCGAAGTCGTTCTGATCATAGAGACCCGGCAAAGTTGAACGGCATTTCGTCCGTTCGAACTGCGGGAAACGGTGCGCCAATGCTGGCCACACAACTGATTCGAAATAGTCGTAGTCGACCTCGAAATTATAGCCCCGCGGTTCCGCGAGCGTCGGAACACCGCCTGAATAGCCGGCGCCTTCGGGACGGAAAGCTAATCTTTCGGGGTCTTTGAGGTAAGGCAGCGGCTCGATGGGTTCTTGCGTTTCGAAGTAATGTTCGAAACGCCGCAGCGGGGTGATTGGAACATCGAACCCCAGTTGCTTGCAGATTTCCTTTGCCCACGCTCCTGCGCAATTGATGAATTGATCCGCTTCAATCTGAGCGCCGGATGCCACTCGGGCATGCGTTACAGCATGAGCGGCGCGGTCCATCCCCACCACATCGTCGGCAAGATATTTGACGCCGAGAGATTGCGATTTCTTACGAAAACCCATCAGCACACTATGCGGATCCAGCCAGCCGTCATCGGGAGAATGGACGCCGGCGCCAAGGTCCGAAACGTTCATCGAAGGGAATTTCTCTTTCAGACCGTCCGGCGTCAGCCATACGACATTGCAACCTTGATCTCGTTGAGCGTCGTAATTTTGACGCAACATCCCCGTCGCACTAAGGGGCACGATGAAGAGGTAGCCATTTTTCTTAAAGCCGATCTCGGCATCCACGCCTTCGATCGCCATCGTCTTCGGAAATGACTCAAAGAAGGGGATTGAGAAATTTGAAAGCTGGATATTCTCGGAAAGCGCGAAAAGACGTCGGACGCCACCAGACGCCCGTGGCGTCGAGGCTATCGCATAGGTCGGATCGCGCTCTATCACTATGACATCTGAAGCCGGCGCCATGAGCTTGAGAAAATAGGCAGCCGCGGAACCGATGGCTCCGCCCCCAATAATTGCGACATCATATTTCATTTTCCTACCTGCCCGAGTAGAGTAGATGGTGTGATACTATGCCAACGCCGTGCGCCGATGCCGTTCGTAGATGCCGCCTACTCCACGTCTACCGGAAGGATCTCGAACAAGGGCGCGCCGTAACTAACCGCGGCGCCTTCTTCGATAAGAATTGTGACCAACCGCCCCCGCTGCGGCGTTCTGATCGGGATTAGAATCAAATCATCCTGTAGGTAGCCGAGGATATCATCCGAGTTTAAAGACGAGCCCATCGGCACCGCCGCTGAAGCCGCCGCGGGATGCCTTGGTAAGAATCTTCCCGGCCCAACCGCGCGAACAACAATATTTGCCGTAGCCGGCGGCGCCGCTCGCACCTTCTCGTCGGTCGTCGCCGCAAGCTCAATGTTTATAAACTCGCCGCCTTCCTCATATTCCAGCCGGATCAAGCCATGGCGCCTCATGATGGCAGTCAATTGCGGAATGTAATCGCAAAGACCCGTCATGATGCCACCGCAGAAGTGGCTCTCTTCAGCCTCAGCCCAGCGGCCAACCAATTCTTCAGAAACCGGATGTCCGCGCTGCCGGCTTTGAACGCTTCAATGGCACCGCAGGCGCGCTCCATTCTAACGGCTATTTCCCCACGGTTGGCGATCAGCACCTTGTCAAACATTTGCTCACTCGAGAACGAGAAGAGTGTCACCCGCGCAAACCACCTGGCCGTCGTCGGGTAGGATTGCTCGCACCGTCCCCGCTCTGTCAGCTTCGACACGGAACAGTGTTTTCATGGACTCTACGACAGCAACGATCTGCCCCTTGGTGATTGTCTGCCCTACTTCAACCGCAGGAGAACCACCCTGGACATCCGAGCGATAAAACACTCCGTCGGTCAAAGCTCGTATCTTATGACCTTCTTGATTCGAACCGAGACTGTCAGCTTTTTGCAGTGACAGCGGCGCGCTGGTGAAAGCGGATGTCACTTCAGCGGCGGCGATCAGCAGCAGCCGAATGTCCCCTCTTTTCAGCTCAATCTTCTGCAAATTGAGCTCAGCCGCCTTCCGGCAAAAAACTTCGATCTGCTTCAGGTCCATGAAGGCCGCGGTCTCCCGAAGAACGAACTAATCGGCAACCGAAGACGGGGCTGACAGCATCAAACTGCGCCGGGCCGTTTGCGCCGATCGCGAGACAATGAGCACGACGCCCATAACAGTCAAGCACAATGTATTCTATTGCGGCCCTTTTGGATACATCATCATGTTGCGATAGATGCTGGCCGGACATATCGACCACCCAATGTTACTCAAGGATGGCATTCACGGCTTCATCAAGAGCTTTAGCGGCGCGTTCGCGAACACAACGCAGCTTTTCCTGCTGCTCCGCATCTCTGGTCTGGCTCTCGCGAGCGAGCTTTATCTGCGCGCACACATTGGCGGGCGCCGGGCTGCCGTAAGTCGAACGTCGGCCAACGAAAGCGAGTGGACTAAGGCTTTCCCGAAACAGTTGGGGGTCAAGGCTTGGTGCAGGAAAACCGAGCTGATTTGCTGCTGCATCCAAGTCGGCACTTGTCACCGTGTTTGGCATCATTCCGCAATTGAAACAGTGCGCCACGAATCCGGCGACCAATTCATGCGCTTTACGCCACCCCAACGCAGTCTCGCGCGCTATGGCCGCAGCAAGGTCCGTTGCGGTGCACCAGTTGGCACCCGCCAAATAGCTCATTCTCGCGACATCAAAGCGCACATCGCCCACAAGGCGCGACAGAGTATCCAGTCGTGCGGGAATCATTTCACCAATGGCCTTGAGCTGACTGTCCGTATTGACCCGCTCCATGGTGGTAAAACCAGTAGGTCCGCGTTCGGACATGCTTACAGCCAGGAAGGCCGATGATGCTTGCGTCGCCAAACTCTTGATGTCCTCCAGCCCATCAGGATTTTTCTTCTGCGGCATGATCGAGCTAGTACCACACAGATAATCCGGCAATTCGACATAGCCATATTCAAATGTCGACCATAACTGCAGATCATCGGCCAAGCGAGCGAGCGAA